>CAYULG010000034.1:0-16937 GCA_964445365.1 uncultured Salinivenus sp. | reverse complement strand
GGACGTGCCCGTGTCCTTCTACGCCCTGCCCTCGGACACGACGAAGGCGCGAGCGCACCTTCCGGACCTACTGGACCACGTGCGCTTTCTGGAAGAGACCCTCGGCCCCTACCCGTTCCGCGCCGACAAGTACGGCCTCGCCCAGACGCCCTTCCTGGGCATGGAGCACCAGACCCTCATTGCGTACGGTCACGATTTTACGACGGGCGGCCTGGGGTACGACGCTGGGTTCGACGCCCTCCACTTCCACGAACTGGCGCACGAGTGGTACGGCAACTGCCTGACGGCACGCGACTGGAAGGACTTCTGGCTCCACGAGGGCACGGCCACCTACCTGGAAGCCCTGTACGCCGAGTCGCTGCGCGACACCAGGACCTACCACGAGGTTATTGGTCATCACCGGCGCGAGATTGCCAATCGGGTACCCATTGCACGCCACGAACCGACGACTGCGCAGGAGGCCTACAATCGTGACGTCTACTTCAAGGGTGCGCTCGTGCTCCACACCCTTCGGTTCATGATCGGTGAGGAAGCGGTGGAGACCCTTTTGCGCCGGTTCCTGTCCCCAAGCTCGACCGAGGGGCAGACCTGCCGACACGTAGACACAGACGCTTTTCTCCGCCTTGCCGAATCGCTTGCAGACCGCCCACTCGACGCCTTTGCGAACACGTACCTCTACCAGTCGTCGCTGCCCCGGCTAGACACGACGCGTGCCGGGCGGACGCTTTCGCTCCAATGGGCGCGGGCCGATACGGCATTTGCGGTGCCGGTCCCTGTAAAGGTGGGGGGGGAGACCCGCACGGTCTCCATGTCTGGAGCGACGGGGGAACTGAGGCTCCCCAGCGACACGGCCACGGTCCGCCTCGATCCGCAGGGGTGGGTGCTTCGTGCTCGGTGAACGGGACTCCATTGGCCGTCGTCAGAGTATTTTTCTCCGCCATAGAGGGATGGGAGCGCACCGACCTGTTGGCGAATTGCGGGGCCTCTCGTGCTCACGTTTCGATGTGGGGGATCCCTTGCCTCGAGCCTCCTTTGTCACCGTTTGTCGTGGAGGCGAATCGTAACTGTTTCCGCCAAAACAGGAGCGGCCGCGGAGCGTTCGGTGTAGACTGGTAGTTATCCCGCCGCTTGTGCGCGTTTTTCAACATTGGTCCCTTCTTCTATGTCCTCTCCTGCCACCCAGTCTCGTCACGCTCTCCGCGATACACTGGGCCCCCGTGTGGACGGGGACCTGCGTACCGGCGAGATGACGCGAGCGCTCTACGCGACGGACGCCAGCATGTACGCCATGTCCCCCATTGGGGTACTGGTGCCCGAGCATGTGGGTGATGTGCAGGCGGCGCTGGAAACCGCATCGAACCTCGGGATTCCCGTACTGCCTCGGGGAGGAGGCTCCTCGCTGGCGGGACAGGGGGTCAATACGGCCCTCGTGATTGATTTTACGGTGCACCTCAACGAGATTCTCGACATTGATCCGGAGGCCCAGACGGCACGGGTTGAGCCCGGCGTTACCCTTGCCGACTTGAATCGGGCCGCCGCCGAACACGGCCTTATGGTGGGGCCCGATCCGGCCAGCGCCAACCGCGCCACGCTCGGGGGCATGCTCGCCAACAACTCGACGGGGACCCACTCCATCACCTACGGCAACTTCATCCATCATGTCCGGCGGGCCGAGGTGCTGCTGGCCGACGGCTCGCCCGCGACCTTCGAGCCCCTCGACCACGACCAATGGCAGGAGCGGATGCGGGCGGATGGGCTGGAAGGGGCGCTTTATCGAGGCCTGGACGCGCTGCTGGCGGAGGGAGGGCGCGAGGTCATTGAAAAAGACACCCCTAGCCACTGGCGCCGCAACAACGGCTACCGGCTGGAGGCGCTGCTGGACGAGGAGCGCAACCTCGCCAAGCTTCTCTGCGGGAGCGAGGGGACCCTTGCCGTCGCCACCGAGATTACCTGCGACCTCGTCGAAAAGCCCGCCCGGACGGGGCTTGGGGTGGCGCACTTCGACTCGCGCGACGACGCACTCCGGGCTGTGACTACGGTCTTGGAAACGGATCCAACTGCCGTCGAGCTCTTCGACGGCGTCGCGATTGAGCGAACCCAGCAGACCCCCGGCTACGCCGAGCGGTTGACCTTTCTGGAGGGCACCCCCGGCGCCGTTCTCATCACCGAGTATTCGGGTGACACGCGGGAGGAGGTTGCCCAACAGATCGATGCTCTCGACCGTATGATTGCAGAATCCGAGCGGGGCTATGCGGTCGAACGGGTGGAGGAGCCGGACGCCATCAAAAACGTGTGGTCCATCCGGAAAGAGGGCCTCGGGTTGCTCATGGGCGTGGACGGCGACTACAAGCCGTGGGCCTTTATCGAGGACGCATCGGTGCCGGTTGAGAATTTGGCCGACTACATCGACGAGCTCTCCACCTTCGTCGACGATACCGATACCCGTGCCGCGTACTATGCGCACGCCTCGGCCGGCTGCCTGCACGTGCGTCCCTTTGTGAACACCCGCGACGAAGAAGAGGTGGAGAAGATGGAGCAGATCGCCCGCGAGTCGCTCGACCTCGTCAAGAAGTACGGGGGCGTGGTCTCCTCAGAGCACGGCGACGGCCTCGTTCGGGGATGGGCCAACCCCGCGATTCTCGGGGAGGACCTGTACGGGCTGTGCCAGAAAACGAAATCCCTCTTCGACCCCGAGCAGATCCTGAATCCGGGGAAGGTCGTAAATGCCCCGTCGATGACGGAGCATCTCCGCATGGGCCCGGAATACGAGACTCGGCCCTTCCGTACGGCGCTCGACTTTTCTGGAGATGGTGGCTTTGCGGCCGCGATCGAGAAGTGCAATGGCAATGGCGCGTGCCGTAAGCTCCGGGCCGGTACCATGTGTCCCAGCTTCATGGCGACGCGCGAAGAGAAAGACTCGACGCGGGGGCGGGCCAACGCGCTCCGGAATGCGCTGGCCGGGGAGCTGTCGGAAGATGCGATGACGGGTGACGACATGGCCGAGGTCATGGATCTTTGCATTCAGTGTAAGGCCTGCAAGACGGAGTGTCCGTCGAACGTCGACATGGCCAAAATCAAGACCGAGTGGCAGCATCACTACCAGAAGGAGAATGGTGTGCCTCTCCGCACGCGTCTCTTCGCGCACCAGCCCTTCGCGGCGCGGTGGATTAGCGGCACGCCCCTAGCGCCGGTCGTCAATTGGGCCGGCGATCAGTCGATGCTCCGTATGCTCGGGGAGGCGCTGCTCGGCGTTAGCGCCGAACGCGACCTGCCGCCCTTCGCCCGCGAGACATTTCCGCAGTGGGTAAAGAGACAAAATGGTGCCCTCAGCGCCACGCGCGGCGACGGTGTCCCCGGTCCGCGTGTGGTCCTCTTTCCCGACGCGTTCAACGCCTACCACACGCCCGCTCCGCTTCGGGCCGCAGCACGCGTCCTCGCAGCCACCGGCCATCGGGTAGAGCTTCCCTCGGAACCGGTGGACAGCGGGCGTACGCTGCTGTCGAAGGGCATGGTGACGAAGGCCCAGCGCCAGGCTCTTCAAACCGTCGAGGCGCTTTATCCCTACGCCGAGGAGGGCGTGCCCGTCGTGGGGCTGGAGCCAAGCTCGATCCTCACCTTGCGCGACGAGTTTCTGGATCTTCTCCCGGGGGAGCCCCGCGCCGAGACCGTGGCCGACGCGGCCTACACGTTCGCGGAGTACGTGGCTGAGCGGGCCGATGCCGGCGTGCTGGACGATGTGGCATGGCGGGGCCGCAGCGACGTGCTTCTCCACGGCCACTGCCACCAGAAGGCCCTTGTGGGCACCGAGGCCACCGAGCAGGTGCTAGCGCGTGCCGGCTTCGACGTGACCGCGGTGGACGCCGGGTGTTGCGGCATGGCTGGGGCCTTCGGCTACGAGGCCGAGCACGTGGACGTGTCGAAGCAGATGGCCGAATTGCGCCTCGCTCCTGCCGTTCGGGACGCCAACCCCAACACGACGATCGCCGCTCCGGGCTTCTCCTGTCGCTCGCAGATCAAAGACGTCACGGGGCGGACCGCTCAGCATCCGGCGGAGCTTCTGTGGGCCTCGTTGAACACACCCAATTCCCGAGAGAAAACCGCATCTGCCGCGGTGTACCCCTCTTGAAATGGGTGACCTGCTCCACATCTGAGGCGTCATGCCCAGGGCCGGTCCATCTGAGGACAACTCAGCAAGGGCCAGAATGGGTTTTGTCACGAGTGTCGCCCCAGGCCAGACTCCACCGTTCGCGTTGTACTCCCTGTGCCAGTTGACGTCGAAGAACGCAATCTTTCCCTACACTTGGGGGCCGGGCTCAACTCGTCTGAACACGGCGGGATCGTTTCAATGATTGTGCCCCCGTCCTTCAGCCGGGAGTCTGCGGTGGTCCCATGGGCCGCTGCGTCTTCTTGATTCTATACGACGGCCCGAAGGGCTGCTCCCGTTGTCCCCGGAATTTGTTCTCGCTCCACGAACCCCAGGGTCGGTCGGTTCAGAACGGACCCAGCCTGGTTTCTTCGGAACAGCTGCCCGTCAGGAGGAATCGCGCGAGCAATTCAGTCAGGAAGCAGAGTTGGTTTGCGCCGGGCCGATGCATTCTACCAGGGGGGAGTCGCATGGGACTGTGAGGAGGCGCTGGTGATTGAGCACGCGAAGGGGAAACATTGTGGAACGGTCCCAACTACCCCGTCGTCGGTCACAATGAAGAGTCTCATGCTTCTCTGTCCTTCGTCGTGAGGGATCGGTCCCGTCACAGCCGCCTGTGGTGGAGACATGGGAACGACTCAGACTTCAGGAGGGACAGTCGGCTCCCCATCTGTTGTGAAGGCTGATAGATATCGTGGATGTGACGAGGGCCGTCCTTTTCGCACGCTGTGCCTTTATCTGAGGCACTCAATTTTCCCCAGTGTCAAAACGCCGCGAAGCGGGAGCCGTCGAGGGTTAAAGACAAGTCCGAAATGGAAAAGCCCAGGCTCCGGACGAAGAATCCGGAGACCTGGGCGATTCCCTTTCAGCGTCTGCTGTCACCTCCACCTCCGAGTGATGACTACTCGTTCTGCATCTGCGCGGTGGAACTGTGGAAACCAGCGAGCTCTTTCGAGTCGGGCCACAACGCCATGGCCCGCTGGACAGCGGGGTCTGTCTCATTTAGGATGGGTTGTCCGGCGCCCGTACCGTACAACTCATTCGCCAGTCGGCCCTTGACTCGGGAGCGAACCAAGTCGTCGAGATTCTGGGCCTTCGACTTCAGGAAAACTTGTTCGGAGGCATCGACTGAATCCGGATTGGTGGTGAGGGTAAGTGCGTCTTCCTCCTGTACGTAGTCCCAGAATTTGGAGACCGCCTCATCGGGCACTTGGTACGAAGAGAGGAATTCATCCTCGCGGTTTTGCCAGGTGCTTCGGAGCTCTCGCTCGTTCTTCGAGAACCATTGCTGTGCGAATAGGGCGTCCACAAGGTTCGTTCGGACAAATGTGCCAAGGGATGTGGTGTCCGGGCTGATCACGTAGTCCGGCATGATGCCCCCACCCCCGAAGACTGTACGCCCATGCTCGGTATTGAACGTGAGTGAATCTGGGATGCTGTCCTTGTATTCACGGACGTTGTATACGGCGTCGCGCCAGCTGTCGGACTTGTTCTGAAGGTAGGCTTCCCGGTTTCCCTTCTCGTAAGGAGTCTGGATAAGCCGTCCGACGGGGGTGTAGTACCGGCCCACGGTCATCTGCAAGAGGCTCCCATCATTGAGTTCGAATTGCTTTTGCACGAGGGCCTTTCCAAAGGTACGGCGTCCCACGAGGAGTGCCCGATCGTGGTCTTGCAGAGCCCCGGAGAGAATTTCGCTTGCAGAGGCAGACTGACCATTGACCAAAACGATGACAGGCTGGCTGGAAAGCGCACCGCCTTCCTGAGAGCGTAAGGTCCTGTTCATCTCAGAGTTGCGCCCCTTTGTCTCGACGATGGTGACGGGCCGCCCCAAAAGCTCGTCGGCAATCTGCACGGCCGATTTCATGACACCACCGGGATTACTCCGTAGGTCCAAGACGAGCCGTTCCATCCCGTCCCCCTTCAACTCGTCGACTTTTTTCATAAACTCGTCGTAGGTTGACATCGCAAACCGGCCGATTTCGACATAGCCAGTTTGATCGTCGATCATGTAGGACGAGTTCACAGAGTAGAGCGGAATTTCGTCTCGCTTGATCGTAAAAGTCAACCGCTTATCTGAGAGTGGCCGGTAAACCGTAAGGTCTACCGTTGTGCCAATCTTTCCCTTGAGACGGTCCTGAATGCCGTTGGCGGAGAGGCCAATGGCGGAAGAGTCTTCAATTTGGACAATCCGGTCCCCCGCCATGATTCCAGCTTCTTCGCTCGGGCCGTCGGCCACCGGCGAGATAACGCGGGCCGTGTCGCCCGGCTCAAAGAGAATGCCAACGCCGCCGAACGAGCCTTCGTATCGGTCCCGGGTATCCTTTACCTCCTCCGGCGGGATGTAACTGGAGTGCGGGTCAAGACTGTTCAACATGCCCTGGACGCCTTCTTCCGCCACGTCGCTGGGCTCTATGCGCTGCACATAGCGACCATTGATGATGGCGAAGGCGCGCTTCATCTTCTCAAACTGCTTGAGCGCATCGTCGGAGGTTGTGTACGAATCAAACTGCACCCCGAGTACGGCCCCGAACAGGAGAAGGGCAATGGCGGGAAGAATGTGATACTTGCTCAGACGCTTCATAGATGAACGGATCGGTCAAACGTCCAGTGGGAACGGGCGGTATCGAGTAAAAAAGACGAAGCGTAGTCCTTATCGTCCGCTTCGATGGTTTGAATCACACACCCTATATCTAATCAGCGCGGATTTGTTGCACTTTAACAGAAGAAGACAAAAGCATCACAAGAGGGATCCCTTCCCAATACTCCTGGTTCTGACGATGGTAAATCTGGACAGTGTTTCTTGCCGCGGGGTGTTCTGACAACCTGCACGCACTCCTTCATTTGGTCTCGAAGCAAACTGAAAATCTTATGGCAGTTCGCTTTCATCACGGCAGTCTGGGACCGTGAGTGTAAGAGGTCGTTCCAATGTGACGATTTCTCGACGCATTCCGACAGCCTGCTATGCTCGGAAGGATATGCTGGGTTTTCGAGACTTTGAGTTCGTTTGTGTCCTCACGATGACGCTTGACGCTGCACGACCTTGTTCGAAGACAGCATGTCCCTGAAAAGAGACCCGTGATCAAGCACCCGAAGTGTCATCATTCGAAGGAGCAGACCCCCTTCGGACATCGCGAGCGACACTGATTGCCTCGCCGCGTAGGGGCGATTCCTGTCTCTGCAAATAGATCCATTCCTGCCGTTTGCGGCAATGGGCTTCGAATAAGACAAGTGTTGGCCGGCTGCTGTAACCGTGTGTTCGATTCGTGTCACCTGCAGAACTGAAGAAAGCCGAAGTGCGGAGGCGTATTGGCAGCGGTTCAGGCGGACGTCTCTCCGGTTGGACGTCCCAGGGGCGATAGGAACCCGGCTACTCGCCGCCGCTGCGAGAGGAGGAGGCGTGATAGCTGGCCAGTTCTTGAGAGGAAGGCCAGAGCGTAAGGGCCTTTTGCACAGTTGGATCCACTTCGTTGAGGGCGGGTTGGCCGGTACCCTCGCCGAACATCACGTTCGCCATGTGGCCGTGTAGGCGTGCACGAACGAGATCGGTGGCATCAGCGGTTTCGGCCTTTGAAAACGTCTGCCGGCTCGGATCTATCGAAGCCGAGTCCGTAGTCAGCGTTAAGACCTCTTTCTTCTGCGCGTACGACCAAAAGCGGGACAGTGCCTCCTTCGGTATCCGGTACGAGGAAAGAAACTCCTCCGGACGGTTTTGCCACTTGCTCCGAAGGGCCTGTTCGTGTTGGGCAAACCATTCGCTCGAGAAGAGGAGAAAGAAGCGATCGAGATCAGTGTGGTGCAGAAAGCCCGATAGAGAGGTGGTATCCGGCTGAATGACGTAATCGGGCAAAATGCCCCCACCGCCGAAGACCGTGCGCCCATGGACAGTGCGGTAGGTGAGCGAATCGGGGATGTTGTCTTTGTATTCACGGATATTCTGGACAGCGGCTCGCTGCTGGTCGACCTTCGTCTGGTAATAGTCTTGCAGGTTGCCGGTCTCATACGGGGTTTGAATGAGCCGACCGGTCGGGGTGTAGTACCGTCCCACCGTAAGGTTGAGAAGACTTCCGTCGTTAAGTTGGTAGGGTTTTTGGACGAGGGCTTTCCCGTACGTGCGCTGGCCCACGACGAGGGCCCGATCATGATCCTGGAGCGTACCTGCGAGAATCTCGCTGGCGGAGGCGGTCTGATCGTTTACCAGCAGAATAACGGGCTCATCCTCAAGGATGCCACCAGCTCGGGTGCGCCGCGTCTTGTTCGTGTTGGGGATACGACCTTCAAGCCGTACGATTTCTTCGCTGGGCTTGCCCAGAAACTCGTCGGCAATCTTAATGGCTGCTTCCATAACGCCGCCGTTGTTCCCACGAAGGTCGAGGACCAGGCGATTCATGTTCGCGTCCTTGAGCTGGTCGACCGCTCGGACAAACTCCTTGTGGGTGGGTTGGGCAAATCGACCGATATCGACGTACCCGGTCTCGTCGTCAATCATGTAGGAGGAGCGAATGGACGACAGCGGAATCTCGGCCCGACGTATCGTGAAGGTCAAGCGCTCGTTAGTGGTCGGGCGGTAGACCGTGAATGTGACGTTCGTTCCCTTTGGCCCCGTTAGTCGCTGTCGGAGTTCCCGCTGGGACAGCCCGAGGGCGGTCGCGTCTTCGATGGCGACAATCCGGTCATCAGCCCTGAGGCCTGCCTCTGCGCTCGGACTATCCTGAATCGGCGACAACACCCGTGCCGTGTCATCCACCACATTGAACCGGATGCCAACCCCCCCAAACGACCCCCGCATGCGTTCCCGCCTGCTGGCGACCTCCTCGGACGGCGTGTAGCTGGAGTGGGGGTCGAGACGGTTGAGCATGCCCTGGACCCCGCCCACTGCCAAGCGCTTCGGGCGCACCTGTTCGACGTATTTGCCGCTAATCAGCAGGAATGCCTGCTTCATCTTTTTAAACTGCTCGATGGCATCGTCGGAGGAGAGGGAGGCCTGCAACTGAGCGCCGAGCAATGTGCCGGCGAGGAGAAAGCTGAGCGCAAGAAGGAGGGAACGAGCAGACGGTCGCTTCATGGCCTGTGTGGTATCTTCGGATCGGAGGGACCGCGGGCAATCAGAAGTGCGCCACCGTTAGTGACCTGGAAACGCTGACGGGCAACGCGAGTGCTTCGCGACGCACTTGATGTCGTAACGAAGAACAAACTTTTTGGAAAAGGATCATCTATATTTGATGAGAACGCGTTTGTTGCACATCTCATCTTAAAGAAAGCTACGACTTCCGCCGCTTCCTCATTGAAATCACGTTTCTCATGTCCTCACCCGCTACGTTGTCCGATCAGACGGTGGACCGCTACTACTACATTTTTGACAGCCGTGAGCGGCGGACCCTCATTATGGATCGGTGGACAGGAGAAGAGGTGGACTGGGGACGGGCGCCTCGCATCCAGCTTATCGACTATGTTGCCGATGAGCTCTCCGAAACGGTGCTTCGTCGCTTCGCTCGGTGGTGCGCGCGGCAGACGGGCGTCGAGGCGGTTCTGCCCGACACGACGACGGGTCGGCTGTGGGCGGCGGCCCAGTCGCCCGCGGAAATCGACTGGGCAACGGTGCGGACGGATACGACGGACGTGGTGGTGGAGGCGGCGGCGTTAGGTCTTCCCTGCAGGCAAAGTGAGGCCGCACGGTTGCTCGTCACTCATGCCTGCACCCATGCGGAGCCCCGACAGGCGGCCATTGAGGCAGCGCACATGAGCGAGCGGTGGGCCGAGTTTGAGGCAGAGGCCTCCTCCGACGCGGCGGTTCGGGCCCTGCGCCAGCGACAAATTGATTGGCTTCTGGACGTCCTCGAACCCGCGTAGGGTATTCACCTTTGATCGGCGTGCATCAGCGCAGAGGGGTGGATGGCGTTCGGTCGAAAGGGCTACGTCCCGTCGTCCTCGTCCTGGACGAGCGGCACGAATCGGAAATTGTGAAATTCCGTGCGGTCGTAGTCGTGGGGCCCGCTTCCGGTGCGGCGCACACACGTCATGGTCTGGCCGCCGCTCCCGCCTACGGGGACCACAAGACGCCCCTCGTCCGAGCCGTTCGGTTCACGGAGTTGGCGAAGGAGCGGGTCGGGGATGTCGGGCGCCGCCGCCGTTACCACGATGCCGTCGTACGGGGCGAAAGCAGGCCACCCCTTCGTGCCGTCCCCGTAGCGGGTCCGAACCGAGTAGCCGAGCTCATCCAGGAGCGTTCGGGTGCGATCGAGCAGCTCCTCGTGCCGCTCAATCGAGAAGACGCGGGCCCCCATCTCGCAGAGTACGGCGGCCTGATACCCGCTGCCCGTCCCCACCTCCAAGATCCGATCGTGGGGGTCCACCTCCAGTAGGGAACTCTGATAAGCCACCGTGAAGGGCTGTGAGATTGTCTGATTCAGGCCGATGGGAAGGGCCTCGTCGTCGTAGGCTCGGTTTCGGAAGGCCGGCTCCACGAACAGGTGGCGCGGCACAACCCCGATTGCGTCGAGTACATCCTGATCCTGAATGCCCCGGTCGCGAAGAGCCTCTACGAGGCGTTGGCGTCGCCGCTGGAATTTGCGGGTGTCCTTGTCGTTCGAGGCAAAGTTGGGCATGATGAGAGCGAAGCAAGAAGAGAGGACTACGCAGGGGTCGTGTCTAGGGACGAGGCCGGGGCGGCCTGGTTTGTCAGCGCGCTGGAGAGGTACCGGCGGAGCTCGTCCGAGGTGATGTTGGAGATGAGAGCGCCATCGCGTGAGACGCTAATGTTGCCGGTCTCCTCCGACACGACCACGACGAACGCGTCGGTCTGCTCGGTGAGTCCCACTGCGGCCCGGTGGCGCAGGCCCAGTTGGGGGCTCAGCTTCATGCTCGTGGAAACCGGTAGAATACATCGTGCCGCCTCGATCCGCCGGTCGTTGATGATGACGGCTCCATCGTGAAGGGGGTTTTGGCCGTGAAAAATCGTGGTTATCAGGTCGTGGGAGACTTCCGCCTGGAGCAACTCCCCCGTCTCAATGTAGCTGCGCAGGCCGGTGCTCCGCTGAAAAGCGATAAGTGCGCCAATTTGTTGGCTGCTCATGTCTTCTACGGCCGTCACCGTCTCGTTCACAATCTCGCTCCGGTCGGTGCTGCTAACGAATCGGCGAATGATCGGATTTTTGCCAAGTAGCAACAGCAGGCGCCGAATCTCAGGCTGGAAGATAATGATGACGGCCAGCACGAAGACCTGATTGAAGTAGTTGAAGATTGTGCTCAGCATCGTCATGTTCGCCAGCTCCACCGCGACCTGTATAAGAAACAGTGCCCCAAGCCCGACGGCGATCTGCACGGCAATCGTGCCGCGCATCAGTCGGTAGAGCTGGTAGAGGAGGTACGCGACGAGCGCAATCTCGATGGCGTCGCGCACCTCGAAGCGGATGATCTCAAAGAGGATCACGGGTGTGGTGCCGATGCGGAAAAGCGGATGAACTCCGCCAGCGACGGAGGGTTACGTGTCGGCCGAAGTTGAGTGAAGGGTCGCGTTGAGTGCCTCCAGCATCTGCACGGTGGCGGCTACGTCGTGGGCACGGACGAGGGTCGCTCCTCGCATGACGGCCACCGCTGTGGTGCCGAGCGACCCGAACAGCCGCTCGTCAACAGGGGCGGGGGTAGACGGGGTCCCCAGGGTGGCGCCAATCGTGCTCTTCCGCGAGACCCCAATCAGTACGGGGCGGTCCAGCGCAAGCAGTTCGTCGACCTGGTCCATGAGGCGCAGATTGTCGGTGTGCGATTTTCCGAAACCAAAGCCGGGATCGACGACGATGGACGAGACCCCCGCCTCCTTGGCCCGTTCGATGGCCTGAGCGAGGTCGTCGCGCACCTCGGCCGTCACGTCGGCGTAGGTCCGGGGCGTGGTCAGATCGCCGGGTTGGCCCTTGGAGTGCATGATGATGAGAGAAGCGTCCGACTCGGCGGCCACGTTGGCCATTTCGGAATTGTGACGGAGACCTGTCACGTCGTTCACGATGTGGGCCCCGGCCTCGAGTGCCGCGCGGGCCACGGCTGGCTTGTAGGTATCGATGGAGAAAAGGGCCTCCGGAAACTGGTCGGCAAGGGCCTCGATGACGGGCAGTACGCGATCCTTTTCTTCCTCTAACGGCACCGGATCAGCCCCCGGTCGGGTCGACTCCCCGCCTATGTCGATGATGCTGGCTCCTTCACTGATCATCTCCGCTGCCCGCGACACGGCGTCCTCGACGGCTACAAACTTCCCACCGTCCGAAAAGGAGTCCGGGGTCACGTTGAGGATGCCCATCACGTGGGCGCCGGGCACCGCCGAGCTGCCTGGGCGGCAGTCGAGCGATTGGTCTTGACAGTCGAGCACGAAGTGATCGGGCGAGAACCGCCCGCGGGCAAACTGCGCAGGGGAAGAGGCGGGAGGAGGCATGGGGAGCAGGGAATTCGGAGGGAAAAGGCGGCCGCAAGAGATGGGACGAACACTTGCTATTGGAAAGTATACACAGAGCGGCGTCGAGGCGAGATCCCCCTGCCCGATTTTGTAAAAATTTCTGACAACCTGTGGTCCACCGGACAAAGGGCCTGTTTGGACGCTCGCCCGCAGATTGTTTCTTGCCGATCCGAGCAAGTCGATCGTTCCGCACCAGCGTCAATCTCGAGACGGTTTTTCCGGAACGTCCTAGAGGGCCCCGTGTTTTTGACGCCAGACTTTGTCATGCACTGACTTTCCCCGTCTATCGATGGACGAGCTGATCCGCTCCGCTTTGCAGTGGCTCGATCCTATTCAGCGGATCGAAGACTTTAAGCGCCGTCCTGTTTCCACGCAGCGCACGCTTCTTCGCGACCTGCTCACACAGGCGGCCGATACCGAGTGGGGACGCCGTCATAACTTTGCCGAGATTGCTGCCGCCGACGACGTGGTGGACGCGTACCAGGAGCGCGTGCCCCTGCACACGTACGACGACGTGGAAGACGACGTTATTCGGGTTCGGGAAGGGGCTGCCGACGTAATGTGGCCCGGCACGATTACGAACTTTGCCGTTTCCAGCGGGACGGTCTCCGACGGGAAGATCATCCCCATCAGTCAGGAAACCATCGACCACAACCGTGCCTTCAGCGTCGGGACCGGGCTCAACTACTTGAGGCAGACGCTCGATGGGCGATTCTTCCTTGGAAACCACCTCACGTTGCCGGGACGAGTGGAAGAGGACCCCGACTACCCCGGTACGCTCGCCGGAGAGATCAGCGGCATCCTGGCCGAAAATGCTCCCGGTTTCTTCAGCGCCTTCTTCCAGGCGGTGCCGAACGAGGTTTCTTTCATCCCGAACTGGGAAGAGAAGCTGCGCACCATCGCCGAGCGCACGGTCGACCAGGACATCCGCATGGTGGTGATGGCGCCGACCTGGGCGATCGTCCTCTTCGACGAACTCCTTGATGTCTACAACGACCGTCACGCCGACACGGTCAGTACGGTCGGGGAGGTGTGGCCCAACTTGCAGCTCTTCATTGCCGGTGGGGTGCCGCTTCGATCTTACCGCGACCTTCTGGAGAACAAGATTGGGAAGGACATCGACTTCCTCGAAACCTACGGCGCGTCGGAAGGCTTCTTTTCCTTTCAGGAAGCCCCAGCGGACTCGTCGATGCTTCTGCACCTGGACAACGGTGTGTTTTACGAGTTCGTGCGCCTTGACGAGAAAGGAGAGGAAAACCCCCGCCGCTACACGATTGAGGATGTGGAGCCGGGCGTGCGCTACTCGCTCTACGTTACCTCCAGCAGTGGCCTCTGGGCCTATGAGGTCGGCGATGTGGTTCGGTTCACCGACACGTTTCCGCACAAGATTACCGTCGCGGGGCGTACCAGCGAAATGATCGACGAGTATGGAGAGGCCCTGTACGGCGACGAGGCCCGGGCTGCTCTGCGTCACGCCTGTGATGAAACAGGCGCCCACGTGTTAGACTATCACATAGCACCTCGAAATCTCCGAAATGGAGACCGGCCGGGTCACGAGTGGGTTATCGAGTTCGAGGAATTTCCTGAAGACCTCGACGCCTTTTCTGAGCGTCTCGATGAGTACCTTCAAGAGGTCAATCGCCACTACCAGATGCGCCGAGAGGCCCGTGCGTTCGATCCTCCCGCGATCTCGGTCGTGCCCGACGGGACATTCTACCAGTGGCTCAAAGCCTCAAAGGAGGAGATCAGTGGGCAAACCAAGGTCCCTCGAATGAGTGACGACCGTGAGGTTGCGGATGGAGTTTTGGGAATCGTTACCCCAGAAGATTGACTTTATCCGGTGCGCTGTCGTATATCAACTGTTTTACCCTGGAACAACCGTCCGCATTGCTCGTGAGTGGACCGCGGATTAGACACCGGTCACTTTACAGGGTTCTCATGAGGACAGTATGGGTGCGATCGGCTGCTGCCGCCGGAGCGCTTCCGGTGTTCACGACCGGAAGGAACGCGTGCCCGTCTCTCTCTTCGCCACCATTATCGTCACACCCGCACAATTAGAAGGAGCCACATGCACGTTCCGCGCGAACAACGGATGCTGGACCAGTACCTCCAGGAAATTGGCAAAATCGACCTGCTGGAGCCGGAGGAGGAGGTTGAGCTGGCCCGTCGCATTGAGGATGGCGACGAAGAAGCGCTTCATAAGCTCTGTCGGGCCAACCTTCGCTTCGTCGTTTCCGTCGCGAAGAAGTATCAGGGACAAGGCTTGTCCCTCGCCGACCTGATCAACGAAGGCAATTACGGCCTGATTAAAGCGGCCAAGCGCTTCGACGAAACCCGAGGATTCAAGTTCATTTCCTACGCCGTCTGGTGGATCCGGCAGGCCATTCTCCAGGCCCTCGCCGAGCAGAGCCGCGTGGTCCGTTTGCCACTTAACCGAATTGGCACCATCTCGAAGATCCGGAAGGCCAGCGCGCGGCTTCAGCAGGACCTTGATCGCAAGCCCAACATCGAAGAGCTTGCCGAGGAGCTTGAGATCGATGTACAGAAGGTGCGCGAGGCGATGCAGCACACCAGCCGCCACCTCTCGATGGACGCGCCCTTCAACGAAGAGGATGACAACAGTCTCCTCGACGTGCTCCCGGACGAGGAAAACGACTCGCCCGACGAGGAAATGCTTGCGGAGTCGGTCAAGATCGACATCGAACGGGCCCTCAGCATGCTGCACGACCGCGAGGCCGAGATCACGCGTCTCTACTTCGGCATCGGACGCGAGCACCCGCTGACGCTCGAAGAGATTGGGAAGCGCTTCGACCTCACTCGTGAGCGCGTGCGTCAGATTAAGGAGAAGGCGCTCCGTAAACTGCGCCAGCGCCACAGTAAGCAGGATCTCCAGCCGCACAAGGACCACTAGGAGCGATACACAGAATCAGCAATCGCGACTCGTGATCGACACTGTAGGGGCGCGCTCCACGTCGGAGTGCGCCCCTTTCGAATGTGGAGGAGGGAGGGAGGTGCTCCACACTGCTCGGTCTGAATAGGGGGCCAGCCGTTTGCCCTACAGAGACTGCGTTTTCGATGTCTACTGCATTGTCTCAGCTCCGGATTCTTCGGGGCACAGCCCGGAACCGGATCGTCGTGGGTTATGCCGTGGCCCCAGACCGGGTGGCTCCCCACCTGCCGCACCAACTGGTGCCCGACACACAGCACGGGCGGGCGTACGTCACGCTCGTGGGGGTGGAGCTGGTGAAGGTCCGCGTGCTGGGTTTGCCGGGACCGGGCCTCCGGCGGGTGCCGGCCGTGGAGCTACAGGTGCCGGTACGGGAGGCTCGGTCGGGACAGCAGGGCATGATCACGGTGCAGGCCTACGTGCCACAACGGCTCGTGGCGTGGGGGGCTCGCGTTCTCTACGGAGAGCAGGTGGACGTGGCGTCCATGCAACCAGTGTGGCAGGAACGGGCCGACACGATTCAGCTGACATACCGCTTCGACTGGGCAGGTCGCGAGCAACGCCTGCGGGCTGTGGGCACAAAGCCGCCCGTGATGCCGGCTCCTGATGCCCCCGCCATCTTCCTGATGGATCGGGGCTGGCGGTTTGGCACACGGCCCGACGGCTCGCTGGTACGGGCCCGTATCGAGCGCCCCGTCGACCCCATTCACCGTGTACAGGAGCACTACGTTACGGTGCGGTGGGCGTCCGTCTACGGCGAAGAGTGGGGCTTTCTGGCGGACGCGGAACCGGCGGTCGCGTTTCTTTCGCCCGGCGCGCCCTTTGCGCTTCATTGGCGTGAGGTTGTGACGTAACGATACATTCCCGAGGGGCGCAGGCGTCAGAAGTTGCGGGAGAGGTCGCGCTTTCGGACCTTTGGAATCGCCTACCTTCGCAACAACAATTGCTTTCCATGATGCCCCGCCGTCTTCTGAGTGTTCTCCTCCTCGGCCTTCTCCTCGCGGCCGTCGGGCGGGCCCAGCCCGCCGACCTCGCGCCGGAGCGATTTTCGTTCGATCCGGAGTTGACCTACAGCGACGAGGTGCCTACCCCGGCGGACGTGCTCGGCTACGAGCTCGGCACGCAGTTTACGCTCTACGCCGACGCGACCGACTACCTTCGGGCCGTGGCCGGGGCGTCCGACCGCGTCACGCTCGACACCTACGGGGAGACCTACGAGGGGCGTACGCTCGTCTACCTTGTCCTCACCAGCGCGGAGAACCAGCAGCGCCTCGACGAACTGAAGCGCAACAGCCGGCGTCTGTCCGACCCGGCGTCTCTCTCCGCCGGGGAGCGGGAGCAGTTGCTGCAGGACCAGCCGGTGACCGTCTCCTACAGCTACAACATCCACGGCAACGAGCCGTCGTCGA
>CAYULG010000033.1:8388-16999 GCA_964445365.1 uncultured Salinivenus sp. | reverse complement strand
CTCTACATGGGCTTCGAAACGTACGTCTTCACCCGGCCGCAGTCGCGGCCCTACTTCGTGGGCTTTTTGATCACCCACATGCTTCTGGCCCCGTTTTCCTTCGTGATGTCACTCACGAGTGGCATTCTGCGGGAGCGCATTGAAACAGCCTACCGCGGTGCCCGCAAGTCGAAGGAATCCTTCCGTCGGAGTGGCCGGAAGAAACTCATCGGGTAGTACCTGCTATCTCCGCCAATGGTGGAGACGAAGCAGTACAACCCATAGAGAAGGCCGTTCTGAGGAGACCCGACGACCATCGGGTGCGCCTCTGCCGAGAAGCGACGTTCATTTTAGAGCGGGTTCTCTCACTGTACATTCGGGGACAGGGACCGGAAGTGGGTCGCTGTCCCCTATTGTCGTTTAGGGCCTCGAGAGGGGTTCTGAAGACGTACTCCGGGAGCGCCGCGTCGGTCGCGCGGAAGCGGAAAGCCCCCCAACAGTACCGCAATCACGCCGGGTCGCGGCGCCAGGCGTCAACGAGCGTAGCGGGCCGCGGGTGCGTGTAGCGCGTCGGGCCGTTGATCGACTCGACGCGGACGCTGTCCGGTCCCGGCACCACGAGCGTGCGGTCATCGAGCCAGCCCCATACGGCCCCGTCCACCGGACCGAACGTTCGCGTCTGCCCCTCTAGGCGCACGGCCGCCCTCGCTCCCCCCCCGCGTCGGTGCGTGTAGGCCACGCGACTGGCGGAGGGCGACCAGCGCGGATTCAACTGATCGGCGCCGACCTGATCGGGCGGCGTTAGGAAGACGGTGCGATCGGCCCCAGCATCGTAGACGGCAATCTGGCGATGGCCGGAGGCCTCCACGTAGGTCTCGAACGCCAGTTCGGCCCCCTCCGGGGCCCACCGCAGGCTGCGCACGCGCCGCTGGGGCCCAAACAGCTTCTCCGCGTTCTGCCCACGGACATCGCTCCGGAAGAGGGACGAGTCCGGCGTATACTCGTTCGCGTCGCTATCGTAGGTCAGCTCACGATAGATGTAGGCCAGGTGGTCGCCGGTGGGGGCGTAGGACGCCTCGCGCATCCGGGCGGCGTCGGCCGCGGCACGGGTGGCACAATCCTCGGGCGCCACGACGTAGAGGTTCTCGTCGTTGCGGGTGGCGAGCGAGCCGTCCGGCAGCCACTGCAATACCTCGCGGGCGGCGCTGCAGCCCACGTCGCGCGTGTTGCCGTCGGGCGTAGCCACAACCACGGCCCCCGGCCCTCTGGTGCCCGACTGCGCAGGCTCGTAGTACGCAAACGCGAGGCGGTCGTCTCGGGCGTGCCAGGCCAGCGAGTAGGTCACAGGCGCGGCGCGGCGGTCGACCGGCTGCATCGTCTGGGTTCGTCGGTCCAGCAGCGCCAGGCGCACGGAGTCGGCCGTCGAGTAGCTGAAGGCGAGGTAGCGCCCGGAGGCCGAGCGGGCCCGTACGCCATCGTGCGTGGCACCCGGCACCAGCGAACGGGTCGTGTCGGTGCGGGCATCGTGGAGGACGAGGCCCTCACTCGGTGTCGTATACAGCAGCGACAGGGCCGGTCCTGCGGGCGCCGATTCGGCGGCGGACGAGGTTGCGGACGGAGAGGAGGACGAGCACCCCGTAGCCAGCAGTCCAGGCCCGGCGAGGCCCAGCAGCAAAACGAAAGCGGTGCGGGTCACGAAGAGGCGCTTCATGGAGCTCCAGTGTGGAAAGACGAAACGGTCGTGGATGCCGTCAACATATCGATCCAGGGAGAGGCATCTCACGATTTTCTCGGGAAGATGCTCGGGCCGGTCATCGCCCGTTCTAACGAATGCGGAATTGATTTTGCGCCGGCCACCAGGAAGGAGGTTGGTGGTCCGGTTCTGAACGACACGATTTCCTACGACCGGATCCCTGTGTGCTTCTGGTACCGGCATTTTTGCTGCAAAGCCCGATCCCACGCCCCATTCGTTCCTTCGTCCGGCTGTGCGAAGCGTGCCCGTTGCGCGGCGGGCGCCTGCTTCCCCTCGGCGTGGTGGGGCCCGCCCTTCTTCTCCTCGGCGGGTGTACGGGGGGACCAGACGGCGCCTCCCGCATCGACACCCAGTAGATTCGCCCAATGGAGGAGGTCGCCGTGGTCTCGGTTCGCACCGCGAAGCTGTATTAGAACAACATTGACGACCCGTCGGCGGAGGACGAAAGGGGCGTGCGGGAGGCCGTACGCGAGACCCAGAAAATGAGCGAGCGCCAGCGTCGGCGGGCCCCCTCAACTTTCGGAAAACCGCCGAGCAGGTCCGCGACCATCTGTTCCGTTCGTTCCACTCGGCGGCTCCCTTTGCGCTCGTCAACGAGACGGCGGTCCTCACAGCTCCCACGTACCAGAATTTCGACCCTCCTCGCGGGCCCGACAGCGACGTGCAGTCCAGCCTGTTTGCGACACCCGACGCCCCCCGGTCACTCGATCCCACCCGGCTGCGGGAACGCGGACGACTTCCAGCATGGATCACAACCCTTCCGTCTGAGCCCGACGAGGGCCTGTTTGCGGAGACTGAAGACGCTGGCCGACGGCGACACGGTGGGCGTGACCGTCGAGGCCACCATCCGCGTGCATATCCTTGACCAAACGGGCGCTACGGTCCTGAAGGTGGTGCAGACGGGCCGGTCCAACGAGGGCTTCATGTTCGTCTACGGCGAGGGATGGACGGCCCACCGGATCGAGGAGCCGGTTCGACAGGCTACACAGACGGCACTGGAAATACTACCGCACACGTTCGAAATTAACGTACCCACTGGTGTCGTCGCTCGACTCTCCGGCGCCATACGACCGACAGTGAGCACCGACTGAACGGACGACCGCTCTGTGCCAATCAACTCGTGTCACGACGCAGGACTTTGGCGGGGCAGCACCACCCGGAAGGTCGTTCCTTCCCCCTTTGTGCTCTCCACCCCGATGTCCCCGTCCATGAGGTCGACCAGCCGCTTCACGATGGCAAGGCCGAGCCCGCTGCCCTCATGCTCACGCTTCACCCCCTCCGACTCCTGTGTGAAGGCGTCGAAGAGACGGGACCGAAACGCATCGTCGATGCCGATGCCTGTATCCTTGACCGACAGGATGGCGTGGTCGTCCCCTTCCTCGACCCGTACCGTGACCGTTCCGCCCGCCGGCGTAAACTTGATGGCATTGCTGAGTAGATTTGAGACCACCCGCTGAATGACGGTCGGCGTCCACTCGTCCGAAAGAGACGCCACGCCGGCGTCGAAGCAAAGCGCAACCTCGGCTGCTTCGGCCTGTGGACGATGCAGATTGACGGTCTTTCGAACGCTGGCCACCAGGTCGATGGACTCGGAGGCGATATCGGTGACGCCGGCCTCCAGCTTCGAAAGCTGCAGCACCGAGTCGAGCGTCTTCATCAGGCGCTCTCCGCCCCGACGCACCAACTGGGCGTACTCGGCATTCTCGTCGGCCAGATTGTCCTGGAGCAAATCCGCAAACCCGAGAATGGACGTGAGGGGCGTCCGGATCTCGTGGCTCATATTGGCCAGCAGGGCCGACTTCAGACGGCTGGCTTCTTCGGCCTCCTGCTTGGCCGTCGTAAGTTCCCGCTCGTGTTCGATCCGCGCGAGGACGGCCGCGGCCTTCTTCGCCAGGATATCAATGAGATGAAGGTCGAAGGCGTCGGGGGCGGTCGGCGTCACGCGCCCGACATAGATGACGCCGCTCTCCGCGATCGGGATGCACACGGCCGAGCGGAGATCCCCGTAGGGAATTTCGTTGTCGGTCGTTTGCAGATCCTCGATTACTTCCGGTTCGTCGGAGCGAATGGCCCGAGCCGCGAGGCTGTCCCCCTCCACGTCGAGTGATCGAACAGGGGGCATCTCATGGTCGTCTTCCAATGAGACGCGTTCGGGGACGATCACACCGTCCTCGACGAACGACACACCCGTGAGGGGATAGTCGAAGGCCTCCTCAAGGAGCTGTTGGACGTGGTCCGCGATTTCGGAGCGCGAGTCGGCGGAAAAGAGACGCTCGGTGGTTTGGTAAAGTGCGCTCATTTTCTCGCGGTGGGCGCGAAGGGCTCGCTCGCGGGCCTTCTGCTCGGTGATGTCGGTCACGACCCCATCGTAGTACGTGGAGTCGTCGGTGCCGACCACCTGGGTGCTCCGGAGCAATCCGGTGAAGGTCGATCCATCCTTCCGCCGATATTCCACCTCGACGCCGTCGAGCCCGCCCTGTTCGGCCTCGCGCCGAAAGAGCTCATCCCGCCTCTCGGGATTGGCGTACAAGGACATCGGGTCGGCCTCAGCCATCTGTTCCAGACTGTCGTACCCGAAGAGGTCCAGGAACGCCTGGTTGGCGTACACGAGTCCCTCCTGGGTGCTGCGGTAAATTCCTCCCGAGACATTTTCGGTAATGGACTGGAGCCACTCTTTCTGTTCGCGAAGTTTCTGCTCCATGGTGTGGCGCTCGGTGAGGTCCTGGACCGTGCCCACCATCTTCGTGATCGTGCCCTCGTCGTCTCGCCGGGGCTCGCCCCGAATCCGCACCCACCGACGCGTACCCTCGGGGGTTGTTATCGGGCCTTCTTCGCTGAACGGGTCTCCGTGCTCGAGGCAACGCTCCGCTGCCCCCCGAAGCGCGGCGGCGGTCTCGGGGGGATAGAAGGAGAGCGACTGTTCGAGGGTTAGTTCAGCGTCGAGGGGAAGGCCGTAGATCCGGTAGGTCTCATCGGTGCCCTTCATCGTGTCCGTCTCCGAATCGTAGATCCAGCCCCCGACGTGCGCCATCTCTTGGGTGCGACGCAGCAGGTCGCGGCTGGCCCGGAGGGCCGACTCGGCCTCGCGGCGCTCCGTGATGTCGACGGCCATGCCGATGCACCCAGCGACCTCGTCGGCCTGGTCGTAGTACGGGGCGTACCAGATGTCAAGGACCACATCCTCAATCTCGATCACGGCGTCAACGGGTTCGCCGCCAAGCGCCCGGTCGATGTGGTTAAGGAGCGTTGGCTGGTCTGCATAGAGGTCGTAGATGGATTCCCCCACAACCTCCCCGGGTTCGAGACCCAGGCCCTCCAGGTCGTCGCCCTCTGAGATGAGCACCCTGCCATCGGCGTCTAGGGCGACCACAATGGGCTGCGCGTTCTCGACGAGCCGGCGCAGTTGTTCCTTCTGGAGCTGCAGTTCTTGCTTCCGGCGATCGTGCTCGATGGCGATGCTCGCGAGACGGGAGGCCTCGTTGATGAGGGCACGGTCTTCAGCATCCGGCGCGCAGGGCTCGTCGTAGTAGAGAGCAAAGGTGCCGAGCACGTCGCCATCCTCGCCGTGGATGGGCGTCGACCAGCACGCGCGGAGCCCATGATTCAGGGCCACGTCGCGATAGTCGACCCAGCGGTCATCGCGGGCAATGTCCTCGACAATCACGGGTTCATCACGGTAGGCTGCCGTACCACACGACCCGGCAGCGGGCCCGATCGGCTCCCCGTCAATGGCCGCCACGTAGTCGTCGGGCAGGCTCGGAGCGGCTCCGTGGCGAAGCGTCTCGGTGTCCGGATCAAACAAAAGAACAGAGCCGCGCATGTCGGGCCGCTCCTCTTCGATAAGCGCAGTGAGATCGGCGAGCACGTCGGCCAGAGGGGCACCGCGGGTGATGCGATCGAGAAGCCGATTCTGCCGGGCGTAGAACGGGTCGGTGTTCGCGCGCTCAGTGCGTCGATTGGAAGTGGAGTCGTCCAGTGCCGGGAGGCCGCCAGATGGGTCGTCACCACCCGACACGGAATGAAGGGTAACGACGACGCCACGGGGCGCTTCGGCCCCGTATGTCACTCGCACATCGGCCCGCCAGTTCCCGTCCACGACAACGGCCTGGGCGGGCGCATCATCTTCAAGCACCTGCTCCACGTAGGCACACAAGGAGGCGTACGGGGTCCCGTCGGCGGTAGTGACGGACACCTGCAGACAGGAGGCCGTGCCGGCCAAAAGATCTGGACGGCTGGTGTTGAGGAGGTCGACCGCCGCCGGATCCACGTGCTGAACGGTCGCGTCGGTGTCAAAGACGAGGACGCCGCTGGACGGATCGCGGGTCATGAGACTACAGGGTCGCGGCGGTCCGGGACTCCGACACGGATATCGTTCGTCGCCGAAGAAGCGACCACCAGCTTGGATAGGGTACAACTGGACTTGCTTTCACCAGGGGGCAAATACCATGTTCCGCTAAGGCGGAGACCCTGATGCCGCCACTGCGATATTCGTTCCACCGTCCCCCAGCCTTTCAGGAGACCGACCGTTAATCGAGCAGAGAGGGCGCTTCCTGATACTGTTCGGCGATGGTGCGGGCCTCAGCCGCGAGGCGCTGGCGCAGGGCCCGGGGCTCGAGAACGCGAGCATGGTGGCCCCAACTCAGCAGCCAGGGCAGCACCTCCAGCTCGTGATCGACCTTCAGCGTAAGGAGGAGGCGCCCATCACTCCGGTAGGAGCGATCCGCAACGTGGAGGGACGGGGCCACCTCCACGGACGGCGTCACCTCGGCGGCAAAAAGAACGCGGACGGTCTGGTTGGGCACCGTGTCGGGCCCGTCGGGGGGCGTGCGGTAGCTGTCCGGCCGCTCGAACGTCTCGTCGGTCAGGGACAGGGTCGCAATCTCTTCGAGGCGCAGATGGACCACGCGGTCGCGATCGGGAGCGTGGCCCATGACGTACCAGGTCGCTCCCTTCCGCACAAGGCCGTAGGGGTTGAGGGGCCAGGTCGTCTCGGCGGCGTGGGGGCGGTCGAGCGTGACCTCGAGGGCCCGCTCCTCGACGAGGGCCTGCCGCACGCGCTGCAGGAGGCCGTCCTCGGTGGGCGTCCCGAAGGCGCTGGGCGGCACAAGGTGCACGCTTCCCTGCAGGGCAAAGGCGCGCTCGCGAGCCTCTGGGGAAAGCACAGCGTCGAGCTTGCGCTGGGCCGAGCGGGCGGCGGCCCGGTACCGGCCGTCGAAATTCTGGGCGGCGTAGGCACTGCCCAGGACGAGCATGATGGCCTCGTCGGTCGTGAGCGTCACCGGTTCCAGCAGATAATCCTCCGGTACGCGGTAGCCCTTGCCCGGTACCCCCTGCAGGGGCACGCCCGCCTCCATCAGGGCCTGCACGTCGCGGTAGACGGTGCGCTCGCTCACCCCCAGCGTCTGGGCGAGGTCCTCGGCGCGCTTCCAGGTGTCTGGGTTGAGTTGAAGGAGAAGAGCGGGCCAGCGCTCGGAGGGCGTCATAGGAACAGCAAGGACGAGACTCGGAAGACGCGCGGTCGCCAAAATAAACGAAGACGGAGGAGACTTTCATCCTCGTTCGAGGCCGGACCAGGACAATCGTATCTCGAAGCGCCCATCGGAGGGTAGAGGCTCGATTGCCACCATTCTGCCGACAATTGTCGAGAGAGCGTGCGGGAGAGGGCGCGTGGGAGCACCGACATTTTGCACCTGTGAAACGGTGCGAGCAGCCGTCGTCGCTAAGATGCGATTGCCGTGCGAGGCCGGAGGCAGTTCCTCCTCCATCGGAACGTCCCCATCGTCATGGCCGGTGCTCGACCGCCGAAGCGCCGGTAGTGACCAGTCGAGCCAAAAGAATCGAGCGTCGAATCGAGCGCGAGGGCCTGGACGGTGCCCCATTCGTCTGGATACTGCTCGTCGTGTGAACACTCCGCCCACCAGGGAAAACGGAACGTCGCGCTAGTCAGTAAGCCCGATCTCCGAGGCCGGTTCGTCGATCCCGAGCCACTTCCGAGCCTCCTTCACTGTCTCGACGACGGCAAAGAGGTCGTCGGGGCGGTCGGATCGTTTTTGGTAGAGCGCCCCGGTGTGACGCAGATCCTCGTCGGCTCCCACGATGACCGAACGGGCGCCCGGATCGACGAGCCCGTCCTCGCGGAAGAGCCGGAAGCGCTCGATAACCTGCTCCATCTCCACCACCGAAATTACTATGTTGTGCACGAAGCGCAGGTCGTACAGCCAGTCGTAGTCGGGGGCAAACCGGTCGTCGGCAACAATCTCCTCCGCACTCTCCAGAATGTCGGTCCCCGTCCATTTGGAACTGGCATTCCGAATGATGACGAGCCCGTGCGTAGAGTTGAATTCGTAGGTGTAGGCCACGATGGCACCTCCGGCGCGTAGCGAGAAAGTGTGCGATTTGTTTGAAGGCAAAGGTGTATTTTCGACGGCAGAGACGCAAACGCAGATCAGAAGCCCACGGCAGCCCCAGTTCCCCTCGGGTCCGAGCCGCCGTAGAAGACGCGCGACGGCCGATCGCCCCGGCGGTCGGGATGCTTGACACGGAGGCCCTGGGCGCGCCCCCACCGCGGGATGCCCCCGAAGACGCCCTCCGACACCGCCCACCCCCGCGCCCGCAGGTTCCACACCACGTCGTGTGGGAGCGCATTTCGCTCGTAGCTGAGCTGCCGAGGCTTCCACTGGTGGTGGATGCGTCCCGCCGCAATGGCCCGCTCAATGTCCATCCCGTGGTCGATCACATTCATAATAATCTGGAACGTGGTGGTTATGATTGTGGACCCGCCCGGCGCGCCAACGACCATAAAGAGGCGCCCCTCCGGGTCTTCCACGACCGTCGGCGACATCGACGACACCATGCGGCGGTCCGGGGCCACCAGGTTCC
>CAYULG010000033.1:0-8378 GCA_964445365.1 uncultured Salinivenus sp. | reverse complement strand
GCCGCTGCTGTCGGCGACCGAGTAGTGGCTCGTCTCCATCGACTCGCCGGCCATCGCGGGCTCGCCGGCGTTTACCGAGTCGGTGGGGGTGATCCGGAGGGAGTCGAACGATGCCATTCGGTCCCGCATGTAGTCCTTCTGGATGAGACCCTCGGTGGGCACCGTCACGTGGTCCGGGTCGCCCAGCCATTTCGCACGGTCGGCGTAGACGCGGCGCATGGCCTCGCCGAGGTAATGCACCGTGGCACTGGCGTTGAAGCCCATCCGGCCAATTGGCTTTCGCTCGGCCGCGTTCAAAAGCTGGGCGATAGCGACGCCGCCGGACGACGGCGGGCCCATCGAGTGCACCTCGTAGCCGCGATAGGACGCCGTCACCGGCTCGCGCTCGACGGCCCGGTACTCGGTCAGGTCCTGCTTGTCAATCAGGCCGCCGTTTTCCTGGAACTGCTCCGCGATCCGCTCGGCGGTCTCGCCCTCGTAGAAGCCCGTCCGGCCGTTCTCTTCGATCCGTTCGAGCGTCTCAGCGAGGTCGTTCTGGACGAAGCGCTCCCCGGCCCGGTATGTCTCGGTCGAGTCGCCCTTGGTGAAGTATTTCTTCGTCGCAGGGAACTCGGCGAAGGCCTCGTAGGCCTCGTTCAGGTCCGTAGCGAGGGAGTGGGGCAGCGGAAAGCCCTCGCGGGCGAGCCGGAGGGCCGGGGCCATCACCGTCTCGCGATCGAGCGTGCCGTGCTCGTCGAGGGCTTTCAGAAGGCCCGCCACGGTGCCGGGCACGCCGGAAGCCAGGTACCCGCGTCGGCTGCGTTCGCGTACCGCGTTGCTGTCGGCGTCGAGGTACACGTCCTGCGTGGCCCCGCTCGGCGCGTCCTCCCGGTGGTCGATGGTGGTGACGGACCCGTCCGGCTGACGGATCACCATGAAGCCCCCGCCGCCGATGTTGCCGGCCCACGGGTGCACCACGGCCAGGGCAAAGCCCGTGGCGACGGCCGCGTCGACGGCATTCCCGCCTTTCTCCAGCATCGTGACGCCGGCCGCCGACGCCGTTCGCTTGGCCGAGACGACCATCCCGTTTTCGGCGTATTCGGGGACGGGGGCAGTAACCCGGGAGGCCCGTTCCTCCGTAGCCGTGAGGAAGGCGGCGCTCCAGGCCGAGAGGCCGACGGTCATCACTGCAAGGACGAGCGTGACACCGAGGAATCGGGCCTTCGAAAACGGTGACATATAACAGTTTGGACAATGCAAAAGAGATCGACTTTCCAATGTAGATCCGCCGCGCCCGAATGACAACATCGAGGGCAGTACAGGCCCCAGCACGCCGGGTGGGTGTTCCGTCAGCGCAGAAGGCGACCCCCCTGTAGAGAACCGGGGCGAATTGAGACCGCGCAGGAAAATAAGTGGCATGCATCGAGCAGGCCACTTCGGTCCTCTAGCCTTCCTGTCGCCTTCCTCAACCGAGATGCACTTATGCGACAATGCCCCGGGCTTCCTCTCAACGTCGAGAGCACCGTTCTATACACCGGTTCCTTGTTCCATGATCAACTGGTATCCGCCTGCCGCACGGCGTGCAGTGCCCTTCTCACGGCACTCCTGGTCCTGGAATTTCCGTACCACACCCCGGTGCCGTGGAGCGATCTGCCTCTTACCCTCTGGGCGTATCCCATGCCGTTCCCGATGCCTTTTCTCGTGCATGTGCTCCCAATTCTCGGCATCGTCGGATGGGCCCTGTGGCAACGGCGGCGAGACGCAGACGCCCCATCGGTGAACCAGGGAGTCGGGTACGTGGAGCCGGTGGTTCGCTACGCCGGACTGGGACTCGAGGTCTTCGTAATCGGGTACGGCTGCGCCGCCCCTGCGGGCTTTCACAGCGTGCTCGGGGAGTTTTGGCCCGTTCTGCTGCTCGGGGCGGCACAGCGGTCCTGGGGACGTGGGTGCTCGGCCTGCTGCGTGGCCTGTTCGGAGCGACCCTTTTTGCAGCGAAGCAGGCACGTTCTCGATGAAACCCGTTTTCTGGCTCTTCGGCGACGGGAGAGCAACGTGCGAACAAAGATCAGCGACGAAAAGTACGGTCTCGTCGTTCGACCCGTTCGTTAATTGACTGCCGCCTTGTCTTTCGTCGTGGAATCGATTGCACGCCCCAGCGCCCGCTCCGCCGTGGGCAGAGGGCTGGTCGTCGCGCTCGTGCTCTTCCTCTGGACGAGCCCGGCCCACGGGCAGGACGACGGACGCACCGTCACGTGGCGGGCCCATCCGCCCGCGACGCATGGGTTTGACGCAGTCAGGCTCGCCGAGGCCGCGGACCGCGCCGCCGATCTCGCTCCGCCCCTCACCAGTCTGCTCGTGGCCCGGGATACCACGACGGTGGCGGAGATATACTTCGGTGAGGGCGGCCCCACCCGTGCCGCCAACCTAAAGTCCGCCAGCAAGAGCGTGCTGGGAGCGCTCACCGGCATCGCCCTCGCAGACGGCGCCCTCGATGGCCTCGACCAGCCCATCGGCCCGTTCTTTCCCCGCCTTTTGGCCGATGCCCCGCGCAAGCAGCGCATCACGGTCCACCACCTTCTGACGCAGCAGACCGGACTCGAATCGACGAGCTTCGGCAACTACGGCGCGTGGGTGTCGACCCGCAACTGGGTGGCCGACGCCCTGCGCCGCCCGTTCGTGGACGTGCCCGGCGGCGAGATGATCTACAGCACCGGCACCACGCACGTGCTGGGCGCCGTCCTCGCGAAGGCCACGGGGCGGTCACTCCGCGCCTACGCCCAAGACCGCCTCTTCGACCCGCTCGGCGTGCGCATCCGCCGCTGGCAGCAGGCCCCCACGGGCCGCTACTTCGGCGGCAACAACCTGTCGCTCACGCCCCGCGCGCTGCTTCGGATCGGGCAGCTCTACCTGAACGACGGGCGCTTTCGGGGGCAACAGGTGCTCCCGCCCGACTGGCCCGATCTGTCGTGGAAAACATACGTCCGGTCCACCTACAACGACCACCAGTACGGCTACCTCTGGTTTACGCATACCTTCGGGGGCGAGCGGGTCGCCTTCGCGTGGGGCTACGGCGGGCAGTACCTCTTCGTGGTGCCGCGCCTGAACCTGGTCGTGGCGATGACCTCGTCGCTCACGACACGCCCGCCCGGTAGCGGGGATCACAACGAACAGCTCCGCCGACTGCTGGGCGAATACATCATTCCGGCGGCGCGAGGACCGGGTCCCGTCGACCCGTGGCCGCCGCTCCCGCGCCCCGTGTTCGGGTGGTGACGGGCTCGCGTCCCCTCATACCGAATCCGCCCTCGAAACGTAATACAATAATTCAGTGTAATACGCTCTGGAAGGTTATTACACAGTTTATCCAATCCACCGACATGGACACGTCGACCGTCACACAGAAGGGGCAGATCGTCATCCCGGCGGCCCTCCGTCGGAAACTCGGCTTCGAGCCAGGGACGAAGGTCATCATTACGGAAGGGGAGGAGGGAGACGTGCACGTTCGTCCGCTCAGGCGCGACCACTTTGAGCGGTACGCCGGCCTGCTACCAGAGTCCTCCTCTGCCACCGATGCTCTCGTAAAAGAACGGGGACGAGATCGCGAACGCGAGAATCAGGAGGACCCAACTGGTTCCGAATAGGTCTCCCCTCGCTCATGTCCTCCATCGTGCTCGACAGCTACGCCCTTCTCGCCTATTTCGGGAAGGAGCCCGGGTGGGAACGAGTCACGGATCAGCTCACACGGGCCGCAAACGACGAGGTGGATCTCCTTCTCAGCGTTGTGAACTGGGGGGAAGTGGACTATATCACCCGACGCTTGTACGACCAAAGCACGGTGGACGAGGTCCTCGCCGCGATCGACGAACTCCCGATTACTGTGCGCGACGCAGATCGATCTCTCGCGCAGTCCGCTGCTCAGGTCAAAGCACGCGGGGGCTTGTCGTACGCCGATTGTTTTGCGGTCGGACTCGCCCGTCAGGTGGACGGCGCCGTTCTCACGGGGGACCCGGAATTTGAGCAGGTCGAGGACACAATTGACGTGATGTGGCTGGAATGACCATAGGGGCGTCGGATTCCCAGAGGGGAGGGGGACGGCAATCGCATCTTACCCTCACCAACTCGCCTTCGTCCTCAATTGAGGCAATACGACCGTGCGCTCCACTCCACTCTCCCGTTCTCCCGCGCTCTCCCGGCAGTATTGTCCATCGGAGGCAGTTGAGCCACCCGTCCTCAACAGAAATCTTTAACGTGCGATCGCCCTGAGGGGAGGGGCTCTCTGTTGAAGATCGCCCCTACTCCCCACCCCCGTCGAACAGGTTGCGAATCCGGTTGAGGCCCTCCTGCTTCGCCATCTCTCGAAGGGCCGACTTGACGGCGTCCTTGTCCACGACCTGCACGGACGGGTCCTGCATCGTGCCTCCAATTTGAACCCGCACGGGAACGGTTTTGTCTCCCTTGTCCGCCCCCATGAGCTTCTGAAGCAGCCCCCCGCCCCCGAGCCCGACGAGCCCACCGATCTTGGAGTTCTGGATCGTCGACAGCGGGACGTCCATCTGCATGTTGAGGTCGAGGCTGCCCCCGAGGCCGAGCGCGCCGGAGAGTTGGGTTTCCGGGCCCTGCCCGCCGAGCGTCCACTCGCCCAGCTGCAACGTACCGTCCTCGATGGAGAAGGGCCCGCCAAACCGCTTGAAGTTGGTAAAGGAGGACGCGTTGAGGCCGAGCTTGTTGACGACCGTCTTCGTCATTCCAAAGTCGAGGGACAGCCCGCCGTCGGCAACAAGCGAGTTTCCTTTTGCCGTCAGCAGATTGGCGACCGGTAGCAATCCTTCAGTAAGTGGGGTGTCGCCGTTCATCTTTAGGTCGAGCGTGCCGTTCACGGCACGGCCGAGCGTGGTCCAGTCTTCAAGGAAGGCCCCGGCGCGGGCCCCGTTGAGCCGAATGTCGTAGTCCAGGGCCGAGGATGGGGGCACCGGGACCGCGGCCGGGTCACGGGACGCAAGGAGCACAGAACCGGTGTTCATCGAACGAGACGACGTAGCGGCTGAGCCGCTTTGGTCAAACGTAACCGAGCCGGCGAGTTGCCCCTCGTACGTCGTTCCCTCCAGGTTGCGGATCTCCAGCCGCCGGTCGCGCATCCGCAGGTCGAACGCAAGGTCGTCGATCCGCTGGGGATCGTTGAGGAACGTCTTGATGTCCACCTCTCCCTCTACAGGAACGGCCGGAAGGGCAACGTCGCCGTAGAGCTCTTCGGCGAGGGCCTCGGGGGACTGTCCGTCAACCTTGGAACCGGACAGCGTGGCCGCAAAGAGGTCCGAGTACGCGACATCCGACTCCTCCGGTTCCGGGTACAACTCGCCGAGATCGAGGCGGTCGGACGTGAGCGCAAAGTCGACGGCCATCGCGGGGTTTTCCTCCGACAATCCTTTCGAGAGCGGGAAAAGGTTCTTCACAGTGGTTCGGAGCTGCAGGCTCTGCTCGCCCGTGTTGATCGTGAAGCGATCCATCTGAACGCCCGTGCCGGTCAGCTGAACGGTGGCGTCGGGCACCTCAATGGGGTGCCGGTAGGCCTCGTCGGGATAGCGCACCTTCGTGAGCCGAATCCGGCCGTTGGGCCGGATGGCGTCGGGATTGTCAACGGGCCCGGCGAATCGGACGTCGTACTCCGCGTTCCCACGGACGTCCACCGATTCGGTGTCAGAGTCTGCTGTCAGCGACGTGAGCCGGACCAGGTCCGCCGCCCCGGCCAGTCGCCCCTCCACGCGCGGGCTGCCCATCGGGTCCTGCACCGTGACCTCGCCCTCCAGCGGCTTCCCGAGCAGTTGCCCGTCGATCGACCGCACGGAGGCGGACGTGTTCGAGACAGCAAACGTGGCGCCCAGATTCCGCAGCATCGCCGTGCCGTCGTAGTCGACGCCCACGCCCGCCAGCTGCCCGGAGGCGTCGATCGAGAGCGCGTCCAGCCCGTCGGTGCCGTCGGGGATCGGTCCCTGCGCGGCCATCGACAGCCGGAGCGTGCCCTGCGGGTTGTAGCCCGCCACCTGCTCGGGCGGGGCAAAGGCCGTGAGGTCGGACAGGTCCATGGATCCGGTCTCCAGGTTGAGGTCAATCTGTGGCTCCGTCATGAATTGCTGCACACCGGCACGGCCCGACAACGAGGCACCGAGCAGCTGCCCCTGGATGGACTTGAGGGAGACGGACTTGAGGGAGAGCGCAAGGTCGGCGCTGAGATCTTGAAGCAACGAGCGTCCATCGTCGTCCACCCCGATGCCCGAGAGCTGCCCGGTGCCCTCGACCGACAAGCTGTCCATGTTGCCGTCTTCGCCCGGTAGCGGTCCCTGAATGGTCGTTTTAAGCTGAACGGTGCCCCTCGGATTGAGTCCCTCGACAGCCGCAGCGGGCGCAAACGCCGCAAGCTTTGCCAGGTCGGCCTTTTTCGTCTCGACCGTCAGGTCCACCGCCGGGCGTGTGTTAAGGCGCGTGACCGTGCCGGAGGCACCCACCGTGATCGGTGCCGTCTGAAGCGTAAGGTCCGACACCTCTAACCGCCCGTCGCCCAGGGCCGCGCGCACGTCATAGTCGACCTGAGCGTCGGTGACCGTCATCGTGTCGGCCTGCATCCCGGGCAGGACAGCACGAAGCGACTGCACGTTGATGGTGCCGGCGCTCGTGAGGGCGCCGTCAAGCTGTGGGAGGGCACTGAGCTGTGCCCCAAAGTCGAGGAACAGGGCCTGCCCGGTGCTGCGATCCTGATACCGGACCTGCGCACCGGTCGTGCGGAAGTTGGAGACGGGAATCGCGAGGCCCCCGCCCTCCTCTTTGGCCGCGGTCGTGTCCTCGGCGGCCAGCAGGTCGTCGTAGTTCGTCGAGCCATCTTCGGCGACCTCGTACCGAATCACCGGATCAACGAGTTCGACGGCCGTCGGCTCAATGGCGCCGGTGACCAGGGGCCAGAGGGCGACGGCCACGTTCAGCTCCCCTGCCTCCACCGCCGGCTCCGCGCCGTAGCCCTCGCGGTTGGCGAGGCGAAACCCGGAAACCGACACGGCGGGCGTCCAGAGCACGCGGAGCGCAATGTCGTCGATCTCCACGCTCCGCCCGGTGGCCTCCTCCATCGGCGGGATGACGTAGCCCTTGAGCTGCTCGGACGTAAAGAGCTGGGGGAGGATCAGCGCCGCCGCCAGCAACAGCACGACGAGCCCCCCAATGATGCTTCCGCCCCACACCAGCACGCGGCGGAGGGCGGACGGAGAGGATTCGGCGTCGGCGGCCTCCGGGGGCGAATCGGTCATAATCGAGAACAGGAGCGAATCGAGTCAAGAGGTGAACGACAGTTATCCTATGCCTGTTGCGTCCGGACGGTCCGACCACACGCCGCATTCACGCGCGGGTCCTGCGGCCCGAACAGACAGACGACTCGATTCAGCGATGATCCGTTCCGCCTACTGATCCTTTCTCCTAAAACGTCATCGTGGTGTCGTGGGCGTCGGCCTGCCGGGCAAGATCGCCCGCGCCGCCGAACGTGGCTCAGGAAGCAAGGTCCGCCTCGGTAATGCCGCGGGCCTCCGCACAGGGCTTGCAAACGACAAACTCGTCGAGTGCATCGTTGTCCAGTAGCGCGTCGAGGACGGCCTGTACCGTAGGAAGGCCCGGCGCTTTCAGCTCGTCCAGGTCGGCGTGGCTGGGGGCGCCGAGGTACGTGGCCTCCTGCATGGCAAACATTGCCACGGCGTCGCCGCGGCTCATGGCCCCTTTGCCAGCAATGAACGGAAGAACGGCCTTCGTGCTGTTGTCGGGACCGATGGTCGTGAGGACGTGCATGGGATTGTTTTCTAGTTGAGGGAGAGATCTGCCTAGAAGTCAAGGGACTGGTGTGACCGACCGACGCCATTCATTTCCTCGCCTGCATTACGTTCAACGTTAAACGTTCGAACGTTAAACGCAGAATAGACGAGAACGAGAGAACGGAGCGCCGTGTCTTCGGGCCAGGGCAGTCGACTATCCGATCACCCGCAGCTTCGCGAATTTGAGCTTCAGCTTCTTGTTGCCCACGTCCGAGCCGAAGTAGACGACGGCGGCGGCCTTCTCGCCCTCGCCCTCCACGCTCTGCACCTTCCCCTCGCCGAATTTGGAGTGCTCCACCCGGGCGCCGGGGACAATCTCGCCCTGTCCTTCGTCGTAGACGACGCGCCGCCCGCTGCCCCCGTCCGTCGACTCGACACGGCGGAGACCATCCGAGGAGCGGTCGCGGTCGCCGCTCAGGTCCTGCCGGTAGTAGTGCGGGTCCATCTCGTCGTAGTCCTCCGTCTCCCCGTCGTCGGCGGTGAAGCGGTCGGTCTCCTGCTCCAGCTCGCCGCCGGCCTCGGTGCGCACCACGTCGCTGTCGACCTCCTCCAGGAAGCGGC
>CAYULG010000032.1:0-17019 GCA_964445365.1 uncultured Salinivenus sp. | reverse complement strand
GTCCCAGAAGAAGATGAGGACGTTGATGGTACCCTCTGCGATGCGGGCACCGAGCTGCTGGTCGCCCCCGATGGGACCGCTCTGCAGGCGGGTCACGTCAAACCCGAGCTTCTCCTGTAAGAGGCGGCCGGTGGTGCCGGTCGCGTAGAGCTCGTGCTCCGTAAGCCGCTCGCGGTTGTAGTCCGCCCAGTCGAGGAGGTCGGGCTTCTTGTTGTCGTGGGCGACGAGGGCGATGTTCTTGCGCGCGTTCATCGTGCGGGTGGCGAGGGGCATGGCGGGGCGGCGTGAGGGCCGTGTTTACGAGAGAAGCGAACGTGGGTGCGGTTGAGCATCGCCGCAATGGCTTTCTATGCCAACTGGTCCGGAACGTGTCCGAGCCGACTTTTCCCACAGAGGCCTGGTCGGCAATGCCCGCAGTCAGAGAATCTCAAACGCACTCAAGTGTCCCCGATGAACGACCGAGTTGTGTACACGAGCCACGGAGAAGAAAAGCGCCGTACCGAGGGTGTATCCACAGCCGACGTACGCTCTATTCTTGAAAATGGCCTCTTGCTCCGTCGATACCCCGAAGACGAACCGTTCGAAAGCTACCTCGTGTTGGGATGGATTGACGGTCCCGCACGGCTGGGGACCTACGACAGGGGCCGACCGATACACGTGGTTGCAGCTGACGATGATGAACGAGGAGTGACTTGGCTCATTACCGTCTACGAGCCGGATCCCGAAGAGTGGACCGACGAATTCAAATGGAGGGCCTCATGGAAAAGCAAAGCAAACACCTGGAAGAAATGAGCGACCTGGAGGGAGCCCCATGCTTTCACTGTCCAGAGGGGGAATACAAATCCGGAACGACCACCCGCACCCTCGAAGACAGGGACACCGTGCTCGTTGTGAAGGAGGTCCCCGCTCTCGTATGCGACAAGTGCGGGGACGCAGCCTTCTCCGAGAAGGTATCCGAGCGGCTGGAGACGTTTATTAACGAAGCAGTGGAGGCTGGTGTTGAGTCTGAAGTCCGGAATTATCGCGCCCCCGTCGCACCCAGAGCGGCGTAGCAGGACGGAAAACAGAAAGCCCCCACCCGCTCCGACAATCGGACCGGACGAGGGCTCCAGATCACTCTCGAACGGAGAACCGATTCCTACGGCGTCGTGACGTCCGCGAGCTTTGCCTCCACTTCCTCCCGCCGGTCCCGCAGGAAGGGCGGCAGCATCAGCGTCTCGCCGAGCTCTTCGACCGGCTCGTCGTGGAGGAAGCCGGGCGGATCGGTCGCAATCTCGAAGTTCACGCCGTTCGGCTCGCGGAAGTAGATGGAGTGGAAGTAGTTGCGGTCCTTCATCGACGTGGGCCGGTGCCCGGCGTCGCGCAGCCGCTGGCGGAGAGCCATCTGCTGCTCGTCGTCCGCCACGCGGAAGGCCACGTGGTGTACGGTGCCGTAGCCCCAGGAGCCCTCGTGCATGTTCGGCTCGGTGTAGAGGTCGATGTACTCGCCGTGATCGGCCCCATCCTCCGCGCAGTACCGCATCCAGTCTCCGTCCTGCGGCGTCGGTTCGGTGTCGATGCGCTCGTAGCCCATCAACTCCAGCACCTCGGCCGTGAGCCGGGGATTGTGGGGCTGAATGGTGACGCCGTGAAAGCCGCGCAGGGCATGTTCGGCCGGGACGGGACCATCTTCCCAGGGCTCGATGTCGGACGTCCCGGTGATGAGTTCCAGGGGCTGGCCGTCGTGGTCCTGAAACTGGATGACCTCTCGCCCGAAGCGCTCGGTGACCGGGTACAGCGTCACCTCGTCGAAGCCCTGCAACCGGTCGATCCAGTAGTCAACCGCCCCTTCCGGAATGGTGAAGGCCGTGGCCGTCGCCTGACCGCGTCCCACCTGCCCCTTCTGAATGCTCTGGTGAGGCTTGAAGGTCATGACGGAGCCGGGCGTGCCGGTACCGTCGGCGTAGTAGAAGTGGTACATCGTCGGGCCCCGAAACACCTTCGACGGGTTGTTGAAGAGAACCGTCTGCTTCACGAGGCGCAGGCCGAGAACCCCGGTGTAAAAATCCACGTTCTCCTGCGGATCGTGAGCGTAGGCCGTAACGTGGTGGATGCCGGATACGTGGCTCATGGCAAAGAAAAATCGTTCAGAAAAGTGCTAGCGAATAAATTTTGAAACCGCTTCCATCTCTCCTGAAAAAACTAGAGAAGGGGTTCTCCCAACATTTGTCAGAACGAACGGACGAGGGACACCATCTCTCCGACCAACTGGAGCACCCAAAACACCGTGGAGGGGCCTGCCGGGAAGCAGTCTCCGATACGCCGAAAGAGGAATACAGTTCGTTGAACTTCTCACACGGACCAATGGAGTCGCAAACGAGATGTCGGTCTCGTGCCCTCCAACCGAATCCTCGATGTCAGGGATTGTCCCGCACACGATCAACTGACCTGCACGCGTCGAACGGGCTCAGGTCTGAGCGGCCGACTCCCCTCCCCCTTCCTATTTCCACCACGCGTGGCTCAGGCATTCCGACGCTCAGCGATGGCCTGGAGGGCCTCGGCCGCCTCGGACGGCAGACCCAGGCGGGAATGGTCGTCCTCAAGGTGACTCGGGTCCCGGTGCCCGCCCACGTACCCGTTGATAAGAGCCGTGGCGGGAGCGTCGGCAAACGCCTTATCGTCCGGATACAGAGCGCGGACCGGCCGCATCACGTCTGGGTGGCGACGGAGCTTGTGCTTCTGGTGATACGCCTCGGCCCGGTAGAACGGAGCGTCCGCAATGACGTCTGTCGCGAGGGAGGCCCCAAGCCGATCGGCCACGGCGGCCAGCGAGGCACGGGCCTGTTCCTTCTGCTCGTCCGTACGGGGGAAGAGGGCCGACTGGTACTGGCGTTTGAAGGGGGCCCGCGTTGGATCGTGGGCCGCCCAGAAGTATTCCAACAGCGTTGAATAATCGATCTGGGCCGGATCGTACTCGACGCGCACCGTCTCGATGTGGTCGCCGATGGCGTCGTAGGTGGGCTCCGACGTGGTGCCCCCGGCATACCCTACACACGTACGGACCACACCGTCGAGCGCCCCAAAGAGGGCGTCCGGGCCCCAGAAGCAGCCCAGGGCGAAGGCCGTCCGCACCGGACTGTCGGAGGCGTTCCGGTCAATGGGCGGGCGAGTGGTCGTTGTGTTGGAATGCGAGGTGGGCATAATCAATATGGGTCTCCAGCCAAATGACGAGCGCGCTCAGTTCTGAGAAGCGGGTGTAATCGAAGTTGCGACTTATACGGTGTTCGAGTCGAGATGTGCACGTTCAGTCGGTTTGACGGGTCGACAACGGGGAGTCTGCAACCATAGCGAGTGTTCGCAGCGGTTCGATCCCCATTTTCGGGAACGCTCAACCCAGGACCCACCAACACACAACTTCTTTAGTCGGCGTCGTCGAAGCTGAGCGTCACCGTCCGGCCCTGATACTCGATCTCGATACCCTCTGGGCTCCTCTGTACCGTAGCGACGGTGCGCTCAACGTCGAAGTTTTGCCGCTTGATGTGGTGAGTGACAGTTTCCTCGGCCACCGCCACGTGCTGGGGCTCTTCCCCAATCTCCGGCGCCTTCTCGGCCGCGTCGAAGAGAAGCGGGGCAATCTGGGCGACGTAGGTGGCCGCCATAAATTCCGGACTGGGTTCGTCCATTTCGAGGTCGTCCATGGTAGAAGCGGGAATGAATGGGAGGGAGCAAACGATCAAAGGGACTTCTCGCGATCAAAACGACCGAGCAACGGGCACTGCGAATGAGAGGGCTCGACGGGCGTTCCCCGACGGATTGCACCCTCACGACTCGTCCGGCGGTGGATCGGTGCGCGGCAGCGACACTGTGAAACAGGTGCCCTCCCCATTGACCGTCTCCACGTCGATGGTACCGTCCATGCGCTCGACGAGCCGCTTCGCCACCGCCAGGCCCAGCCCGCTTCCTTCATGGGAGCGCTCGGGTCCGTTCGACGCCTGCTTGAACGGTTCAAACAGCTCGGGCAGCCGACCGGGATCGATGCCGATGCCGGTGTCTTCCACGTCGAGAACGACGCGGTCGCCTGTGCCCGATGCCTTAACCGCCACGGTTCCTCCGGCTTCCGTAAACTTCACGGCGTTGCTGAGCAGGTTGTGAAGAATCCGACGCAGGGCCCCTTGGTCGGCCAGGGCCCACAAGGCCCGGTCGGGGGGCTCCGTAACGAGGGTGACGTCGGCCTCGTCTGCCCGAGGGGAAATGAGAGACGTCCCCTCTTCGACCTCAGTAGTAACCTCGACCGGCTCCGCCGCCACTTCCATGGATCCGGCCTCAAGTTGCGAGAGGTCAAGCACCGAATCGAGCGTCTCGAGCAGACGGTTTCCGCTTTTGGCGATGAGATTGGCGAAACGGCCCACCGGTCCGCCCTCTTCCTGAACGGCCGGTTCGTCGCCGATGGCCTCGGCAAAACCGATGATGGACGTCAAGGGGGTGCGGATTTCGTGACTCATGTTGGCGAGGAAGGCGCTCTTGAGCTGATTGGCCGTTTCGGCCTCCTCCTTGGCCGCCACCAACTCGTGCTCGCGCTCGATGAGCAGCATCGGGGCACTGTGCTCTTCGAACATCTCTCGGAACCGGCGTTCACTGGCCCGCAGGGCGCGCTCCGCCTCCTTCCGCTCCGTAATGTCGGTCACGACCCCGTCGTAGTACTGCACCTCCCCCTCGTCGTCGCGGACGACCGTGCTGCTGACGAGGCCCGTAAAGGTCGACCCATCTTTCCGCTGGAACTGAAGTTCGATCCCTTCCACGCCTCCTTGCTCGTGCTCGCGGCGGAGCACCTCGTCGCGGACCGTCGGGTCGGCATACATGTCCCCCGAATCGAGCTCAAGCACATCCTCGGGGCGATCGTACCCAAACAACTGAGCGAAAGCCTGATTGGCGTATACGAGGCCGTCCTCGGGCGTGCTACGGTAGATGCCTTCCGACACGTTGTGGGTAATCACCTCTCGCTGGTGCAGGCGCTCGACCATCTTCTCGCGCTCGGTCACGTCGGAGGCAACACCGACGACGTAGGGCGTCGCCTCGCCCTCAACCGGCGACACCGTCATTCGAAAAATCCGCACCGTGTCGGTCTCGGCCGAGGTGTAGGTCTCCCGATAAGAGACCGGCCCCTGTTGCGTCTGGCACCGCTGGGCATAGCGGGCCAGGGTCGCTCCCGATTTATCGCCGAAGACGATCGAAAGGGCGTGCGGATCCCCCGAGATCATCTGTCCAACGAGGGACTCGAACGCCGAATTGGCCCGATCGATGACGTACGCTGGTTCTGCGTCGTCAGACACCTCCTTCAACAGGAAGACCGCCTCCTGAACACCCTCAAAGAGAGCATCGAAGTGCGTCTTAACCCCGGACGACTCCCCCGCAGCTCGCTCGGAGTCGGTCCGCCGCTGTCCCACAACGGCCACTGTGCCATTGGTATCGTCGGCGCAAAGCGGCACCGCCGTCAGAACCACCGGGATGGGGGTGCCGTCCCTCGTTCGCAATTTTGCCTTTGCCTCGACGGACTGGCCCGACGATTCCGCCTCCGCCCGCGCATCCCGGACGCGATCCCGGGCCGCCGGCACGAAGAGGGAGGAGGCCGACAGTGCCTGGAGTTCGTCGGGCCGGTATCCGGTCATCGCCCCAAGCGAATCACTCCAGCAAGCAAGCTCCCCGTCCGCTTGGCATACGAAAGACAAGTCCCCGCTGGCAGCCAAAAGAGCGTAGAAATCGCGAGCACGATCGGCGTTGGCCGTTTCCGCCGAAACGTCAGACCCATTCATGCTCATTGTAGAAACCACATCCAATGTGCGTTAAACCATCGCAGAGCCGAGCGGACGGTTTGTCGGCGACCGTTTCAAAAGGGGAGCGATACCCGAAGGAATGACACGTCAGAAAACCGTTTTCCTCGTTTAGACATCGATCACCTTGGACAAACGAAATTCCCGACCTAGCCAACCCCCGGAGGAGACCTGTGGTTTCTCTAAAAAGGGTGTGGGTATGGACAAATTACGGGTACGCCTGCACGGTCTCCATTCTCCTGTTACAATATTGTATTACTTAGTTTAATCGGTGGTAGGGTGTTCTTTTGGTACATTACAACTGCTCATAACCTAAGGACCCTGCTCCGCCCGAGTCGGGATGGGCCCTTCTACATTCTCTGTCCTCTGTATTCGTCGTCCGCCGCGCCTCTGAGCACTTCTGAGTGCGCGTGGGAGTGTCCCGATTCCCTCGACTGGGGGCGGGTCTCTTCGCGCCCCGCGAGAAGGATCCCGCCGAAGTTGCCGCTCAGTTGATTTTTACCGATCTGGAACGAGCGATCATTTACCCCACAGGGGTACGGGGGCGACTCATTTCCATCTTGCCAAGCGGACAGGTTCCACTGGCGCGCGTTCAAATCTCACGTCGGCTATGCCCGATACGCTGACCGATCTCAGTAAGGAGGCAAAACAATACTGGTCCGACGAGCAGTGGGGGGAGTACCGGAACGTGCGGTACGAGACCGCCGAGCACGTGAGGGAGGACGGCAACTGGGAGCGGGCCGTTCAGCTCTACGTCGAAGTCATGATCTTCGACCTTCAGGGCGTCACCAGTAGCTACGGGGGAGAAGGATTTAGCAAAGCCCACCGAGGCGAAGTGCCGGCCGTCGCACGGGAATTGGCCCGCATTTCCCTTCGACGAGACCTCGACGAGGACGCCTGGAAAGACATCTATCGTCAGGTCGTCGACGAATTCTGGGTCCAGGCCTTCCCGCGCTCTCAATCTGAGGTTTGGGAGGAGATGGTCAAGGTCCTGCAGGAATACCGGGACCGCGTTCAACTTAAGGAGCGCATCGAGTCGCTCGGCTCGGATCAAATCCTGCCCCCAGAAGATGCTGAGACGTACGCTCAGCAGACCGACGACTACGAGCTCATCCAACGGGTTGGGACGCTTTTGGGAAATGAATCGCCGACGGACATTCCGTGGAAGAAACGGAAACGGGCCCACGACTACCTTGCCGCGGTTGACATTGACCGGATCGGGGATCGATGGAAAGCAAAAGCATACCGTTGGGCCGGGGAGGTTGTCCTCTCCAACGACGAACAGCAAGCCGCCCTCGATTACTTTGAGAGGGCCCTCACTCTCGCCGACCTCGACGACCAGGTGACCGTCAAGCGCCGGGTGAAAATGCTGCGTGAGGATCTCGACTTACAACAGGGAGACACCGTCCAGGCGAATTGACTCTGCACGCGCCACCCACCAGGTTTTGGGCGACGGTGCGCGCATTCGTTGCCCCTCCCTCGATTTCATGTCTTCCGACCCTTCTTCCTCGAATCGACTCGATCGGATCGAGGCGCGCCTCGACCGTCTGGAACGGCTTGTAAACGATCTTCGGGGCACCGTCGACGCCTGGCCAGAAGCCGACTCGGGGCCGGAGACGTCATCTGAATCGGATGCCACCCCGTCTCCGGCCGGGCGTCCCCCCACGTCTCCGGACCATCCGCCCGACGCAGAAGCACCCTCGTCCCCTAAATCAACTGAGTCCCCAACCGGCAATCGGCCGTCGGACGAAGGGGAAGCCAGCTCTCCACCCAGGGCATCAGCAGCTTCACCGTCGCCGGAAGTAAGCGGCTCGTCCGAATTCTCGTTCGTCCACCTCCGGAGCGAGGACTGGCTCAACTACGTCGGAATTGGGCTCCTGCTCTTCGGGTTGGCCTTTTTGTTCAAGTACTCCATCGAACAGGGATGGCTCGTCCCCCCTGTTCGAGTCGGGTTTGGGGTGCTGACGGGCAGCGTGCTGCTTGGGACTGGGCTGCGCATTTACGACGAGCGCCGCCGGCTCCGACAAATACTGCTCGGGGGCAGCAGCGCCACCTTCTACGGGACTGTATTCGCGGCCTATCAACTCTACGGCCTCGTCTCGTACCCGGTGGCCTTTGGGAGCATGGTGGCCGTGACGGTCGTCAGTATCGCTCTCGCGCTGCAGCAGGACCACGCGAGCATGGCGGTGATCGGGACGATTGGCGGACTGGGCACGCCGTTTCTTTTGTATGGGGACGTGGGCGCGGTGGGAGGCCTTTCCGTCTACACGAGCCTCGTGCTGGTTGGGGCCTGTTCAGTGTATCTGTACCGGGGCTGGCCGTCGTTGCTTTACTCGACCGTCGTCGGGGGCTGGGCCGTTCTGTTGGTGCCCTGTGCCGACGCGGCCCTCTCCGGAACACGCCCCGATGGGGCAGGCGTGCTGCAGGGGGGGCTCATTCTCACGTGGCTGCTGCTGGGGGGGACGCCCGTCCTCCGGGCCGTCCTCCGCCTCCAACAGCCCGACCGCTGGCCGGAGTCCCCCCAAACCTCGGTCGGAAAGTGGCACCGAAAGGTGTTCGGCGACCGTCCGGCGTACGGCCTCGTGACGGCCTCGCCCTTCGTGGCCCTGTTCGCATCGCGGCTTCTATGGACGGGATCGGCCCTTCTTTGGGCCGGTGTGGCGACGGTCGGGGTCCTGGTGTACGCGGGGGCCTTCCTTGGCCTACGCCGCATACCGATGCCCCGCTACGCCCCCGCCCACGGGCTGGTAGCGACGGTCCTGGCCGCCTACGGCCTCAGCGAAGCCCTGGGGGGCATCACGCTGCTGCTGGCCTGGGCTGTCGAGGCCGTACTGTTGCTCGTGCTTGCCCGCCGCCTCGACGACGTGACGCTCCGCTCGTCGGGCCACGTCCTCTTTGCCATCGTGGGCTGCTGGCTTGGGAGCCGCTTTGCGACGGTCGAGCCGTCTCCTCGTCCGCTTGTGTCACCCGCTGCCCTCAGCGAATTGGTCGTACTGGGCCTGGGCGCCGTGGCGCTCCGATGGACCCGGGACTCCCGTCTCCGCCGCCTGTACCGGGGTCTCCTCGTGGTGGGCTGGTTCGGCTGGTGGGCCAATGAGCTTCTGCCCCTGCCACAAGGCTTGACCTACCTACTACTGGTCGGCGGGCTCTCGTCGACCGGGCTTCTTGTGCTCGCCCGGCGCAGGGACGACCTTCTCTTCCGCGTCGCTGGGCACACCGCGTTTGCCGGGTTGGCCGCAGCCTTGGGAGGCCGGTGGATAGAACTCGATCCGGGGACAACGCCCGTTCTTGGGCTCGCCCCCCTCACGGAAATGGCCGTCCTCGGCCTCGGGCTTACCACATCCTACTGGCTCCAGCGTGCGACAGCCCGGCGCCTTTATCGGGGCGCCGGGCTCACCGGCTGGCTGGCCTGGTGGGCCCACGAACTCATCCCGCTCGCAAATGGCCACGCCTACGTCTCGCTGGTCTGGGGCCTCACTGCCGCGGCCCTGCTCACGAGTGGGACCTGGCGTCGGTACCGGGTCGCTCAAAAGGCGGGCCTCGTCACACTGGCCCTTTTCGTGGGCAAGCTCTTTCTGATCGACCTCGCGACGCTGTCAGCCCTCTGGCGGATTGCGCTTTTCCTCGGGGCCGGTGGGGGCTTCCTCCTTGTCAGCTACACGCTACCGGGCCTCGGAGACGCCGACGCGACCGACACTTCGCCGTGACGGCGCCACCGAACATCGAGAGAGGCGCGGTGTAGGTCTACGAGCGACGTCGAAAGAATTTCGGCCGACCGAGATGGTCCGCTTGCCATTTGCGGAAGCTGGTACTTGTGCGCGGTGCTCTCGGCCCCTCGGGGCTCCCATCCCGCTCTGTTCTCCTGTCCACGCCTCCCGCCCCCCCCCGATGCTCTCTTTCTCCCGGTCGATTCCGAATGCTCGCCGGCTTGGCACCGGCCTGCTGGCTGCCGGCCTGCTGGGCCTCCTGCTCGCCGGGTGCGTGCGCCTCCTAGAGCCCCGTCAGAGCAAAATCAACTACTACCTGCTCGACAGCAACCGAGCGGACGACACGGTCGCGACCGACACGACCGGCCTGACGGTGGGCCTGCGCCGCCCCCAGCTGGCCTCCTACCTCGACGCGACCCGCATCGTAACCCGGCACGGCCCGAATGCAGTTCGCTTTTCGGACTTCCATCGATGGGGCGAAGACCTGAATCAGGCCCTCAATCGAGTCGTCGCCCTCAACCTCAAACGGCAACCGGGGATCCAATCCGCCGAGACGGTGCCGTGGCCGAGCGGCTTTCGGTTCGACTACGTCGTGCAGTTGCGCGTACTCCGCTTCGAGGGCGTGGGGCCGAAGCCGCCCGGCCCGGACGCGGACGACGATGCGCCCCTGCCAGAGGGACACTCCCAGATGGTCGTGCGCTGGACGGTCTTCGGCCCGGACGGCGAGACCACGAAGGACCAGGGCATTACGCGTCATCGCGAAAACAACTGGCCCGTGACCGACTACGGCGACCTCGCCGCCAAGCTCGACACGTCGCTCGACGTGCTTGCCGACGACATTGGGACCCGGCTCCGAAGTCTGTCTCGCCCATAGTCCGGCGGCCTCTGTCTCCCACCACTCCCTTGGAACGTGTCTCTTGCCTTATGCCCAACGATGTCACGGTTCGCACTGCTACGAGCCAAGACGCCGACCTCCTGACTCGCTTCAACACAGCAATGGCCGAGGAAACGGAAGACAAAACGCTCGATTCCGACACGGTCCGAGCGGGTGTTCAGAAAATGCTCGACGATCCATCAGGCGGATTCTATCTCGTGGCCGTACGGGCGGAGGCGATTGTCGGCTCCCTCATGATCACCACCGAATGGAGCGACTGGCGCAACGGCGTGTTCTGGTGGATCCAGAGCGTTTACGTGCGGCCCGAAGCGCGCCGGGCAGGAGTCTATACAGCCCTCCATGAGGCCGTCCGCAATCGCGCCTCGGCTACCGACGACGTGTGCGGCCTACGCCTTTACGTCGAACAGGACAATGAGACGGCCAGGGAGACGTATCGGGCCCTCGGCATGACAGAAACACCGTACCGGATGTACGAGGAAATGCTATAGATCGTCTTCGCTTGATGTCTTTTTGGGGACGGCCCCCAAAGCGCCGTCGCCCTGCCCCTCCCCTCCTTCCAGAGCGACGTAGCTGCCGATGAAAGTGACAGCTCGCTCTCCCGCCGCATCAATTTTGCACTTGAGGTCCAGTCGCGCGCGGCCCCACCGATCTAGCATCTGCTGAAACCGCTCCAGCGCATCCTCATCGGGTCGCTCGCAAATGACGGAGATGTTCTCACAGACCGGCCGCATGTACTCGATGTCACTCTCTTGAATCATCACCTCAACGCGGCGCTTCATGTCTTCGACCGCCTCCTGCACCACCTGATGCATCATTGCCCATCCCGTCACCGTGGCGAGCATGCTGAGACTCCCCCCGAAGGCACTGCCCATGTGATTGGCGTTGGGTTGCAGTGGGGCGGAGGCCCGCAGTCGTCCCTCCTCGTCGGTCGCAAGCGAAAATTCGAGGTGCTCCGTGATGGGCATCTCCTCAACGATGAGACGCTCAAGCTCCTCCAGCGCAGCTTCCGTTCGGGACGAACTGGCCATGATGCGAGTAGCCGCGTGGGTGTTAGAAGGTCGAATGGGCGAATAAAGACATTTCTCTCAACGAAGCGTCTTCGGATACGTTCTCCAGATTTTATTTTCCTCGTTGATTTGTTTCATTCAAGGAGGATTTCTTCGCGGAGACGGAAACCACTAGCACGCAAAAAACGAGCCGCTCATTCAAAAACCGGGCGTACCATTGCTTTTGGCGTGCTGGAACGTATGGCTCAGAAACACGACTGCGTCGCATACGGTGCTGCCCTCGGTCCGTTTGCAAAATTCACATGGTGGCTCTTTCATTCCCTTCTCGTTTCTTTTCCCCCCTTTCTGCCCCATGTCCTCCATCAATCCCTTCGCCCGCATTGCAGACCGGTACACTGGCCTCTCCGATCGCTTACGCCCGCCTCTCGTAACGCGGGCCATAGGCACCGTCATTCCGTTCGTGGCCACCGCCGGCTGTTTCGTAGAGGCATACACCCGAACGCAGGTCACCGTACGCCTCGACAACCGCGAGGCCGTGCAGAATCATCTCGGCGGCCTGCACGCGGCGGCCCTGGCCCTATTGGCGGAAACGGCCTCTGGCCTCGCGGTGGCCCTCAACGTCCCACCCACCTCCTCTCCCCTGCTCCGCACGATGGATGTCTCGTTCGATCGGTTCGCCCGCCACGCGGCTCAGGCCGAGGCCACCCTGTCGACCGACGAGGCCGACCGCATTCAGTCTCACCCCATCGGCAAGATCGACGTGGACGTGACGCTCACGGCACCGGACGACGGCGCGACGCTCGTCGACAGTACCCTGCAGTGGGCGTGGGTGCCGGAGGAGCGCCTCTCCTCAAAAGAGTGATGGACGCCGTTCCGAATACGAACTGCCTCCCCTCGCAAAAATGCGTTTCCCTCACCGTGCTAACGGTCAACCTTCCATGTTAGAATGTTCGAGTTGAAGGCAATACCCAAACCAAGCAGGCCCACTCTATAGAAACGATATCTGCGGCTGGAGTCGTCAAACGTCTCCTTCCTGCGGCCGCAGCAGCAACTCCTCCAGCACAGTGCGGTCGGAAAGGTGGTAGGCATCTACGACGGACTGGGCCACGTCTTCCGGCGGCATGAAGCGCTCCTCGGGCAGGTCGACACCGTCCCACGTCGGCGTGTCGGTCGCTCCCGGAACAACGGTCGTCACGCGAAGCCCCTCGTCCTTTGTCTCCTCGCGCACGACGCGGGCCAGGCCGCGCACGCCATGCTTCGCCGCGCAATAGCCCGCGTTGCCCGGATAGGCCTTCACAGAGGCAACGGACCCCATGTAGAAGAGATGACCCGTGCCGCGCTCCCGCATCGCCGGCAAGAACGCCTGTGTGACGGCAAACGAGCCCGTGAGGTTCACGTCGATCTGCTCGCGGAAGCCCGCCAGCGTCAGTTCGTCGAGCGGCGCATAGGTAAACATGCCGGCGTTGTTGACGAGCACGTCCGGCACGCCCCACGCGTCCCGCACCGTGTCGGCCATCTCGGCCACCGCCGCGTCGTCGGTCACGTCGGTGGGCACGACCAGCGCCTCGCTCCCCCGCTCCCGACAGGCCCCGGCCGTTGCTTCGAGCTTGGACGCCGACCGGGCGACCAGCACCACCTGCGCCCCGTCGCGCTCAGCAAATTCTATCGCGATGGCCCGCCCGATGCCCTGACTCGCCCCCGTTACGACTGCGATCATGAGTGTGGGGTTCGGACTTACTGATACGTTAATGGGTTTCTAAAGACGACTCCAACTACGGGATCATATAGTTCTCCGCGTGCGAGGAGAAATGTTCACTACCGATGTTTACCTACCCAAGCACGAATCAGTAGCAATGTGGATTGAGAAGCTCGACAGTTCGGTAATGCCTTCCCTCTACGACCCAGAATGTGAACACCGAATTCCCCATTCCGCACTCCACGTTCCTCATTCGGTGGCGCGGATCAGACGCATGAACTCGTCGCGAGTGGGGTGATTGTCGAACTCGCCGCTGACGGAGCTGGTCGTGGTCATCGAGTTTTGCTTTTCGGCTCCACGCATCATCATACAGAGATGCTTGGCCTCAATGACGACGGCCGTTCCCAGCGGCTCAATCACCTCGTCGATGGCGTTGCGAATCTGGAGGGTGAGGCGCTCCTGCACCTGCAACCGCCGGGCGAAGACCTCGACGGTCCGGGGAATCTTGCTCAGCCCCACGATCTTGTCGTCCGGAATGTAGGCGACGTGGGCCTTTCCGAAAAAGGGCAACATGTGGTGTTCGCACAGGGAGTATACCTCGATGTCCTTCACGAGAATCATCTCGTCGTAGTCCTCTTCGAACATCGCCTGGCGGAGGATGTCCTTCGGGTCCAGGGCGTAGCCGTGCATCAGAAACTGATAGGCCTGGGCCACGCGCTCGGGGGTCTGTTCCAGGCCCTCGCGAGAGGAATCTTCGCCCACGATGTCGAGGATCGACGAGATATGATCGGCGAGGGCCTCAGTGGTGTCCTCGTCGTACACGTCCCGGCGCTCGTAGAGCTTGGGCGGAGCCCCGTTGGGGGTGCCGTTTTCGCGGAGATTGTCGGAAGGAATTTTCTTCTCAGCCATTTCGGGTCGGGGAATCGTGAAAAAGCGCGTAGGAAACAGGGCAATCGTTACTCGCCTCGGTACTCGACGAAGTTGCGAGGCGTCTCATAGAGCCGAACGCAGTGAAGCTCACCGGCGGGCAACGCCCCCTCCAACTCGTTCCAGATGGCAATAGCAACGTTCTCGCTGGATGGAATCACGCCGTCCATGAAGTCCACCTCCACGTTCAGGTTCTTGTGGTCCACCTTGTCAAGGACACGCTCGTGGAGAATCTCCTTCAGGTCCCCAAGGTCCAGCACGTACCCCGTCTCAGGGGCTGGCTCGCCGGCTATCGTCACTTCCAGTTCGTAGTTGTGTCCGTGCCAGTTGGGATTATTGTCCTTTCCAAAGGTCTCCCGATTCCACTCCTCCGATTTGTCGGGATTATGGAGCCGGTGAGCGGCGTTGAAGTGGACCTTGCGGGTGATGTAAACAGTGGACATGAAGAAAACGGTTTGGTCGAGGGGCTACATCATAAAGCGATTCTTTGTACGGACCGTCCGGGAAGGATGTTGTTCAGGGGTCCGACGACTCTTTCACAGCGGGGGCGTAACGATGTCGTCTTGTGATTCCCGCCTCGGCTCCGCTATATTGCGTTTCAGAAGCGTCGGGGTGCTTCTGTCTTTCACCACTCGTTCTCGTTTCACGACGGCATCGCGTCATGGCCGAAAAAACGTTATTTCAACGGATCATCGACGGGGAGGAAGACGCCGACATCGTCCACGAGGACGACCGGTGCATCGCGTTTCACGACATCAATCCGCAGGCGCCGACGCACATCCTGGTCGTCCCCCGAAAGCCCATCCCCTCCCTCGACGACCTGGAGCCGGAGGATGAAAAGCTCGTGGGGCACCTGTTCGTCGTCGCGAAGGAGTTGGCCCAGGAAGAAGGGCTGCGCGACGGCTACCGCACGGTCATCAACTGCGGCGACGACGGGGGCCAATCGGTCTGGCACCTGCACCTCCACCTCCTCGGCGGGCGCCGCCTGGAGTGGCCGCCCGGATGAGCCTTCCAAATGCGGAATAGGGAGTGGGGAATGGAGATTGTGATCTCTGCTGTCGGCGGGGCGTGCTATTACTTCTCGCGGGCTGTTTTTATGGAGGCGATGATCATCGAGGTGATCTGGTGAGCTTCGTCTCGCAGATTTCCTAGCGAAGTCTTCGGGGCGTGTTGGAGTTCGTTGAGCAGTTCGAGCCAGTATTCGGTTTCGTCCGCTTCTTCCTCTGCAATCGACATCTTCGAAAGAAACTCGGCTCGGGACTGTGCATGACAGGCGGCTCGGTAGTTCGCTCCAATCGACGAGGCTGATCGCATGAGTTGCCGGCGGATAACCTTACAGGAGGGCTCGTCCGGCAGCTTCTCGCAGAAACGCAAGATCGCTATCGCAAATCGCTTGGTTCGAGAACGAAGTTCAGGCATGGGCCGAAAGGGGAAGAACTGAGCAAACACGGGATTGAGATAGACACCTCAGCCCCCTCCGTCTAACGTCACTCCCCATCCTGCTCCACGCTCTCGCCCCGAAATTCCCCATTCCAAATTCCACACTCCAGACTCCACACTCCGAACTCGTGACCACCTTGGGCGTGACCGGCGGCATCGGCAGCGGCAAGACCACCGTCTGCGGCTTCCTGGAGGAGAAAGGGGCGCGCGTCTTTTACGCCGACATTGAGGCGAAGCGGCTCATGCAGGAGGACGAGGCCGTGCGGGCCGCGATCGTCGACGCGTTCGGGGACGAGGCGTATGCCGACGACGGGTCGCTCAACCGGACCCACCTGGCGGAGCAGGTCTTCGGCGACGCCGAGCGGGTCGAGCGCCTAAACGCCATCGTTCACCCGCACGTCTTCGAGGCGTTTGAGGCCGCGAAAGCGCGGGCGACCGAGGAAGGGATCGACCTGTTGGTGCACGAGGCCGCGCTCCTCTTCGAGGCCGGTGGCGACGAGCACGTGGACGTGACAGCGGCCGTGGTGGCACCGGATGCCGACCGCATCGGATGGGTCACAGGACGGGATGACGTGACGCCGGAGCAGGTACGGGCCCGCATGAAGCACCAGCTCCCGCAGGCCGAGCTCCGCCGCCGGGCCGACCACGTCATCGAGAACGACGGGTCGCTGGAGGATCTGCGCCAGAAGAGTGTGGACCTATACTGGACCGTGGTAGGAAGTGAGTAGCGTCCGCCAGGATCTGATGTGACACCGGCGGAGTACTGCTTCCCTCCCGCGAATCGTGATCCGTGATACGCAATCCGGCCGGTACTGTCGGCTGCAGAAGAAAATGCTCTCCGCCGACCAACCGGCACCTCTACGCAACGCGTTTACCGCACGGGAGCACGTTGGTCCTGTGAAACGAGATTGACACTTTTGCCGTGAATGCGACGACCGAAGACGACGAATTGCCGCGTGTCTCTGAGGGACGGTGATCTTTGGTCTGCCGTCTTCCCGTTTCGCGCCTTACGCATCACGGGCGTCCTCTTCCCCCGCAATCGTCCGTCGCAGCGCCTCGGCGTGCGCGACCGGCTCGGCAAACCCTAGTTCCGTGCGAATTCGGCGGGTGTCGAGGGCCATCGAGTAGGCCCAGTCGAACGGGGGCTGGCCCTCGACCTGCTTGTCGGGCACGGTCCGGAGCGTCACGTCCATCCCCGCAGCCGCCGCGACGCGCCGGAGAGCGTCGATCATCCCGGAAAAGCGGATCGGCGGGGCCGCTACCCCACCCGCGCAAAACCCAACCCGTGCTCGGCGTACGTCTCTTCGAAGCGCCGCCGCAACCGCCGGTGCGAGTCGGCACGGAGGTGCGGGTCCTCCTCCACGAGGTCGAACGCCGCCTCGCGTGCCTCCTCCAGGATCGCAGTGTCCTGCGTGATGTCGGCAATCTTGAGGTCGGGCATGCCGCTCTGGCGCGTGCCGAAGAAGTCACCCGCCCCCCGGATCTGGAGGTCCGTCTCGCTGATCTCAAAGCCGTCGTTCGTCGACACCATCGCCTCCAG
>CAYULG010000031.1:0-17079 GCA_964445365.1 uncultured Salinivenus sp. | reverse complement strand
CACGGGAATGTGCTCGTGCAAACGTCGAATGAGCACCTGCGGCTTCGGCTCGTAGACTATGATACAACCTACGTGCCGGCCCTGGAAGATTGGCGGAGCGCGGAGGTGGGACACCGGAACTACCAGCATCCCGACCGCACCGACGCCGACTTCGGCCCTTTCCTCGACCGTTTTCCCGGCCTTGTCATTTACACGGCCCTTCGCGCCTGTGCCCTGCAGCCCGACCTCTGGGACCAGTACGACACCGGCGAGAACCTGCTCTTCCGCGACGCGGACTTCTACGACCCCGAGCAGTCGCCCTTGTTCGATGACTTGGCGGCCCTCGATCCGGTGGCCGATCTTGCTGAAGCCCTGTGCACGGCCTGCTACGTGGAACCGGTCGACGTCCCCCCACTTTCCGACGTACGCGCCGGGCGCCTGGAGCCGGCCGATGTCTCGGTGAATCGAGCACGCCGGCGGCCGGGCCGGTCCCGCTCCGATCGGAGCCCGTTTGCTCGTTATTTTCTACCGGCGGCCGTCGGGCTGGCCGGCCTTGCCGCGGCCGCTGGGGGCGGGGGCGCTCCCTTCCTCGCCCTCGGTCTACTGGGGGCAGGGGGCTTGCTCGGCGGCGGCTGGGCCGTCCGTCGGTACCGGCGCCTCTCGCACGTGCGGCGCCGCCGCCGGCTGGTGCAGGAGATCGAACGCTTCACGAACGCGATTCGGGGATTGGAACGAGAAGTGGAGAGCCTCAAAGAGAAGCGGAGCGACATGCTCGACTCCATCGATGAGCGCCGGGCGGAACGGCTCGACGAGTTGCAGCAGGAGGCGCTCCGTGATCGACTCAAGCACCACTTTATCGGGGAGGTACGGGAAGTCGAAGGCATCATCCACAAACACGTGGTGCGCCTCAAGGTCGCCAACATCCGAAACGCCTACGAGGCCACCCCCGACGCCGTGGCCGACGTCCGCCGCGTCAGCGACGATGCTCGGACCCGGATTAACATGTGGCGGGCCGCCCTGGTGCGGGAATATGAGGATGAGGTGCCCGACACGCTCTCGCCCGCCGAGGAGCGCCGCCTCCGCCGATATATCGACCATCGAGTTGAGGATCTCGACGATCAGATTGCTCGGACGAAGGAAAAAATCCAGGTGCAGAAGACCGAGCGGGAGCGGGTCCGCGACCGGCTCAACGAGATGCCGGATCTGTCCATCGGCCGCTATCTCCGCTACCTCCTCCGCCTCGACTCTCTACCCGAACATTCGGGCGATCGGCCTCGCCCGACGCCAGCCGACCCGTCGCCGTCGCGGGAAACGGACCCGGTCCCCGAGCCTATGCCCGACGACCGCGTTTGGTGGGTTCAGCAAAAGGATCCGTGAATCGTGATCTGCGAGACGGGGGGCAGCCGCGTGACTCACGAATCACGCCCCAGGCTTCATTTCTCGGGTCTGCCCCTTCGAGCCAGGACTCTGCTCCTGGGGGTGGGGAGGCTCTCCAAACCACCGCGGCGGGTCGTATCCGTGGTCCCCCCACGGGTGGCAGCGACCGAGACGGTAGACCGTGAGGAGGACGCCCCGTACGGCCCCGTACTGCCGAAAGGCTTCGATAGCGTACTCCGAGCACGTCGGCTGGAACCGGCAGGCTCCCCCCAGGTGCGGTGACAGAATGAGCTGATACGCCCGCACCACCCCAATCAGAAGCAGGCGAGGAAGCCGCATCAGAAAGGAAACCGCACGTTGCATGATCAGAGGCATCGGCAGAGAAGAATCTGATATGCAAACGGGTGGGGAAGGGGCGGGTTCACGATCTGTTGGGCGTGAACCATTTTGTCCAGTGGACTTTCAACCGTCTCACTTGTTTTGCGTACCAAACCCTTGTGTTCATGTCCGGTCCCGATTCCCTGCTCCCCGCCGTCACGTTCGACGACGACGGCCTCGTCCCCGCCATCGTGCAGGATGCCGCCACCGATCAGGTTCTGATGATGGCGTACATGACAGCAGCCACACTCCGCGAAACCATCGAGGAGGGGCACATGGTGTACTGGAGCCGTTCGCGACAAGAACGCTGGGTCAAAGGGGCCACGAGCGGACACACCCAGTCCGTTGAGGAGGTTCGTCTCGACTGCGACGGCGATACGCTCCTCTTTAAGGTGCAGCAGCAGGGGGGCGCCTGTCACACGGGCTACCGGTCCTGCTTCTACCGCCGCGCAGAGGAGGGAACCCTGGTGGTGGACGAGGAAAAAGTGTTCAATCCGGAGGACGTGTACGACGAGTGAACGGGAACCTGTGCGGTATCGAAGCAAGAAGCACACTTCTTGCGTGGGCGTATCCGCTACGTGTGCAACAGGCTCTCACCTCTTTCGACAGCTCACTTCACACCACCATCCACTACCAATGACCGATTCTACGGAGCCGAACGAAGAAACTAGCCTTTTCGATGTAGCCGTGGGCGAAACAGGAGAGGCTGACGCCGGGGATCAGGTGCAAGAACTCAAACGCATGCTGTTCGATCTGGCCTATCTCGTCATGAATGCGGATGGATCCGAGCACATCTCCGAGAGGATGCTGGTCCAAAAGCTCGAGCAGCGCATGGAGCGGGAAGGCAGCGTCGACATCGAATCCCGTACGGACGAACTTGCTCCGCTCCTGGACGAGGGCCCGGACGCGATTCGGGAGCGTGTGCTGGCTCTCGCCGACGGGGTGGCCGACCAGGCGGGAGACCGGATCGAAGGGGTTGGCGACCGCTATCTGGACTTCCTGAAAGGCCTGATCGTGGCCGATGCAAGCGTGGCCGACGAAGAGCACGCCCTGTTCGAGGTCCTTTGCGACCACTGGGGGGTAGAAAAAGAGCTGCCTGCTTGATTCCCCGAATGGGGGCTCGCTTTGGAAAGCGGTCCGCTGGCTCTTTGTCTCATTCGACCGAGGAGCGGGCCCTGATCGGGGCCGGCGTGCCGCTCGTGGCATAGCAGGTCACGAGAAAGGCGGCGAGCGTGAAGGGCCATACGAGAATGGGAAGGGGGTCCGGCCACAGCTGGAGGTTGCTGATGGCGCTGGCCAGGCCCACGAGCACCGCCGCGAAGACGCCAGCGCCGGTAGTGCGGTCCCACAGAAGCAGGAAGGCGAGGGGAAGGCCAAGCATACTTCGGCGTCGTAAGCAAAGTACGAATGGCCGAATGCGTGCCGTAAGTATCAGCGTCGGCTGATCCAACCGGTCTTCCCAGCTTCGTCGAGGGAAAAGTTTCGTCCATATCGTCCGGACCGAGAAGAACGTGCATGCCGGCGCTGCGTGAGGGAAGTTCCTTCTGAAAAAGGAAGGGCGTGCTCTTTTAAATTTCCCATTCCGCTTTTGATCACCACTTCTGTGCTTATGACCGACGAATGGAGACGCCCCCGATTTCTACTCCAGGCGGTTGGTGCAGTGGTTCTCTGCGAAGCCGTCGGGCTGATCGCCGCGTTTGCCACGCAGAGCTCCGTCACCACCTGGTACCCCACCCTCACCAAGCCAAGCTTCACACCGCCCGGCTGGCTCTTTGGGCCCGTTTGGACAACGCTCTACGCGATGATGGGCGTGGCCGCCGCGCTGGTGTGGTGGCAGCGGTCGGAAAACACGCCCCGTCGGCGCGCGCTCGTGCCATTCGGCGTGCAGCTGCTTCTCAACGGCGGATGGTCGTTCGCGTTCTTCGGTGCGCGGTCCCCGACATCGGGCCTTGTTGTGATCGCTGGCCTCTGGATCGTGCTCGCGTGGACGATCGACCGCTTCTTTCGGATCCGAGCGGCGGCGGGGTGGCTCCTGGTTCCCTACCTCCTCTGGGTCACCTACGCCGGGGCCTTAAACCTCGGCATCTGGATGTTGAACTGAGCGGGGAACCTGTGTCAAGCGGGGCGTGATGCGTGACGAGTGATGCGTGAGGTCAGGTCAGGCTCTACTCTCTAGGCCCCCGTGCCCCAAGTTCTCAACGCCTGAAACTATTCCCGCATTTTGGCAACGGACGGCTCCTCCGTGGCGGTAGCGTCGATGGCATTGGGATCGCGGTCCTCAATCCAATCCTTCAGTCTGCGGAGCAGGCCGGAGCACAGAAGGCTGTGGATGGGCCGGACGAGCGTCCAGTACATGGTGCCGCCCAATCCCTTTGGCTCGAAGAAAATGGTCTGCGTGACTTGTGAATGGTCCCGGTCGTCCTCCGACGGACGCACGTCAAACTGGAGCCAGGCGCGGCCCGGAAGTTTCATTTCAGCCTGTAGGCGTAGCGTCTGGCCCGGGTCCAGGGTCTCCACCCGCCAGAAGTCCACGGCGTCCCCAACGCGAAGGCGGCGTTCGTCCCGCCGCCCCCGCCGAAAGCCGACGCCGCCGAGCAGTTTGTCGATCCAGCCTCGAAGTTTCCACAAGGCGTCGCCGTAGAGCCAGCCGGTATCGCCTCCGAGCCGCGTGATCGTGTTGAACGCGAGCTCGGGCGATGCGGCGACAGTCGCCGTTCGGGCCTCCCGGTAAAGGCCCTCCGTCGTGTCCAGGGACGTGGCCTGCCCCGGGGAAGTGGAGGAGACGGCGCTGTTCCAGACCGTGGGCATCACGTCGGAGTCGACCCGGCGCAGGGCGCGCTGAACGGCTCTCTTAAAAGCCATGGGCTCGATGTCGGGGAAGAGGGTGCGCGCCTTCGTGGGGTCCTCCACGACCACTTCGTTATCCAGGCCTTTGATGAGAGGACGGGCGATGGTGTTGGAGATGGGGGTAACGAGTCCCACCCAGTGCGACGACAAGCCGGGCGTGAGGAAGGGAACGTTCACGACCAGGCGCGTGAGGTCCCGAGCGTCCGCGTAAATTTCGAACATTTCCTTGTACGTAAGCACGTCGCTCCCCCCAATCTCGATAATCTCGCCCGCGCTGTCCGGCTGCTCCAGCGCCCCCATGAGGTACTGGAGGACGTTCTGGATGGCGATGGGCTGAGTGGGCGTATGGACCCACGTCGGGCAAATCATGAGCGGCACCCGTTCGGTGAGGTAGCGCACCAGTTCGAACGAGAGGCTGCCGGAGCCCACAATTTGTGCGGCTCGAAACTCCGTCACCGGCACCGATCCGTCCCGTAGCACGTTGCCGGTCTCGATGCGGCTCTGCAGATGCTTCGACCGGCGCTCGCCCTTTGGCGTCATCCCTCCGAGGTAGATGAGCCGTTCGACGCCCGCTGCCTCGGCGGCCTCGCGGACATTCGTTGCCGCTTGTCGATCCCGCTCCGCAAACGATCCTTCTCCGGTTCCCAGCGAGTGAATGAGGTAGTAGGCCGCGTCGATGCCTTTCATGGCCGGTGTCACCGTGTCGGCCTCCAGCGCATCTCCCACCGCCGCCTCAACCTGATCGCCCCAGGGTTGGGCACGGAGCCGGTCGGCGTCGCGAACGAAGCAGCGGACGGTGTATCCCTTGTGCAGTAAGTGGGGCACGAGGCGGCCACCTACATAACCGGTAGCGCCGGTGACGAGAATGGTTTGCGATGAGGGAGACGCCATCGGAAGGGAATAATATAACTATAGTTTGTACAACAAGTGTGTACGGAGAGGTAAGGAAGAGAGTTGCTTCTCTGAGGCCGTAGCGGAAGACGGGACCGGACGCCATCCTCACGATTACGAAAACGTTCCATCGCTTGGAAAACCAGAGTTGTTCACTTAGCATGTGACTGCTCCGGATTGCGAATTAGATGCTTAAGGGCAGTCCTAGCAGCACTCATTTTCCCTTCGAACAAGAGACATACTTTCCCATGGCTGAAGTTGAAGACACCAAGACCTGGCCCGAACTTGCAATTGGTCTGTACGACAAGCTGACGGGGCGTGGCGCCGAGATCACATACGAGTTCGATGATTTCGACCTCCACGTGCCCAGCAAAGCTGGAGATGACCCCGAGCACGCCCACTGGAAGATGAATGGAACGCTCAAAATCCGAACGAAAGAAGGCGGTTCGTAGTCGCGCGGGTTTCCACCCTGTGCGTGCTCAACGCGAGTGCATTCGAAAGAAGTCTTCTGGAACGGGGAGGCGGTCGTACCGAGACTGGGCGATCGCCGCCCTCTCTTTTCAACTCTTGTTGTTGTCTCGTCTATCCGTCCGCGCCGATGGCTCTTCCCCTCGAGGTACTCGCCGACCTGCAACTCACCGTCGATGGAGAGGCGGTCTCTGTTCAGGCGGATGGCAAGCGCATCATCGTAAACCTCGCCTCGCTGAAAGCGGGTCGCCGGTTGCTCCAAAGCTATCCATTGTCGGGGGGGAACCAAGGTTCGGAGCCGACCGATCGCCTTCATGACGCCCTCCGGATTGCGGGCTTGACCGTCGAGGTGCGGCTGCAGGGAAAGACGATTGCCCGGATCGGGAAACGAGCACGGCCGGGACGACTCAGTCGGCTTTTCAACCTCGATGGCATCGAGGTTCGGCCGACCCCGTCCCTTCGCGCTGCCGCCCGAGATCGCCCCATCCTGTCTACGCTCGTCATCGGTGGGGTTGTCTTGCTCGTTGGTTGGTTGCTCGTGCGCTTCCTGCGTTCGTAACTGACGCGGCCTCAGTCGTACCATACGTTCAGGGTCTCGCCTACTGCCCTTCTACGTCGACGTGAATGGTCGGCTCCCCTGTCCACTGACGCTGCGTACCAGACAACGAGTCCCACCATGTCCGTCCGCTCTTTCCGTCTCCTCCTCGTCCTCGTTTTCGGCGTCGGGGGACTGCTGGGCTGCGTCAGTCCGTCGGCCAATCCCTCTGATGCCGAGCGTGCGTCTGCGTCCATCACCGACGAGGCGTACCTGACCGCCGACCATTGGAACGACGGCCGGGCCGAGGTGGCCTTTTACCGGGTGCAACGCACCCGCGACCAGTACGGGCAAGCCAACAAGCAGACATTTGTAGCGGGAACCTACCTGGTAAAGCACCGCTTCAGTCCGACCGACATGACGAAGAAGACCGATGGGTCGGGGACCTCGTCGTTCAAGTATGCCTTCTTCTATGAGTTGGAAAGTGGATCTTATCAGTACAAGCGAAACTGGGTCGTCAACGCCCGACAACAGGACCTGCGTCCCTACAAGCAGTCGTTCACGAGCTTCGATTGGTGCTCCAATCAGTACCGTGAACTGGCCTTTCCGCCCCAGGCACAGATCGAGTACCGGATGCGGAGCGACGACTACGGAAACGAGCGTACGACCGTCCCGCCCCAAGGGCAATCCTACCCGGCGGCTCAGCTCCCCCTCCTGATCCGTGGTCTAGACGTTAGCTCGGCCGACACGATATCGTTTTCTGTCGTGGTGCCCGACAGCAGTGCCCACGTTCCGGCCCAGGTGGTCCAGCAGGGCATCGAGACCCTCGAAACGGAGGCCGGTGCGTACGAGGCCGAACGCCTTTCGGTCACCTACGAAGCGTCGGTCCCGTCGATGGTCGGAGAAGAGAGTGCTCTTCGCGAAACCTACTGGCGCGGCACGGGCCCGCAGCGTCGACTACTCCGGATGGAGGCGAAAAGCGGGCGCTACCAGATGGATTTAGTCGAACACCTTCGCACGGCCTACTGGCAGGAAAACCTGTGGCCCAGGCTCGCCCGGATCGAACGGCGGCCGTGATCCCCGACCAGCCTCTCCGCCGGCGACGATTGGCGGGGTCTTCTGGCATCATTGATATCGGTCCTGGCCCAGTGCCACGAGCCGACCGACCCCAAAATTCCCGTCCTCGTCTGTAAACGCAGTATCAGGTGTAAAGCTGGGATGGGCGTTCAGGTAGGACAGCGGATCGAGCCGGAGGCGGCGAACCAGGGTATCGGCCAGGAGGCGGCTCGCTACGGGCCCGAGACGGTCCTTTTTTGAGTCTTGGAATTGCTGTTCGGCCTCGGCCAGAACGTAGTAGAGGAGCGGCGTCTCCTTGAGGCCGAGCTTTCGAAGGGCGGAGGTGGTGGGAAGGGTTGCCGGTTCGGAAAGCGAACGAGCAACGTCCTCTCCGGATGGAAGCCCGGCGCGCTTCCCCTGAAGAAAGAACCGCACGGCCACCGAGCGCCGCGCCGGTCGCGGGTTTTCGACGAGCGGAAGGTCCAGAAAGGCCGGCGTAATCTTTGTGTCGATGAGCTTGCTCGGTTGTGTGGGCCCGTCGTCCAGGTCGAAGAACCGGGTCCAGTCCACCGCTAGCCGCGACGGAATCGACTGAGAGCTGTGGCGCAGGAGCGTGTCGTCGTTCTCGTCGGCGGGAAGCAGGGCGACAGTTGCGTCGTCGTTGATCTGATACTGCAGACGCACCTGCGAGTACACGTAGCGCAGCACGCCCTGGGCCACTTCCAGCGGCAGCCCCGCTGCGTCTTCGCGCGAGAAGTCCCGGTTGAGGGCGTCCTCGACCTTCGATTCCCCGACGATCGTGGGCAGAAAGTCATTCAGGATGGCCCACTGGTAGTGCCACCGCGCCTGGCGCTGGGCCTCATTGAAGAGGGCCGTGCCCGAGTCGCCGCTGCTTGCGAGGCGGCTGACTACCTCGTTGTGGAATCGAGTGATGCCGAGGTGCAGCTGGGCCAGGACCACGTTTTCGTCGTTGCGGGGATCCGCGACGAGGGCCCGGCCCTGTCGGTTGCGCGGCAGGTCTTGCCTGGTGCCCGACGGCCCAGTAAGCAGACGACCGGAAAAGTGCTCCTGTTCATAGAAGCTGTAGAGGTGGGGCGACATTTCAGGCCCCGGTCCGTAGAGGGTGTGGAGCCGGAGAGAAGAGGGCCCCCCCTGCACCGTGGTCGGCGGGCGCTCGGTGCTGAGGCGGCGGACGAGCTCGTACGTTAGGTCGTGGAAGAGGAACTGAGCAAAGAACGTGTACCCGGCTGCGAGATTGGGACTGTCGTAGGTGTCGTCGGCCCAAAGGGACTTGCGCTCGCTCATGGGCCCATCCGGCTCGCCCAGGTGTTCGAGGACCTCATCCGGAGGGCGATGAGGAGAGAGGTGGGGGAAGAGGCGCTCGAAAGGGAGATCGGCGTTGGCAGGGGCGCTTGCTTCCGGAAGCTGGTGGCCCAATGCCGCCGTGTAGGCTGGCACCGCGCGCTGCGCCTGGTGGGGGGTGATCTCCAAACGCCCAAGGTCGTAGGGGGAGGTGTCCACTTCGAAGGCGTCGGTTTGGTAGACGACCTTAGATCGCCCGTTCACGTACGCAGTGAAGCGAACCGTCGGCGGGTTGTCTTCATCCCGCGCTTCGTTAACCGTGAGCGTAAATGCCCCATTTGCGTCGGTGAGGGTGCCGCCGAGCCGACGATCATGGGGGGCGTCCACGTCATAGGCTTCTACGAGAAGGCCCACAAGGGGCGCGTCCGTTTCGGCGTCAAGGAGGGCGCCGGTGATGGAATAAGAGGAAGACACAGCCGTCGTTTGGGGGATGGTTTAAGAGACAAGTGGGGCAGTAAGACCTGCGCGGCCAGAATGGCCGCCTTTAAGGTTTCGAATCAATCGGTCCAACGCAAGTCCATGAGGCGTACAAATCCCTCGCGCAAATCGCACGCCAGTCCTGAACTTTAAAGGGGCAACGTTTCGTGGCGGGATCCGCTCTGTGGAGTGGAAAGGGACAGTGAGGTTGAAGGGAGGATAGAAACGCCTTCGCGCATGCCTGCGTTCGTTGGGTCCTCTATTGTCCATCAATGTTTGTCAGGCGCATGAAACGGTCACTCAAAATTGGGTCCGTCGCCGGCATCGGGATCTTTCTGCACTGGACCTTCCTGCTGCTGATTGCCGCCCTCGGGGCCTTTTATTACGTGCAGAGCGAGAGCATCGCCGGGGCCGCGGCGGGGGTCGGGCTCATCCTGGGCGTGTTCGGGTGTGTCGTGCTCCACGAACTGGGCCACGCCCTCACGGCCCGGCGGTTTGGCGTAGGCACGCGGAGCATTACGCTTTATCCCATCGGGGGCCTCGCGCGCCTGCAGCGAATTCCGTCGGAGCCGATGAAGGAATTTTGGATTGCGATTGGCGGGCCGGCCGTCAATCTTGCTATCGCCGCCGTGCTCGGGGTTGTCCTTTTGGCATTCGGTGGGTCGTTTGATCCGTTCGCTCTTCGCTCGCCAGGAAGCCATCCCCTTGCCTCGCTCCTGTGGATCAACCTAGCGCTAGCCGGCTTCAATTTGCTGCCGGCCTTCCCGATGGACGGGGGGCGAGTGCTTCGTTCGCTCCTTGCGATGCGACAGGATTACACACGGGCAACGCAGACGGCGGCCAATGTCGGCCAGGCCATGGCCATTCTGTTCGGGCTGTTTGGCCTGCTCTCGTTCAATCCCATTCTGTTATTCATCGCGCTCTTTGTGTACGTCGGCGCGCAACAGGAGTCACAGCAGGCGATGTATCGCACCTTTACGGAGGGGACGCCGGTGCGGCAGGCCATGGTTACCCGCTTCACTACACTCGAGGTGGAGGATACGCTCGACAATGCCGTCGATGAGCTCCTTGCCGGAACCGATCACGACTTTCCGGTTGTGGAGAAGGGGGAGATCGTCGGGCTCTTACGCCGAAAGCAGCTCATCCAGGCCCTGTCGTCGCACGACCGAGACACGCCGGTGCGGGAGGTTGCAGACCACGAGTTCTTTACGACCGAGCCGGGGGCGCCGCTCGATAAGGTCTTTCATCGGATGAATGAGGCAAGCTGCACGACGGTCCCGGTCGAGGAGAACGGGCGCCTCGTGGGGCTGTTGACCCTCGAAAACGTCGGGGAGCTCATCATGGTGTCGAGCGCACTCCAAAGCCACTCTGCCGCCGTTCAGCGCACGAACGTGAGCGGCGACACGGTGCGGGACGTGGCGGGAGAGAATGGGTCGCCCCCCCGGTCGTCTCCGCTTCCTTAATGGCGCTCGGCGCACGCTCACGGCATCCTCACGTTCAAAAGTCTGCATTTTCGCTGCCGCTCGTCTACGTTGGGCGTCGGCAACTGGGGATGCGCTCGACGCTCGCTCCCGGCGGGGGCCTCTTAGCTTTTTCTCAGCGCACACTACGCAACGATGGACCGACGGACGAAGATTGTTTGCACCCTCGGGCCGACCTCGTCTGACCCGGAGACCATCCGCGAACTCATCCGGGCCGGCATGGACGTGGCACGAATGAACTTTTCCCACGGCACCCACGAGGATCACAAAGAACGGATTCGCACGGTGCGGGAGGTGGCCCGCGCCGAGGGGGAGGTCGTCACCATCCTTCAAGACTTGCAGGGGCCCAAAATTCGAGTCGGCGAGGTCCAGGACGGCTCTGCTATGTTGCGGAAGGGCAAGGAGATAACCGTGACCACCGAGCAAGTGGAGAGCACGTCCGATTGCGTTTACATCGATTATGAGACGCTCGCTCAGGACGCGGAGGTCGGAGGGCGCATTCTGATTGACGATGGATTATTGGAACTGGAGATTACGGAGGTCAAAAATGGAAACCTCCGTGCAGAGGTGCGTGAGGGCGGTCCGCTCCGCTCCCGTAAGGGGGTTAACCTGCCGAACATCCGCACTAGCACGCCGTCCCTGACTGAAAAAGACTTAAAGGATCTGGAGCTGGGATTGGAGCTGGACGTGGACTTGGTCGCGCTTTCTTTTGTCCGGAAGCGGGCCGACGTGCAGGAGCTGAACCGTCGGATCTACCAGGCAGGAAAGAACATCGGCGTGATTGCGAAGATCGAAAAGCCAGATGCCGTCCGTAACATCGACGCCATTCTCGAAGAGGTAAACGGGATCATGGTGGCACGGGGCGACCTGGGCATTGAGTTGCCGATGGAGGAGGTGCCCAGCACGCAGAAGGACCTCATCAATAGAGGGATGGCCGCGGCCAAACCGGTGATTACGGCCACTGAGATGCTTGAAAGCATGGTCGAGAATCCCCGACCCACCCGGGCGGAGGCGAGTGACGTGGCGAATGCCGTGCTCGACGGCAGCGACGCCGTGATGCTTTCGGCCGAGACAGCCGTTGGCGACCATCCGGCACGCGTCGTGACGGCCATGGATCAGATCATCCGCAAGGCCGAGACCCACTGGCGGGAGCATCGACCGTCGCTTGCCATGCCCCCCGGCCGTCTGGAGCGTAGCGAAGACGTAACTGAGAGTGTCAGCTTTACGGCGTGTCGCCTCGCCGAGCAGGTGGGTGCGCAGGCAGTCTGTTGCCTTACCAACTCGGGGGCCACGGCCCGGTCCATCGCCCGCCATCGTCCCAGCATGCCGATTTACGCCTTCACCGACGACGAGCGTGTGGTGGGCCAGCTCGGCACACTTTGGGGAACGAAGGTTTTCCACATTCCCTTTCAAAAAGACACCGACCAGGGCATCGCCCGGGTTCACAGCGTCCTTCGAGACTACGAGCTTGTCGAGTCCGGCGCGCACGTGGTCATCACCGTAGGCATGCCCCTGCCGGCCCGTGGCCGCACCAACACGGTCCACGTAAGTGAGGTGAAATAACGACGGTGCGATGCCCCTCGACCGTGGAAGAGGTGCGGTTTACTGGAAAGCATTCGCTGAGCTGCCGACCGCATCTCCACCCAAGCCGCTGTCCCCTTCTCTGTTTTTGCACGCTGCGTGTCGTCCATTCTGAAGGGGATCCTCTGTGGAGGCCCTTCATTCTACGCATCCGTCGGATCGATTTGCCTCGTTGCTTTTCAGTGCCCGCATGCTGCGCGCTCTCTTCGGTCCATTCGACCAGGTTCTCGTCCGGGGACCGAGCCTTCTTCTCGTTGTCTTGGGAGTGGTGCTCGGGGGCTGCACGGTCACTTCGTTTCTCGGGAACCAATATACCGACTTTACCGCCTACTACAATAAGTTTTACAACGCCGAAAAAGCCTTCGAAAAAGGACTGAAGCGGATCTCGCCCGATAACCGGTCCGTCGATCGAACCCGGTATCTCTCTATATTTCGAAAGCCGGGGGAGAATGCGAATACCTCTTCCTTCGACAAGGCCATCCGCAAGAGTGCGGACGTGCTTCGGGACAATCCAGATTCGAAGTGGGTCGACGACGCCCTTCTTCTCATTGGCAAGTCTTACTTCTACCAGGGGAACCATGTCGGGGCGAGTCAGAAATTCCGAGAGGTCCTTTCTCTCGACGCCGAGCGAGCAGGGGAGGCGCGCTTCTGGTTGGCCCGCACTCTTCTGGAAGTGAAACGCTATGAGGAGGCCGCAGAGGTGATCCGGGTAGGAGTGCAGGAAGGAGCCCCCAGCTCCTGGACAGCTCGGCTCCACTTGGTGCAGGGAGAGCTCCACACAGAACAAGGGAGGTGGGAGGAGGCGGCGCAGGCCCTCAGTCGAGGCCTCAAGGGCGACCTGCCAGATCGGCCGGCGGCCCGGGCGGCTTTTTTGCTGGGCCAGGCGCTGGAAACGCTTGGAAAGCTGGGGCCGGCCCGGACGGCCTACCGCGAAGTGCAAGAATATGGGCCCTCCTACTCCCTCGGGTTTGCGGCGCGGTTAAGTGAGATCGAGCTTCAGGGCCGCTCTGGGAACGCGTCTCGGGCCCGGGAGCGACTGGAGGAATTGGCGGGGGACGAAAAGAACTACGAGCAGCGCGGAGAAATAGCCGTCGTGCGTGCTCGCATCTTCAGGTCACAGGGCCAACTCGACCGGGCACGCCAGGCCCTTACGGACATGCTGTACCGCAAGGATGCCCCGAGAGCCGCTGAGGGTCGTCTTCACTACGACTTGGCCCGTCTTTATCGGGATGAATACGAGGATTTCAGCCAGGCAGCAGCCCACTTCGATACGGCGAGCACGTCTCTCGCTCAGGGACAAACGCAGGAGAATCGCCAAGCCCGGCGCCTTCCGGGGGCGCCCCAGGACGTCGGTTCCGAAGCCGACCGCTACCGCGAACTGGCCGAGCGGGCCCAAGAGGTAGCGCGGCTGGATTCGCTGCTACGAGTCGGGCGCATGAGCGACCGCGCGTTCCAGCGCTTCGTTGAGGACCTTCGACGTCAGCGTCAGGCGGAGCAAAAGGCCCGCGCTGCGGAGCAGGACGAGCAACAGTCGCGACGGCTTCAACGTGGACAACAACCGCTTAGGGAGCAGCGCCGAGGGGCGGCCTCGGCGGCCAATACCGGACAGTCCGACGCGGGTTTTCTGTTTCACAAAAACCCGTCACGCGTCCAGCAGGGCAAGCGTCAGTTTGAACAGACCTGGGGGGACCGACCGCTCGTGGATAACTGGCGACGTCAACGTGCGATTCAGAATCTGTCGACCGCGTCGGATCGGGGGAAGGAGGAGGGGGGGACGCCCGAGTCGCCGGGATCTCCGGCCGCGGAGGAGGGGCGCACTCAGGCAAGTCCGAATGTTGAATCCACGCTCGATCTGTCTGCTATTCCACGGGACTCCGCCAGTCAGGCGAAGATGGAGGCCGAGCGGGCGGTGACCCACTACGAATTGGCCAACTCGCTTTTCCTTGCGGCGGGTCGTCCCGATTCGGCAGCTACGTGGTACCGCCGGATACTACAAGAAAATGGCGACCATCCGGTGGCTCGGCGTGCGCTCTATGCACTCGCCGAATCCTACCGGGCCCAGGGGGACACCACGGCGGCCCAGCAGACCTATCGCCGATTGGTGGATCGGTTCCCCGAGACGGACCTTGCGCAGCGGGCCCGTCAGCGCCTCGGCCAGCGGCAGCGGGCGTCCAACAACAGCCCGGCGGTGCTCGCCGACTCCGCTTACGCCCAGGCCTATCGCTGGTGGCAAATGGGGGAGGCAGAGAGGGCTTTTCCCGCCCTGCTGGACGTTGCAAGCCAGTATCCGGATACGGAGGCGGCGCCCCGGGCTCTGCTGGCGGCCGGGCTCGCGTACTGGGAGGAGGTGCAACGAGACTCGACGACTGACGTCAGGCAGGTGCTCGAACGACACTTACAGACGCTCGGCCTCCCGAATACGACCGATTCTAATTCGGTCCCATCACCCCCGGACAGTGCAGAAATTGTTTCCGACGTGGGGGCGTCCGATTCGTCGGCGACGGTGGCCCGGGAGGCGGGAACTCCCTCATCGGAACCGGTACCCGATTCCAGTCGCAGAGGCGAAGCCATCTCCGGAGATTCTCTTGGGAGAGCGACCGTCGATCGTCCTGAAGGGCCGGTGCGTCCGGTGCGACCAGACAGCATGCGGCCGTCCGCGGATTCCGTCGGGGCGGCCGGAGGAGCGGCTGCAGACTCGGGTCGGCAGGCGGCCTCGGACCGAATGGACACTGACCCGTATGCTCCACTCGATTCACTACTGACGTATTTGACGGAGCGCTACTCGACGGCGCCGCAGGCCGAGCGCGCACGCTCAGTTTTAAATGCAATCGAAGAGCGACAGAGTCCACCCGACTCGGCCCGTGTCGACACGACCGTTCAGGATTCTTTAGTTGCAGACACTGCCGGGCAAGATTCGTTATCCCGGGATACGGCGGCGACCGATACAGCCGAGGTTCCGGAGTGGAAGAGACAAATGCGGCAGCAGCAACGAAAACTACGAGAACGAAAAGACAGCCTAGCCGCGAGCAGAGACACGATGTCCGTATCTCCCGCAGAACGGGACACCAACCGGGCGGAAGCCCCGTCCGGCGAACGCGATCCTCTGCCGGCTCCGACTGGCGCGATTCAGGGCCGAGCGGACAGCGCCTCGACCACGGACATCGACCGGTCGGAGGGGGGGTGGACGCTCCTCGTGCAAACCTTCTCGCAGTCGCGACGGGCGTCGAATCGAGTTGCCCTGCTCAGCCAGAAGTTTAGCGACCGCTGGCCCGTGGAGTTGTTGAAAGAGACGAGCGGTGATGAAACGCAGTATCGCCTCGTGATAGGGCAGTTTATGTCCCAGGAGGAAGCGAATGCGGCACGCAAGCAAGTTGGACAGCAAATTTCGAGCTCTCCGGAGGTATGGGGGCTTCCACCGGTCGACGCTGATCCATAGTATTTCTCCGATGAGGAAGACGGGCTCCACAGTGATGCTCTCCTCCCTTCTGTCGTTCGGGATGCGGAAGCGAAGGGAAACCCGCACCCGGCCGTCCAGTTGTCCTCCTGCCTCCGCCATGCGATGCAGTTGCGCCGGCATCCGGCGGCGTTCGCGTCCGATTGTTTCCATATGGCCCGCCTGGATTTCATGTCACAGCACGAGCCTTCTCCCCCCGAATCGGATTCCGCTTCCTCCCCCGACGGTCCTGGCGGCGGTGAAGATTCGATCTTTGGCTCGCGGTTTGCCCTCTGGACCTATCTGGCCATCTTCCTGGCGCTGATCGTCCACCTCTTCCTCAACTGGGACGGGTCGGAGTCGCGTCAGATCGAGTACAGCACTTTTCTTGACCATGTCGAGTCGGGGTACGTTGAGCGGGTTGAGGTCGTAAACGACACGGGGATCGAAGGGACCTACACCCGCGACGCTGTTCGGAGTGGGGAGGTCCAGGTGCCGAAGCAGGACGACGACCTGTTCGGCTCTCTTGCTACCGCCGACCGCCGGGCCTTTACCACGACGAAGCCGGCCGACCATGCACTCATCGATCTGCTGCGGGATCACAACGACGCGGTGGAGACGGAGGGCGGCACTCCAGTGCATTTTACTGCCCGGACCGAAGAGGACTGGTTGGGCACGATCTTGCTCTGGGGCGTGCCGCTGGTGCTCCTGGTGGGCATCTGGGTCTACTTCCTGCGCCGGATGAACCCGGGCTCGCAGATGCTGGGCATCGGCGAAAATACGGCCACCCTTTTTGCGGATACCGATCAGGACACGGTTACCTTCGACGACGTGGCCGGGCTGGAGGAGGCCAAGGAGGAGGTCGTCGAGGTCGTCGAGTTTCTGAAGAACCCGGAGAAGTTTACTCGGCTCGGGGGGCAGTTGCCGAAGGGCGTGCTGCTGGTGGGGCCGCCGGGGACGGGCAAGACACTTATGGCGAAGGCGGTGGCGGGGGAGGCCGGCGTGCCCTTCTTTTCCATCTCCGGGTCCGATTTTGTGGAGATGTTCGTCGGTGTGGGGGCCAGCCGAGTGCGTGACCTCTTCGAGAGCGCGAAGGAGAAGGCCCCCTGCATCATCTTCATCGACGAGATGGATGCGATCGGGCGCTCGCGGGGACAGAACAACATGGTGGGGGGCAACGACGAGCGGGAAAATACGCTCAATCAACTCCTCGCCGAGATGGATGGGTTCGATTCCGACGAGGGCGTGATCATCATGGCCGCCACCAACCGGCC
>CAYULG010000030.1:0-17377 GCA_964445365.1 uncultured Salinivenus sp. | reverse complement strand
CGGTCAGCTTCGGGTACAACGCATTCGGCATTCAGGCGGCGGCCCGGACCTACTTTGGGACCGAGGCAAAGAGCCTGAACGAGCTCCAGGCCGCGACGCTCATGGGCATGTTGAAGGCCACGTCGTACTACAATCCACTGCGAAATCCAGACAATGCGAAGCAGCGCCGGAATGTGGTTCTCCGGCTTATGGAGCGGCAGGGCTATCTCGACGCGGGATTCTACGAAGAGCGCCAGGACGAGCCGGTGAACGCCGAGTACCATTCTGCCGAGCTCTACACCAGTCTGGCTCCCTACTTTGCCGAGCACGTCCGCAACGAGCTTACGGACTGGTCGCAGGACCCGGATCATCCCCTTAGTGAATACGATGTCTACGGCGACGGCCTTCGGGTCTACACCACCATCGACGCCAAGCTGCAGAAGATGGCCCGCCAGGCTGTGCAGGAGCAGGCATCGGCGTTTCAGAAGGTGGTCGGCTACGAGTGGAGCCAGGAAGACTCGACGGTCTACGGCACGAGCCTCGCCGACTACCAGGACCTGACGCCGGGGGAGGACTATGAGCCCTTCGAGTACTTTTGGGGGCAGGATACCACGGTGCTGAAGAGCGCCCTCCGTACGACGACCCGCTACGACACCCTGCGGGCGCAGGGTCTTGATGAAGAGGACGCGCTGACCCAGCTTCGGTCGGACACGTCCCTCGTCGATTCGCTAAAAACCCTCAAGACGCGTCTCAGCGCCGGCCTCGTCGCCCTCGACCCCCGTAGCAGCCGCGTGAAGGTGTGGATTGGGGGACGCAATTTTAAGACGCAAAAGTACGATAAGGTCGGAATTTCCCGTCGGCAGCCCGGCTCCACATTTAAGCCCTTCACCTATACAGCCGCCATCGACAACGGGTACTCGCCGTACGAAAAACTTAAAGATAGCACGTTTACTTGGGAGCATCCGGCGGCGGTCACGCCGAAAGCGGACACGACGAAGCCCGACTCCGCCCAGAAAGACTCGACGTGGAGTCCCCAAAACTACAGTGGAACGTCGAGTGGCCAGATGCTCACCCTGAGTCAGGGGCTCGCCAACTCGGTCAACACCGTCACGGCCCGGCTTGCGCTCGACATCAATCCGCGGACGGTCGTGCAGTATGCCCGTCAGATGGGCATTCGGGAGAGCCGACTGGCGGCGGTGCCGTCGATTGCCCTTGGCACGAACAACGTGACCCTCCTTGAGATGGCGACCGCCTACAGCACCCTCGCCAACGGTGGCCTCTACAACGAGCCCGTATCCATTACCCGCGTGGAGGACCGGTACGGCAACGTGCTCTGGGAGGCCTCTCCCAGCCCGAACGAGGCTCTCTCCGAACGAACGGCGTACACCGTGGTCGACATGATGCGCGGCGTGGTCGACTACGGCACCGGGCAGCGCGTTCGCACGCAGTTTGGGCTCGGCGACTACGACCTTGCCGGCAAGACGGGCACGACGCAGCGGTCGGCCGACACGTGGTTTATGCTCATGCATCCCGAGCTGGTGAGTGGGGCCTGGATGGGCTTCGACGACCAGCGCGTGACCTTCCGCACCAGTTGGTGGGGGCAGGGGGCCCACAGTGCCCTCTTCCTCGTTGGCGACTTCTACCAGCGCATTGCGAAGTCGGACACCGTGTCGCTGCTCTCGGAGGAGGCGACCTTTCCGATGGTCGATAACTACGGACCGCCCGAGGACACGACCGGCGCCCAGGACGGCGGGCTCGGCTGGTAAGTGAGCACGCTGCCCTGATCGCGACCGGTGAATCTGTTCCGAGCCACGGACGCTTCCTCCAAACCGGCCCAACCTTCAACGGTTACCGTTGCAACGTTCGCACGTTACCGCGCTTGCGGAATCTGCGTCGCTTGAACGCACTGGCGCGTGTAGCCGAAGTCCCCTCCAGTTCAGGTCCTGGTTCTCGTGAAGCTCCTCCACACCGCCGACATTCACCTCGGGGCCAAAACGTACGGGCGCCGCGATCCGGAGACGGGCCTCAACACGCGTCTGCTCGACGTGCGTGAGTCGTTTGAGGCGCTCGTGCAGCGGGCGCTCGACGAGAAGATCGACGCCTTTCTCTTCTGCGGTGACGCGTACCACACGGCCGACCCCACGCCCACTCAACAGAAGATTTTCGCGGAGTGCCTCCAGCCCCTCGCCGACGCGGGCATTCCGCTTGTCCTGGTCGTTGGCAACCACGACCACCCGGTCACCTACGGACGGGCCTCTTCCCTCGACATCTTCGAATATGTAGACGGGGAGGTGTATTGCTACCGCAGGCCGACCTCCTCCGTGCAGGTCATCGATACGAAGAGTGGGCCGCTTCAGCTCATTCCCCTCCCGTGGCCCATTCGCAGCCAGATCGTGACGAAGGAAGAGTACCGCTCGATGACGCCGGAGGAGCTGCGGCAGTTCATCGAGGAGAAATACGTCAACTACGTCCAGCGCCGGGCAAACGACATCCAAAACGAGGCGGTCGTCGAGCGGGCCGACGGCACGGAGCACCAGTTGTCCCCGCAGGCCCCTACTGTCCTGCCGGGGCACGTGACCCTGCAGGGAGCCGAACTGGCGGGATCGGAGCGCACGACCCTCATCGCGTCCGATCCCAAGTTTACGGTCGGCCAGTTGGCCGTGCCGCCCATCGACTACGTGGCCCTCGGGCACGTCCACCGCGCTCAGAACCGCAATCCCGATGGACAGCCGCCGGTCGTCTACTCGGGCAGCATCGAACGCGTCACGTTCAAGGAGCGCGACGACACGAAAGGATTTTATCTGGTGGACGTGGAGCCGGACGCCGGTCCGCGCACCGAGCTCACGTTTGTGGAAACGCCCGCCCGGCCCTTCGTGGCCCTTCGGGTCGACGCCCGTGACGCGGACGAGCCGACCGAGCACATCCTCGAAGCCATCGCGTCGGCCACGGTGACCGACGCCATCGTCCGTGTGCGCTACCACGTTGAGGAAGAGCAGATTCCCCTCGTCGAGCAGGGCCGCATTCGGGACGCCTTGTCGGACGCCGACACCATCGCCGCCATCGAGCGCACCGTGGACCCGGCCGAGCGGAAGCGGCGAACCGTGGTCACACGAGAGTCGGATCTCGAAGATGCGGTGCGTCAGTACGTGGCGCAGCACGAGGAGCTCGACGGCATCGAGGACGAATTGGTGCAAGCGGCCCTGGAGTTGGACACAGAGGCAGACGCGCAGCGCGACTCGAGCTAGCAGACACATCGACAATCCCAAACGGCGTCCCTGAACCGTGACAGGCTCCTGATCGCCGCCGTTCCATCGAAGCTTTCACATGTGATTGCCGGGTGGGCCCGTGAGACGGTTGCATGTTCGCTGATCCCCACTCATCTTGTAAAAGTCCTAATCTAATCCGCTATTCGTAAAGCACAGACCGCACGGCGGTTGGCCGGGCGTCTGGTTTCACCATCATCGAACATAGACCCGTGGATATCGAGAACATAACCGTAGTCATCCCGCGCAAGGAAAACACGACGAAGAGTGAAGAGCCCGTCGAGGTGTGGCCCCTCGTCGAGGCCGCGCTCGACTCGATCGACGCCGACCCGACGACCCGACAGGCGGCGGAGGCGGCCATGGAGGTGAGCGATGGCTGTGCGACCCTGGCGAATTTCCTCTCCAGCCAAGAGGATGAGGTCCGCAAGCTGGACTTCCGGTTCAAGGTCCCTCTCCTCGTGCGGGCCGCGAAGCTTGCGCGTGAAGACGGCGGCACAGAGAGCATCTACGATCCGGATGAGGGCATGCTTTTCCTCGATACGGACGACCACCAGTTTGCCTTCCCGGTCTACGAAGAATGGACGGTTGATTGGGAGAGCGTGGCCGACCGGGTGGCAGAAGGCTACTCCGGCGACGGGGTTGAAAAAGAAGTGTGGGCGCTCGACTGGCTCATGGCCTATCTCGACGTCCCCTCCGACGACTACATGGTGGACGACGACGATGAGGACGACGACCAGTACTACAGCCGCATCTGACAGCGTACTGGGAGGGGAAGTCTGCTCTTGGGAGGGGCGGCGGCCCTGGAGACCTAAAGCGTAAGCCCTTCGTAGGCGGCCGTGCAGTCGATCTCGTGCTCCTCAAGACGCTCACGGGCTTCCTCCTGCATCGCGTCTAGGGCCTCGTCGCTCCGCTCGGGGTCGTGATGAAATAAGACGAGGTGGCCGACATCCGCCTCCCGCGCAAGTCGGCACACGTCCCGAAGGATGCTGTGGCCCCACCCGGCTTTCTCGGGCACGTCCTCGCGGAGATACTGTGCGTCGTGAAGGAGCACGTCGGCCCCGGCGCAAAATGAGCAGAGCTCCTCGAACGGGGCCACGGCTTGTCCCGGTGGATCGATTTCGTTGTCGGGAATGTGGACCACTGTGCGGCCGTTGAGCGAAATGCGGTACCCGTAGGCGCCGCCCGGATGATTGACGGCGCGCCGCGATAGATCGAAGCCCTCGGCGTTCAGGTACTCGACGCCGTCCGTCTGGACCCGATGAACGGTAGAGGGGATCTGGCTTGGCTTTAGTGGAAAGTGGAATCCGTCGAACCGCTCCAGGAGCGACCAGGTCGTTCCGTCGTAGCAGTGGTCGATGATGTGGATGGTTCGCTCTTCTTCAAAGAGCGGTTTGAAGAACGGGAAGCCCTCGACGTGATCGCTGTGGACGTGCGTCAGAACGAGATAAATGGTCTTGTCCGTCCCCAGGAGTTCACGACCCAGCGGGCGAATGCCGGTACCGGCGCCAATGATGAGAATGCGATCCTCCGCCTCGACGCTCACGCACGAGGTATTGCCTCCGTAGCGCATGTTCTTTGGGTCCGGTGCCGGAATTGAGCCCCGCACGCCCCAACAGGTGATCTGCATGGTAGGAGACCGTAATCGTAGTTCTGCGAATTGCTGAGAGCAGACCGTCAGCGCCGGAGTCGGAGAGCGGCGGTACGGGTTGAACGAAGCCAAGTGGTGCTGCAGAAAAGCCCCTTGCGGTTGTCAGGAGCCATCATCTTCCCTGGAGCAGGTGGGCGATTCGTGGGAATGTGTCCTCGGATCTTGTGCATCTTCGAGCATCTTGGGCGCCATCGATCAACAGGACGAGCCTCTCTACCCACTATTCCTCAGGGAAGACCACAAGAGGATCCACGGGTACTTTGTGATGTTTTCTAAACATAAGGACCACGCCCGGCAAAGCAAATCGGTCGAATCGAACGCTAAGAGGGGAGCCGTCGGCGGTCTCGGACGTGCTCGCCTGCCCACGCGGGCGGGCACGAATTGTTCGTATTCACTCGTGGGTGCGGTCGGGCTGGAACCTCAGCACTGAGCTTGTCCTCCGAAGACGCGTGATCGCCGAGCATCAGTCGCCTGTCGGGTGGGAGTGACGAGCTACGGGCAGGGTCATGCAGCGCGGGCCACCCCGGCCCCTGGACAATTCAGTGCCGCCCAACTGGATCGCTACCTTTTCCGACGCGGGGTCGAAAGACCCGGATTCGTAGTAGGATAGGAAGCTTTCGGCGGGAACGACCCGGTAGCCGTGGTCCTGGAGGCGATTGAAGGTGCGGCGGTTGCGCTCGTAGCCGAGGATGGCGCCCGGGGCCGCAGCGAACACGTTGGCGCCGTCTGTCCATTGCTCGCGCTCCTGGTGGAGGCGCTCGGTGCCACCGCAGGGAATAAAGGACAGGTCACGGTCGAGAAGGTCGTCAAGAGCGTCCCGCAGGTTGAGCCGCATGTCGGTCACGAAGCGGCCCGTGCCGTCGGTGGGCGTGAGGTGCACCGCGTAGCCGAAGCCGTGCGTTTCGAGGAGGGGCGGAAAGACGATCACCTCGTTGGGGGACGCGAACGTAAACACCGTGTCGAGGTGCATGGTGGCGCGCCGCTTTGGGAGGTCCACCGCGAGGACGTGTTCCACCGGCGTACGCTCGAACAGCTCGTGGGCGATGGCCATGATGGCCCCGAACGAGGTGCGCTCCGAGTGGCCAACGAGCACCGTGTCGGGACTTGCCACGAGGAGATCGCCCCCCTCGAACGTAACGCCGGGCGGCAGTTCGATGATTTTATCGCTGTGGGGGGCAAACTGGGGATGGTGGTTCAGAACCACGTTGATGATGATGCTCTCGCGCGTCCGGGCCACGGTGGCGGCGTGGCTCAAAATGATGTGGTCGTGGACGACCGCTGCCAGGTCGCGGGTAAACATGAGGTTGGGCACCGGTTCCACTTGAATGGGCAGCTCCGACTCGCCCGTCAGCGCGAACGTTCGTAGGTCCTCCGGAGAAAAGCGCTTCAGATCCTCCTCGACGGCCCCCAGGTTTTGCTCGGGCAGGCTGCGGCACAGCTTCTCGACAAACGCGTGGCGCGCCTCTTCTTTCTCGAACGCCTCTAGCAGCAGCTCCCCAATCTGTAGCACCGTGTCGGGGCGGCCCACGATTTTTTCGAAGACCGAGCACATGAGCAAGTGCTCCTTGCGGGCATGGCCCAGGAACAGAATGTCGTCAAAGAGCAGGTCCTCCCGGTTGTCCGGCGACACGAGCTCCATCTCCTGCCCCGGCGTGTGTACGATCACTTGCTCAAGCAGGTGGGCCTCCGCGGGAATGCCGTAGACGGAGTCGGTCTGTTCGGCGGAATCGACGGTGGGGGCGTTGAGCGTGGCCACGGCGGCGTCAAGGAATTCGTGGGGGGAGAACGGAAACCGGAGCGTCTACCTTTTAAAACTGGGCGTCACGCCAGAGAAAAACGAGAGTGCGTACGTAAAAACCAGACAATTCCCTGAATCGGTCCTACCCGGCCCAGTGCGCAGTCCCGACGCGTCGCGGACACGGTCACTCCCGGAACCCCTCCAAAATCTCCAGGATGAAGAGCACGACGAGCACGACGGCGCCGCCCTTCAGGAGGAGCCAGAGGAGCGAGCTCGCGACATCAACCAGCATCCCCAGCAGGCTGAGGCCGATGAGGGCAATGACGCCGTAGATAAGCCAGCGGAGAACGGTCCGGAGGTCAACGTCCATGGGGGAAGGGCGAATGGTGAGAAGGCATCGGATCGGCTTGTACTGCGGCCACATAACGGGCATCGGTCCCCCGAATGTTACAGTCCGGCGGTGGACACGGCGGCGTCAGTCCCTTGGGAGCGGTGTTGCCGGCGACACACCCAGCACGCGCGTCTCGTAGCGGACCGCCTCCAGTACGAGCCCCTCGGGCGGGAGAGACGGCCCGGCCGCGCGGCGGTCTTCGGCGGCGATCACTTCGGGGAGGGCATCGGCGGGGCGCTTGCCGCGTCCGATCTCGACGAGCGTGCCGACGATGGCCCGGACCATGCCGTGCAGAAACCGCGTCCCCGCAATCTCGAAGCGCCCGAAGCCGCGTCGCTCCTCTGTCACCCAGCGGGCGTGGGTGAGCGTGCAGACGCGGTTTTCGGTGTCGGACTGGGTGAGGCAGAAGGAGCCGAAGTGCTGCGTGCCCAGCACGTCGGGGGTGGCCGCGCGCATCCGGGCAAGGTCGGGGGCGGGGCGGAGCTGCGTCCGGGTGGGGCGCTGCAAGGCGCAGGGCTGAGTGTGGATGCGGTAGTGGTAGCGCCGCCGGCGGGCGTCGTAGCGGGTGTGGAAGTCCTCGGGCGCGCGCTCGACCCGTCGCACCGCTACCGCGTCCGGCGTCAGGCCATTGAGTGAGCCGCGCAGCTGGTAGGGATCCCGCGCTTCCGGCAGGTCGACGTGAGCCACCTGTTTGCGGGCGTGCACGCCGGCGTCCGTTCGTCCGGAGCCGGTGACGCGACAGGCCTCGGCCGTGATCGTCTCGACGGCGTCTTCAAGCGCCCCCTGTACCGTAGGCACGTCGGGTTGGATCTGCCACCCGTGGAAGTCGGTTCCGTCGTATTCGACGAGCATTCGGTAACGGGGCATGTTGAGCGTAGGGGCTTGGGAAAAGAAGAGCGGGGGAGAATGGGAGCCGGAAACGGTCGTCCCAGGGGAGGTCGTATAGGCGTCGAACCCCAACATCTGCAACTCAAACTCCAAAATCGAGGATGCGCATCTACCTGACCGGCTTCATGGCGAGCGGCAAATCGACCGTCGGGCCCAAAGTGGCCGCCCGACTGGGGTGCACGTTTCTCGATCTCGACCGCCTGATTTCGGTGCACGGGGGGCGGTCCATCCCTCAGATCTTTGCGGAGGACGGGGAGGAGCGGTTCCGAGAACTCGAAACGGCCGCCCTGCACGAGACCACCGACCGCGACGATCTCGTGGTGGCGCTCGGCGGCGGCGCCCTCGTGGACGACGACAACCGGGCCTTCGCCAAGGAGCACGGCCGCGTCGTCTACCTGGAGGTCGATCCCGACACCGTCCTTGATCGCATAGGAGACGACGCCGACCAGCGTCCCCTGCTCCAAGACGAGGACGGCACGCCGCTTCCTAGACCGCAGATGCGCGAGCGGATCGAACAGATGCTGGAGGAACGGGCCTCTTCCTATACCGATGCCCGCGCTACGGTCGATGCCACGTTTCCCGTCTCCGACGTCGTCGACGCCGTCACGAAGACGATTCGCGAAAATGAATGGGGGTAGCCAACTATTCCCGCGAAAGCGTGAACGACTGCCGGTGATGGGGCGTGGCGCCGTGCTCGGCAAGCGCCTCGTAGTGCTGCTTCGTGGGGTAGCCCACGTTCGTATCCCAGCCGTACGCGGGGTGCTCCTCGTGGAGCCGGCGCATTAGCGCGTCCCGCTCCGTCTTGGCGAGGATGGAGGCGGCGGCGATGGACTGGCTCGTGGCGTCGCCCTGGACGACGGTTTCGTACGGCCAGGGCGCGTCGGTCAGCGAGCGGTCCCACTGGTTGCCGTCAATGAGCAGGAAGTCGGGAGGAGGCTGGCAGCTCGCGGCGGCCCGGCGCATGGCCTCCAGGGCCGCCTGTAGGATGTTGCGTTCGTCGATCTCGTCGGGCGAGCACCGGGCAATGGCATGGGCGTCGGCCTGCGCTTCGATCTGCTCGCGGGCGTCTAAGCGCTCGGTCTCGGAGAGGGACTTGCTATCCTGTATCGCCGGAATTTCAATCTCGGGCGGCATCACGACGGCGGCCGCTACCACCGGCCCGGCCAGGCAGCCCCGCCCGGCCTCGTCGAGGCCCGCGACGCGCTCGTAGCCGTCAGTCCAGAGGCGGCGTTCGTAGTCGAGCATGCGATTGAGCGTGAGAAAACGAGTACGTTGACGAACAGGAACATGGGAGAGCGGGGAGGGTGCAGAAGCGTCGAATTCTCCACGCCACGCTCCCCACTCCGATATTCAGTACTGATCGGGGAGGTCGTTCTCGTAGAGCACCACGTCGCCGGCCTGGAGGTAGCGCTTTAGGAAGTCCTGCGCCTCAAACAAAGAGGAGAAGACCTTCACGCGCTCCTCCGGGTATTCCGCCTCGGTAAGGCCTTCCTGGATGGCTTCGGTCTGCTCGTCGCCGACGAGGACGGCTAGGTCGATCTCGTGCTCGGCGATGTGCGAGCCGAGGGTCTTGTTTTCGGTCCACTGCCGCTCCCCCATCTCCACCATGCCCGGCGTCACGATGACGCGCCGTCCCTCGTCCATCTGCCCGAGAATTTCGACGGCGTTGCGGGCGCCCACGGGATTGGAGTTGAAGGCGTCGTCGATGATGGTGACGTCCCCGCGCTCGCGGAGCTGCAGCCGGTGCTCGATGGGATCGAGGCGCTCGGCGGCGTGGGCCATCTGCCGCAGGCGCAGGCCCATGCTCCGCCCCACCGCCACGGCCATGAGCACGTTACTCACATTGTGGGCCCCGAGCAGGCTCGTCTGAAAGGTCGCCTCCGTGCCCGTGTCGTCGCGAACCACGAAGGAGGTGCCGTCCGTGTCGTACCGCACGTTGTGGGCGGTAATGTCCGACGCCGGATCGCCGCCGGCCGAGACGCGCCACACCGGTCCCTCCGTCCGCCCGGCCATCGCGTCGACCCGCTCGTCGTCGGCGTTGAGGATGGCGGGTCCGTCCGCCCGTGTATGCTCGACGAGCGTTCCCTTCTCTTCTTGAATGGCGCCCTTCGATCCCATCGTCTCGAGGTGGGCCACGCCGATGGTCGTGACGACCGACACGTCGGGCCGGGCGATGTCGCAGAGCTCGTCCATGTCGCCGGGGTAGCGAATGCCGTACTCGAACACGGCCACCTGATGTTCGGGCTTAAGGTGCTCGTTGACGGCGAGGCAGAGGCCCATCGGGGTGTTGTAGGAGCTGGGCGTGGCGTACACGTTGTATTTTTGCCGCAGCAGCTCGGCGAGGATGAATTTGGTGCTCGTCTTCCCGTAGGAACCGGTGATGCCGACGATTGTCAGGTCCGGGCGGTCGCGCAGGCGGTTCCGGGCCTGTCGCTTGAAGCCTTCCTGGATGATGGTCTCGATGGGATGGGTGAGGCCCGCCCCAGCGGCTACCCAGAGCGGCGCCCCAAGGTCCGTTACCAAAAAGCCGAGGAGGTACCAGAAAAAGCCGCTCGGGTCGCCGCGCATCCATCCATAGAGGGCGCCGAGAACGAGCGGGAGGGCGGCCATGAGGCCCGTGGCGACGGCGAGGCGCGTCATGCGGGCCGTGAAGGCCAGTGGCTTTTTTTCCTGGTCGCTCCGGTAGCGGCGTGAGGAGATAAAGGCGAGGGCCCAGAGCGGAAGAAGCCCCGCGGCGACCCAGGCAGCATCGTAGAACGCAAACCCGACCGCCGCGAGGCCGAGTAGACCGGCACCCACGGCGTGCGACAACCGGACGACCGCCGAGCCCATGTGGTCGCGGAGCCAGCGGCCGTAGCGGTCAAACTTGTAGGTCTCCAGTTGGAAGATGTGAAGGAAGAACCGTGTGCGCCGGAGGACGCGCCAGCCCGCAAACAGCGTGGCAATAGTGGCGAGAACAGCGAGGAGAGTTGTCATCGTCTACTGAGCAGTCAAAGCGATTACCAGGTGGTTCTTCCGCTGTGTTGGAGGAGGGAGGGGGGGACACGTGATGCGTGGAGCGTGATTTCTCCGTTTCGGTCACGTGTCACGATCCAGCATCGCGGAATCTTTCGCCGTCCGCCGCCCCCTTCCTTCGTTTGGCTTTGTGATCGACCGCGGTTGGCACGCCTCTACCCGTTTTCGAGAAAATGCCGAGTGGCGGAGACGACGGTCTCAAAGTCGTCGAGGTGACCGTAGTGGCCGGCGCCCTCCAGCTCTACGAGGCCGCAATTGTCGATGGTGTTCTCGATTACCGCCATCTGGCGGCGCGAAACAGCCTCGTCCTCGGTGCCCCAAAACAGCAATGTCGGTGCCTGAATGCGTTGCAGGGTGCCGTTGAGGTGGTGGTTTACCGTTTTGACGAATGTTTCACGCATGACCCCTGAGAGGGTATTGTAGTCCGACGAGCCCAATAGCCGCCACACGAGCGAGTGGCGGAGCCAGTCCATCGCTGGTTCGCGGAGGGGGGAGGGAAGTACCCGGAACGGGGCTTTGAGGGTCTTGGCGACGCCGGACCGGACGTGGTAGCCCAGTGAGCGCTTGGGCTGAACGCCGGATGGGCTGATGAGCACGAGCCGGTCAATCGCGCTGGCGACGTCGGGCGTGCTGGCCATGTAGAGGGCGATCCGGCCCCCATTCGAGTGGCCAATGGCGGTCACAGTCCGCTGAACCTCGTTCTGTACGTAGCTACGCAGCAGCCGAGCGTGCTCCGGCACGCCCCACGGTTCGGGAGGTGGGGGAGAGGTGCCGTGTCCGGGCAGGTCGATCGTGTGGGTCCAATACGCATCCGAAAGAGCATCGGCAAGGGGGTGCATATTTTGACCGCTGCTTCCCCATCCGTGCAAGAGGAGAAGGGGCGGCGTGTGGTCGGAACCGCGAACCTCGACGTTCAGGTCGTGGTACGTCACAGGAGAGCGATTGGACGAGCGAAGAGAGGCCAGCCAGAGGATCGGGAAACCATCTGCATACGGCGGCGTTCCAGGCGACAACTGTTGCACCCATCTACTGGCTTCGCGCCAGGTTTTTCTGCGCAGCGGGCTGTCTTAGCCCAGTTGCGCATCCCCTCACCGGCGTGAGGGTCTGCCAATCTCCGACGTCGGATCGCGGATTGTGGACAGGTCCAATGTGTGATCCGGAGATTGTTACGGTCGATTTTTCAGAGGCAGTGTATGAAGTGGCAGAATTCACCCTGGGGGTGAGGACGCTGGTACTCCGTTGAGCGTCGTGTTCCTCCCCTGTTTTGCGTTGGGGGCAAGCGCCCCGCTTCCCCCGACGATTGACGTCGTTTTTCCTCCGGACGTCCCGGTTGGTACTGACCTTTTCTTCCTTGTGGAGAGCCGTTGGGGAACGGCCGGAGAAACGCGGCCCAGCGAGAGGTGAACGTGCCGCCGGAGGTGGTCTCGTTTCGAGGCGTGCCACTGGTTCTCTCTTCCCACGTGAATGGCGGGACGAGTCAGAGCCCCGATCGTATCGTGGGTGCGTTTGTTCCTATTTTCTCTGTAGCGTATCGGCAGGCCCGTTTCCGTCCGGAAGGGGGACTGTCGGCTTCATCACTCATTGTGTAACCGACTATGTCCGACAACGAGAACAAAAAATTTCGCCGACTCCTCGAGCTTATTGGGGACAAGAAGTACGGCTTCATGCGCGAGCTGCGGCCGGATCTTCCGAAGGACGACGACGATCCGTTCATGCCGCCGCCCCTGATTCGCAAGTTCAACCTGCGCGATGGCGTGATCGTGGAGGGCGACCTGAAGCCCGGTCGAAAGGGGGGGATGCAGGTGGGGTGGATCGATACGGTCATGGGCATGCCGCCGAAGGAATGGGCGCAGCTCAAGACGTTCGATCATGGGGCCAGCGTTTACCCCGACGAAAAGCTCAATCTCATCACGGGCCCGGACGACACCTCCATGCGAGTGGTCGACCTGGTCGCGCCTCTTGGAAAGGGGCAGCGGGCCCTCATCGTGTCTCCACCCCGGGCCGGCAAGACCGTCATGCTTAAGGACATTGCCGCCGGTGTGACGGAGAACCATCCGGAAGTGGAGCTCGTGTCGCTGCTCGTAGACGAGCGCCCTGAAGAGGTAACCGACTTCCGCCGCACTACCGACGCGCAGGTGTTCGCCTCCTCCAACGACCGGGGGGAGGACAACCACGTCCGTGTCTCGACGCTGGCGCTCGAGCACGCGAAGCGCCTCGTGGAGATGGGCAAGGACGTAGTGCTCCTGCTCGACTCTCTGACCCGTCTCGGCCGCACCTTCAATCTGTGGGTGGACGGCAGCGGGCGCACCCTCTCGGGCGGGCTCGATGCTGAGGCGCTCAAGGTGCCCCGCCAGATCTTTGGGGCGGCCCGCAACGTCGAAGACGGCGGCTCGCTCACGATTATCGCGACGGCCCTGGTCGAGACTGGAAGCCGTATGGACGATGTCATCTTCGAGGAGTTTAAGGGTACGGGGAATTCCGAGATCGTGCTCGACCGCGAGATGGCTGATAAGCGAATCTTTCCGGCCGTCAACCTGCGAGAGAGTGGCACCCGGAACGAGGAGCGCCTGCTGGGCGAGGTGCGCCGGAAGAAGCACAACCAGTTGTTCCGTGCGCTCAACTCCCGCTCGCCGATTGAGGCGATGCAGGCCTTGCAGCGGCAGCTGCAGAACAGTCCCTCGAACGCGCATCTGCTGAACGAACTCGTGCCGGAGTAGGGCAGCCCGGGTTGTTGGGGGGCGAGTTGTACAAGCTGAGGGTTGTGTCATCGGCTGCTTCGGCAAACCAACGGCTCAGGAACCTGCGCTTACTCACGGGTATCGGCGCGTATGGAGTAGACTCTGTGTCGTAGTGCGGAATAACGCGTAACTTGGCTTGGTCATGGCAGGTGTGCGGCGCTCCCCGACACAGGGACTGTCCGTTCCCATCGGATCGTCGAGGGCTGAAGACGGCTTGCTGGTCGCCGGTCCCGAACAGGGGGGCTTTCCGGTCGGCGTGGCTGGCAACACTGTGACGTTGACGTTATGGTTGGAGGCGGAGATGTGTCTTGAGGAGCGAGAGCATTGCCTCTCTCAAGATCATTTCTTCCCATGTCGTCCTCCAACGCTTCTTCCCGCTCGACGAACTCTGATCCCGACACTTCTGCCGATGAGGAATCGGGCGAGCCTGCACTGCTCTACCACGTCCCTATCCATGAGTGGGACCCGTCCGATCAGCCCCGGGAGAAGCTGCTAAAGCACGGGCCGACGACGCTGTCCGACGCTGAGGTATTGGCGCTTCTGCTCGGGTCCGGCACCCGCACGAGCGACGGGCCCATTTCGGCCGTCGAACTCGGGCGCACCTTGCTGCAGACGTACGGCTCGCTCCACGCCGTCTCGCAGCGCAAGCCCAAGGAACTGACGCGCACCCAGGGCATCGGGCCCGCCAAGGCGGCGAAGGTGACGGCGGCGTTCGAGGCGGGGCGCCGCGTCGAGTCGCAGCGGCAGCAAGACGAGCGCGTGCAGGTGACCTGTCCCGACGACGTGGCCGGCGTCTACGCCCCCCTCATGCGCGACCTGACGAAGGAAGTCTTCAAGGTCGTTCACCTCAACACGGCCAACGTCATTATTGGCGACTACACGGTAAGTGAGGGCGGTCTCTCCTCCAGTGTCGTGGAGCCGCGGGGGGTCTTTGAACAGGCCATCCTCGAGGACGCGGCCGCCGTCATCTGCCTGCACAACCACCCCTCCGGCAATCCCGAGCCGAGCCGCGAGGACATCCGCATCACGCGGCAGCTGGTGGAGGCGGGGGAGACCATGGGCATTCCCGTGCACGATCACCTCATCATTGCCGGGACCGAGCACACGTCGCTGGCGGAACGGGGCGTTATTGGGTGACAGTCATTGGTCATTTGTTCATTTCCCCATTTGATCATTCAATGAGAAAGTGAGCCAATGGGCAATGAAAGCATCACGCCAGAAGACCTAGAAGATCGCCTCGTGGATTTTGCGGTGCGGATCGGAAACGTCGCGGATGCGTTGCTGGAAAATCGGTTGGGAAAGCACATCGCGGGTCAAATTGTGCGGAGTGGCACGTCCCCGGCTCCCAACTACGCCGAGGGGTGTGCCGCCGAAAGCCGTCGGGACTTTGCCCACAAGCTGAGCATTGGGCTCAAGGAGCTTCGGGAGACGAAGACGTGGCTCCGAATCATCCGAAAAGCAGACCTCCTTCCGGCCCAACGGCTGCGCGAAATTGTCGACGAGGCCGACCAGCTCTGTGCCATCCTGTCCCGTTCCATCCACACCTCCGAAGAGAAAGGATAGGGGCGTGGGTTCGGTAGGGTCGAGGACGGCGATTTTGTTCGAAATATTCGGACGCGGATTGTCTGGCCGGTGGCTTACCTTTCCCGGTTCTGCTCAATGTACGCATCCACTTGCTGCTCAAGCACGCGGAGCGGAATGGAGCCATTTTCGAGAATTACGTTGTGAAACTCGCGGAGGTCAAACTGGTCGCCGAGTTGCTCTTCGGCGCGTTGACGGAGGGAGCGAATTTTGAGCTCGCCCATCTTGTAGGCGAGGGCCTGGCCCGGCCACGCGATGTAGCGGTCCACCTCGTTGGTGACGTTCGTCTCGGTGAGGGCCGAGTTCTCGAGCATGTAGTCGATGGCCCGCTGGCGCGACCAGCCCATGTCGTGCATGCCGGTGTCCACGACCAGCCGGAGGGCCCGCCACATCTCGTAGGAGAGGCGGCCGAAGTTGCTGTAGGGGTCGTCGTAGAAGCCGACCTCCAGCCCCAGCCGCTCGGCGTAGAGCGCCCACCCCTCCACGAACGCCGTGAAGTTGGTGTGGCGGCGGAAGGCAGGCAGCCCCTCCAGCTCCTGCTGCAGGGCAATCTGGAGGTGATGGCCGGGCACCGCCTCGTGCAGAGAGAGCGCCTCAATCTCGTAGAGCGGACGGCTGGGCAGATCGTGTGTGTTGACGTAGTAGAAGCCGGCCTGCGTCCCGTCGCCCGAGGGGCGCTGGTAGTAGGCCGTCGTGGTACGGGGCGCAATGTAGTCGGGCACCTCGCGGATGCCGTAGCTCGTGCGCGGGAGCGTTTCGAAGAGCTCGGGCAGCTTGCCGTCCATGCGCTTGAGAATATAGGACGTTTCCTTCAGCAGCTCCTCGTCCGAATCGGCGTAGAACTGATCGTCGGTGCGCAGGAACTCGACGAAGCCGTCGAAGTCGTCGCCGTAGCCCTCCTGCTCGACGATCTCCATCATCTCCTTCCGAATGCGCGTCACCTCCTCGCGTCCCGTCTGGTGAATTTCCTCCGGCGTGCGGTCGAGGGTCGTATAGTAGCGCACCTTGTGCTCGTAATACGCCTCTCCGTTCGGCAGTGTCGCGGCCGCGATGGTGTCCCGGGCATTGGGGATATACGTGTCGGTCATGAACGCGAGGAAGGCCTCGTAGCCCGGCACGACGGACGTGTCGATGGCTGCCGCCCCCGCCTCGCGCAAACGGGACCGATCGCTCTCGGAAATGCGATCCGGAACGTCCTCGAACGGCTCGTAGAGCCGGCTTTCGGTTGGGTTATCGACGATCTGCGGTCGAATCGTTTCCGACGCGCCGTCGAGCACGACCTTCGGAAGCGTGTAGCCCTCGTTTACGCCCGTTTGCATGAGCTCGATGTGCTGCCGGGCGTACTGCTCGAAGGCGTTGAGGCGGGCAATGTAGTCCTCGTAGTCCGCGACCGTGTTGAGGGGCATCCGGTCGGCCAGCTGCGGGAACGAAATGTGGAAGCCGGAGCGATTCGTGATGGGGATCAGGTGGTCGCGCACCTCCCCCTCGGCAATCCGGCGCTCCCGCACCCGCTCGAAGAGGTCGTAGTTGAGCCGATCCTCGTCCGACAGTTCGCTCCGGTCGATGGCCTGCAGGCGCTTCAGAAATGCGCGCTCCTTCTTCAGTTGGCGCTGTGCCGCTGCGACCGAGACCGTGGGCAGCTCGTCGTTGTATTTGTGGACGCCGACCGACGTGGCGAAGAGGGGATTTTCCTGAAGCCGGTATTCCCAGGCGTCCTCAAAGAGCTGGTGCAGCCGGTCGGCTGCATTGTCCTGAGCCATCGTGGGGCTGGTCGCTGCGCAAAACAGAAGGAGGATAGCGAGAATCGACAGTCGCATATTGGGGTGCGGGTTGAGGGTTGAGCGTTCGGAGCGCCCACTTCGAGGTATCGAATCATGATAAGGGGCACCTACATGGTACCACACCTCGTTCGATCTCCCAAATCGGGACGAATCGGGGGCATCTCATCCGCCTTTCAACACCGCTCCATTGCATCCAGCGGGAGCGGTTGGTAGGTTTTGATATCCTGTTCTCCGTTTGAGCGGAGTCGGTTCGCGTTTCTTTGCGATCACCCATCCGATTTCCCCATGAGCGACGACCTCTTCGACACCATCGTCTCCCTGTCCAAGCAGCGCGGCTTCATCGTGCAGTCGTCGG
>CAYULG010000029.1:0-17515 GCA_964445365.1 uncultured Salinivenus sp. | reverse complement strand
CCGATCACTGCGAGCGCGAAGAGCGCCAGGACGGCAATTGCTGAGTGTCTCCCCTCTGATCTGGGCTTGGAGCAAAAACCTGATATGTCCTTCAAAACGAGACGCATCCGTGAGAGCACCGACCGTGCTCCATAGAGGTGAGTCATAATAAAATGCAAAAACTACACTACGGGAAATAAATACAGGATATGTTCTCTCATCTCCGCTTAAGCGTCCATAGCAGGCGTCATTTCGGACGCCGCGGAGGAAGTGTACGTGTATCAAAAACCATTCGAGACGCGCCGCGTGTCGCTCGACGCGAGCCGTCCCCCCAAAATGCGTTCTTTTCGCTTCGACGCCTGTCGCCCCGGTGGAAAGTGTGCGGACTCTTCTCTCACCAGGAATTACTTGAGCGAGAACCGCTCGAGTGACAGACACTTCGCGAGAAGCGAGTCTGTTCAGTGCGAATTTGTCTATGCACGTGTATCAAGTCACGTAATGCGTGCGGAGAGATGCTTTGCATTATGTCCCAGATGTTTTGCAATCTGTACCAGATCGAGGAAAATCGGCATTTTCTCCCATGGAATACGCCCAGCAACGATTGGGAGCAGGGGGTAGCGTCGTCAGGTCATCGATCCCACGTGGAGAAGGGATCCGACGACACGTCTCGACGGACGAAAGAGGCCAGGCCTACAACGGCCGGTCCCGGGAAAGCCATCGATGTGATTGCACTCAACGAGGAGACGTCGAAGGCGCCCAGATGCGGTTCGAATACGAACGCAATGAGATGGACAGCAGGAACTGATCTTTTACAATACAAGTGCGGGCCAGACGGAACGAGATCGAGCAAAAGCCTCCCTCGTGCTTCGTATCCGAAGCTCAATCCGGTGAAGACCTGCTGGGGATGGTGCAATATCGGGTTGGTCTTGTCCCGCGGCTTGATCAGATCTGCCCGTTGAGCAAGAGTCGTGGTCGTTATCGTCGGTATCGGGAGGGCTTTCATCAACGCCCCCCTTTATCCGAGCCCGGTTCCAACCGATCCTCTGTCAGGCGACCCGGTTATTCCCCGTCCTCGCCCCGATCGCCCGACGGCTTTCAGCGCGTGTTCAACTGTGACGGCGCCCCTGTTCCTCCACCTCCATACCCAGCATGTGGGGAAACGCCCGCCGAAACGGAGGGGATTTGTCTGGTCCCGTGTGCAAGGAGGCCCGTTGGGGGAGCCTCTGCGGGTTGTCGCCGTGTAACGGACGTGCACTGGCTTCTCCATCTTTAGTCGTGTGTGGTATGATTTTTCTCACCGGCGTGCCCGGCTTTTTGGGAACGCGGCTCCTGCGCGCACTGGCCGACCGTCATCCGGACGCGTCGTTCGGCCTGCTCGTGCAACCGAAATTCGAAACGAAGGCCCAGCAGGTGCTCGGCGACCTCGACCTCGCCGACCGGGCCACCCTCTTCCCCGGCGACATCACGGAGCCCGACCTCGGCCTCGGCGACCGGTACGACGAGGTCGCTGAGGCCGTGACGATGGCGTGCCACCTCGCAGCCGTCTACGACCTCAGTATTCCCCGAACCGTCGGCTGGCGGATCAACGTGGAGGGGACGCGCCACGTGCTCGACCTGCTCGCGCAGAGCCCCAACCTCGAGCGCTTCGGGTACGTGAGCACCGCCTACGTCTCCGGCGAGCGCACCGGGACCATCTACGAGGACGATCTCGTCCACGATGCCGGATTCAAGAATTTCTACGAGGAAACGAAGTACCACGCCGAGGTCCTGGTGCAGGACCGCATGGACGCCATTCCGACGATGATCTTTCGCCCGGGGATCGTGGTGGGGGACTCGACGACCGGCGAGACCGACAAGTTCGACGGGCCCTATTTCGTCCTTCGCGCACTTCAGCGACTGCCGCGGTACACGCTCATGACCCGCATCGGATCGGGGACCGAGCCCGTAAACCTCGTGCCCGTCGACTTCGCCATCGAGGCGATGACCCACCTCCTGTCCCACGACGACCCCGTGGACACGGTCTTCCACCTGACGGATCCGCAGCCGCTCACCACGCAAGCGATGCTCGACCTGTTCAGCGACCTTTTGGACAAGAGAGTGGCCTACGTGTCCGTGCCGTCCGGGGTCGCACGCGCCCTGATGGGGACCGGTCTCGGGCACTACCTCGGCATCGATCCGGAACTCGTCGACTACTTCGACCACCCGTCCCGCTACGACAGCAGCCACACGCAGGCCGCGCTTGCGGGCACCGGCATCTCTTGCCCGTCCCTTCCGTCCTACGCCCCGAAGATGGTTGAATTCATGCGCCGGCACGCGGACGTCCGCTCGGAGGCGATGTACTGATCGCTCCGGACGAGCGGCCCGGGATCGTCGTCTGTCCCGTTCGTTCCCGTCGGAAATGGTGGGACTACCAGTCGGAGGTGGCAGTATTGAAAATATCCTCTCCCACCCGTTCGAGGGCGAGCTGGGCGGCCTGTCGCTCGCCGCTCAGCCCCGCCTCGGTCGGATCGTACTCGGCGGAGCCCGTGAACGCCTGCTCCACCATCGTCGAGTCTTTCACCTGGTCGTAGTACCGAGCCTGGATCCGGATCTGCACGCTGTTCACGGTGGCGCGCTCGTCGCCCCCGACGCCGGTCGGCTCGTTTCTGTAGCTCGTAATGCGGGCCTGGAGCACGGCGTCCGCGTTCGTTTCGTTGTTATCCAGGGACAGGCTCGTGCGGCCAACGAACTGGTCGGTGAGGAAGCCCGTGAGGTCGCGGCCCAGCGTCGGCACGGGACTGGAGGTATTGTCCTCCGCGATGGGGACAGCGATGGTTTCGAGGTGGGAGGGAATGCTGGCGCCGCTGAAGCCGTAGTAGGCACACCCGGAAAGGCTGCCCGCCCCGACAACCAACAGTACTGCCCATAGGAAAGAGGCAACCTTCGGACCAGACCGACGCGGGGACGCGAGGGCGCAGGGGTAGGGGGCAGACATGGTGTTATGTTCGTAGAATCCAATCCTCAGGGTACGACCACATGCGTGCGAGCTGCTGGATCACATCTTCGTGCCGCTCATCAAGATTCCTTGCTACTTCAGATCCGACGGGCTCGCCCTGGTACGCACATTCAATCCAGACGCAGGGTTCCTCTGCTTCACTTGCTACGTCGCCCGACTTCGACTGGACGTAATTCGGCGATCATCGTCTGCGCCACGCCTCGGCGATGTTCGCACAAACGGAGCGAGAAGAGCGCCGCACCTGATCGACGATTGAGCACTTTTCCTCAGATCTAGAAGTCCGGTAGCCGGGTAGCGGGTTCCAAATAAGCTTGGGCTCTCATAATCGAGGCCATACTTCACCCTGGACACCCGCCGGCACTCTAATCGAGACACCCAGTGATACGAGGCCATCGGGAAGCCGTTCTGTTTAAGACGTCGACAATAGGAAGCGTACGAGAGGATCCAAGGAAGTCCCCCCTTACAGAGAAGCCTCTCGCACAAGCGCCTTCGGCTGCAAGAGTCGAAGCCCCCCTGAAGCCGCTCCCAAGAGCCATGTAGTTTCTCAATTCAGAAGGAGTGGGGGGGGACGACCGGGCACGCGGGCGCTTTTCCCAGCAGGATCTAAATATCGTTGCCGCCGATAAGATCGCTTCAGCGGGCGACGCAGACGACACGTACCAAGCTGATTCCGTTGGGACCGCTTCATGAGACGAGTATCTTTCCGATTCGTAAGTGAGCGCGAGCAAAACTCCTCAGCGGAGAAAAGTCAAAACAGTCTGTTGTTCAAAAAGATCTGAGGATCGAAGAATGCCTGTTGCTAATTACGTGTCTGCACGCTCGTGTGCTACGATGTGACCTGAACATTCGTGACCGGAGTTTTCTGGATGCGTGACTGTTTCCGTTGGGCACAATAGACCCCTTATCCATCGTGGATGAGGCCGAAGAGGAAATGATTGTCGAGCCCAAAATCAAGCCCCCGTGGCGCTGATGCGAAGGGGCAACCTAGACCTCTAAACGCAAGGATGAATTCACGCCTAGAGCGTCTAAACATCGAGATCGTCGTAGAGTGATTGGTTTCACTCGCCTTTATGCGTGCTCCTTTGTGGAGTGCCAAGAGAACTTCTCTACAAATGTCGTAATATCGATGAGTCAGAGCAACGAAGTGGTACCTTGCCTCCGATACACGCCCAGTACCACGAACGAGCACCACGTGGCACTCGTGCCTAAACACGCTTCGGGATCATTCCTATCAGCAGCTCTAATTTACCGTCAGAAAGATGCCAACAGGCTCATTTTCCCAGCTGCACGTGAAAAAGTAGGGCCGATCTCGTGAGATTCAGTACGGATAGTCAAGTCCACAGGTGATCCTTCTCGCTCCACAAAATGAAGTCCCCAGGCCGGAGACGTGACGAGAGTCCCGAGCCTGAAATTGTATTTCGGCACCACCGACCACGGCCGGTAGCGCCCGTCTGCACCAACAGCCCGAGGGCTGGTGTTTACCTCGGACGACCCCGAAAGAGGGATCGCCCTTTCGGGCATTTTCGATACTTCAGCGCACAAATCTGCCCGTCATACAGTCATGGCCAACAGCCAAGAGAAAGACCAGGCTCTCGATCTTGCGATAAAAGAAATTGAGCGGGAGCACGGCGAAGGCTCCATCATGCGGCTTGGGGACGATCCCAATCGGGACGTAGAGGCCATCCCCACCGGCTCTCTTACCCTGGACAAAGCACTCGGAATTGGGGGCATTCCGCGCGGCCGCATCACCGAAATCTTCGGCCCAGAATCCTCCGGAAAAACCACACTGGCAACCCACATCATAGCAGAGGCCCAGAAGTTGGGCGGCATCTGCGCGTTTATTGACGCCGAGCATGCCTTTGATCCGAATTATGCCGAGTCCTTGGGCGTCGACATCGACGAGCTTCTGATCTCACAGCCCGATACAGGAGAGCAGGCATTGAGCATTGCCGATCAACTGATCCGGAGTGGAGCCCTCGATGTAGTCGCGATCGACTCAGTCTCGGCCCTCGTCCCCGAAGCCGAGCTTGAAGGAGACATGGGGGATACCCACGTTGGCCTGCAGGCGCGTCTCATGAGCCAGGCCCTTCGGAAACTGGCCGGGAACATTAACCAGACGAAGACGGCCCTGATCTTCATTAACCAGATCCGAATGAAAATCGGGGTTATGTTTGGAAACCCGGAGACGACCTCTGGGGGACGCGCTCTGAAGTTTTACGCTTCGGTTCGGCTCGACATTCGGCGCACCGGGGCGGTCAAGGAGGGGAACGACGTCATCGGCAACGACACCCGCGTGAGGGTAAAGAAAAACAAGGTGGCCCCCCCGTTCAAAAAAGCGGAGTTCGACCTCATTTACGGTGAGGGTATTTCGGCCCTGGGAGAACTCATTGACCTTGGGGTTGAGGAGAAGATCATCGAGAAGCGCGGCTCCTGGTACTCCTACGACGGGGAGACCATTGCACAGGGACGCTCGGCCACCAAGGAGTGGCTGGAAGAACACCCGGACATCCGCGCCTCGATCAAACGACAGATTCAATTGGCCCTTGGGATTATCGAGGAAGAAGAGACGGAGGACGAGGAGGTTGAGAAAGATGAGGCTGAGGCGGTGTCTTCCGACGAATAGCTATTTTTGCTTCCGGTCTTGGGGGATGAAGCACGTTCCTCGCAGCCCCCAGACGTGTGAGGTCTGCCTCCATAAATCGAGCATCTTCACCCTGGGCGTTCGAAAGCGAACGGGAGGGGTTTTGGGCGGGGAAACAGTCGCCATCCCCTGTAGCCGCTGCACGTGGGTGAGTGCCACGCCGGATGGGCAGGGGGAGCGTGTAGCCATCGGAACGCCGTTCGTGTCCGACGTTGGGTTGGCGCTTCCGAGCGTCCAGGCGTGACGTTACCAGGTTCTTCCCAACTGGGTCTCAGAAAACAACCTTCTCGAATGAAATTTGCTCTGTCACTCGGCTACGGATTGCATACTCCACTTGTGGTTGTTGACCCGGGACCGAGCGTGGTAGGCACGCAGAAAACGGCAGCAGGCATTCAAAGATGCCCCCGACAGGCACAATTAGCCCCTCTGCCTGCGATCATTCGAGAGTGCCCAGCGGCAGGGCCAAAACCCTCGGTGGAGCATGGCCTGATCAATGACGAGGCCAACGAAATCACATGTGGCCAGTCCCCAATTTTAGAACCTTCTTCGCCTCCTCCGCACCACTTTCTAACCTCTTATGAACACCACGACTGACTTCTCAGAGATGACCGTTGAGGACATCCTCGAGATGAAAGACACGTCCAAAACCCCGACAACCGTCCTCACGGCCTCCCCCCCCGATAATGTGCATGACTGCATCGACCGAATGGTCGAGCATGAAGTTGGCTCCATTGTCGTCACGGAGGGAGATGGAGAGATCGCGGGGATCTTTACGGAGCGCGATTACATGCGCAAGATTGAACTAAATGACGACCGTGCCCAAGAAACGCCGATACAGGCCGTCATGACGGTAGACGTAGAGACGGTAACGTTGGACAAATCTTTGAGAGACTGCCTCGACCGGATGCATGACCTGCAGTGTCGGCACCTCCCGGTGGTCGATGACCACGGACACCTCAGTGGCATTATTTCGATGCGTGATTGCCTTCAGTAGGCGGCAGGTTGCCGAGCGGGATCTACAGCTTTTCTATCCGTTCCCCCAGAGCGGGGCCGCCTCGCCGGCCCTTTTCCGCCCGGCGCTGCATGTGCCTCGCGGGTCTGTGTTTACGATGCCCCCCTAATTCATCCGCGTCCGGGATTTTACCACAGTCAATGCATTGAACGACGATCCCGGCACGGATCCGAGTGCCATATTGGCCCCCCGAGGCCGCGAGTCGTCGCCCGCTGAGCGCCGTAGCCACACATTTACCGGTACTGGTCGAACCAGGCGAGCACGTGGTCAACCTTCGTAATGAGCTGGCTGGGCCGGTGCGAAATTCCGTGGGAGGCTCCCGGGATCTCGACGTAAGCGGCCTCTATTCCCCGTAGCTTCAACCCATTGTAGAGCTGCTTGGCCTGCCAGGGGGGCGTGCGCAGGTCTTCGCTTCCCACAAGCACCATGGTCGGCGTGTCGATGGCGTCGAGGAGGGAGACCGGAGAGACGTCCCAGTACTCCATCGGGTTCTCCCACGGCTGGCCCGGATACCGGTACTCGGCGTAGCCGTAGTAGTTGTCCGCCGCTAAGGTTTTGCTGATCCAGTTGGTCACCGGCTTCTGCACGGCCGCGGCCCGGAACCGGTCGGTTTTTCCCACGATCCAGGCGGCGGAGGTGCCGCCCGCGCTGCCGCCGGTGACGTACAGGCTGTCCGCCGAGACGTAGCCCTCCTCGATGACCCGGTCGACCCCGTCGATGATGTCCTGGTATTCTCCCCCGGAAAAGTTGTTGTAGAGCAGATTGCCAAATTCCTCCCCGTAGCTGGTGCTGCCCCGGGCGTTCGGGTAGAATACCACGTACCCGGCCGCCGCGTAGAGCTGAATCTCCGCCGAGAACCGGTCGCCGTAGTTGGAGATCGGACCGCCGTGGATCTCCACCATCAGGGGGTATTCGCGGTCCGGATCGTAATTGGGAGGCGTTACAATCCATCCATGCAGCTCGCGCCCATCTTTCGACGAGGCATACCGGATCTCCTCAACGGTCCCCAGGGTGCGATCGCCAAGAAGGTCTCCGTTCAGGTCCGTGAGCCGCCGCGCTGCGTCCCGCTCCCGCCGGGTTACCGCTAGCTCGGCAGGGTGAGCGGGCGAGGTCTGGTTAAACGCGAGAAGACCGGTATCGGACACCGAAAAGTCGCCGCCCCCGTACGGACGCCCGATCGACGTACCCCCCAAATTTTCCGCCACCACGGAGGTTGTGCCGTCGAGGCGCGCGTGCCCCAGTTTCGTCGTGCCCTCGTCCTCGTACTGGATGTAGAAGCCGTCGCCGTCCTCATCCCAGGCAATGTCGTCAATTGATCGGTCGAGATCCAGCTCGACCCGCCGCCGATTGGTTCCATCCCGATCCATCACGTGCAGCCGGGTTATCTGGTAGGTCTGAATGTCATCGTCGTAGCCGAGGTAGGCGATGGTCTCGCCATCCGGCGACACGCGGGGCGTGTGATCAGGGCCGAAGCGGTCTGTCAGCGGCGTGCTCTCTCCCCCATCCACCGGCACCGAATAGAGCTCTGAGTTTCGCCGCTCCCGCTCCCAGTTGTCGTGACGGTTGGCCGAATAGATTAACGCTTCTCCGTTGGGCGTCCACACCGGGCGACTGGAGTGGTGATAGTCTCCGGCGGTCACCTGTCGGGCACGCCCGCCCTCCGCACGCACGACGAACAGGTGGTCGTACCCGTATTCCAGCACGCCCGTGCCATCCGATTCGTGGTTGAGGCGCGTCTCCACGCGGGGTGGCTCGGCCCAGTTGGCCCCCTCTGGCGGCTCCGGGGGCGAGACCAGCGTCGGCTCCGGGGCCGACACGCGCAGGGAAAAGGCAAGGCGAGACCCGTCTGGCGACCACGACAAGCCACTCGGGGCGTTTTCCAACTGGGTGATGCGGGCCGTTTTGTTCTTCTCCACCCAGTGGACGTAGATTTCGGTCCCGTGCTCCTCACTTGAGCTTGTGAACGCGATCTTCGATCCGTCCGGGGACCAACGCGGAGACGACGCGTCGGCCGTTCGGTTGGTCAGCTTCACGTGTTCGGTGCCGTCGGCATTGAGGCGCCAGAGGGCGGAGGTTCGACGGTCCTCCATAACGTCCATGCCCCGACGCCGGTACACAATCTGGTCCCCAGCGGGCGACACCTGCGGGGCCGATACCCACTCCAGATCAAACACGTCCATTCGGGAGAACGGCGCGTTCTGGCCGCAGGCAAGAAGAGGAGAAGCCAGCGTGAGCAGGACAATGAGGGCGGTCTTGCGTATCATCGGGAACAGGGGGGGTGGTAAGCGCGAAGGCAGGCGTGTCACCCGGCTCGACGACGATACCTCCTGCCGGGCACCACAAAGAAAAGAGGACGAAGCCCCGAAGACAACCACGGCCAACACGCAGGCCGTCCGTGCGGCAGGCAGTTGACGGTGAGGCTGAGGAGAGCGCAATGGGCGCGCCGGCTCCCAGTTTGTCAAGCCAGCGAACCAGCCCCGGAAGGAGCAAAAGACAGAAGCCCGGCCCCCCACCAAGGAACCGGGCTCTGGGAACTTGTCCCACTGAGAAATGCACCCTCCAGACACATCGGAGCCGTCCGTCCTAACGTCCAGTCCCAAGAAATAAGGTGATCATAATATTATAGGGTTTGTGCGTGAAAGGGAGCGATCAAGGCCCAGAAATTGTGTAAAGGCATTCTACCAGTTCATGGCGTCAGGCCGTTGCAGCAACGGGCTCAGTCTGCTCTTCGACCGGTGGCTTCTCTTCTTACTGGGCGGTTTTCCATTCGACGTACTCGTCCATGTTCAGGTATCGACGGCCCGTTGCCCTAAGCAATCCCGATTCCCATCTTCATGCGTCTCCGCACAGAGGGCACCGACGAGTCGGTCGACGGAGTCGATGTTCGGGAAGATGCGGATCACTTTCTCCCGCCTTCGAATCTCCTGCATGAAAAACGGCCGATGCCGTTTAAACGTGGGCTGATGGCCTCAGCGGTGCAGAGAAGCCCTCACTCACTGGGATGCGGGAACGCGCAGAATCGATGTCGAAGCGTGTAGGTCAGAATATCGCCTCCGACAAATAAAGGCATCAATCCCACAGAGTATGACCGGAGGGGAAGCCCTTCGGGTACGTCGCCACGTTCGGGTTCTCGTCCTTGCAAAAAAACGGGTAGCGAATCGTCTGCAGTGTACGCCACCGTGATACAGGGATTCCAGGGAGCATTGAAGTTATACCACGCAGTTTGCGGGCCGAGGTGATTTCTGACAACATCAGTAGGCCTGAGAGGCCCACAGACTGCCTGGCGTTTCCTGTTTCTACTCGCCTCGAAGGGTCGATGAACTCGACGGTCAGACCGCTTCGATCAGATCGGAAATCGACTCGGCAACGCTGCTCGGGCGATAGGCAAACGCTGTGATCTCCTCGCGCCGAGTTGACCCGGAAAGCACAAGGTGAGTAGTCAGGCCCGCCTCCATGCCCGCGACAATGTCAGTGTCCATGCGGTCCCCCACCATCGCTGTTGTCTCCGAGTGGGCCTCAATCTGGTTCAGCGCGCTCCGGATCATCATCGGATTCGGCTTGCCAACATAGTAGGGCTCCTGGCCCGTGGCCTCCCTGATGAGCGCGGCCACCGAACCGGTGGCCGGAAGCGGGCCTTCTGGCGACGGGCCCGTCGCATCCGGATTGGTTGCAATAAAGCGTGCCCCCTGCTCAATCAGCCGGATGGCCGCCGTGATGTTCTGGAACGAATACGTGCGGGTCTCCCCCAGCACCACGAAATCCGGGTCGGCATCGGTGAGCGTGTAGCCCACCTCGTGGAGCGCGGTCGTCAGGCCGGTCTCCCCGACGACATAGGCCGAGGCCGCAGGTGCTTGACTGGACAAAAACTGCGCCGTGGCCACGGCCGAGGTCCAGATCTGCCTCTCCGGGACCTCGAGCCCGGCGCGTGAGAGGCGAGCGGACAGGTCGCGGCGGGTATAGATCGAGTTGTTGGTGAGCACAAGAAACGGCAGGTCTCGCTCCCGGAGCCGATCGATAAACGTCTGTGCTCCAGAAAGAGCCTGCTCTTCATGGACGAGTACACCGTCCATGTCCAGCAGCCACGCCTTGGGCCGTCCTTGACCGGCAGCCGTACGTTCCTGTTCAGAAGTCATATTTTGGGTAGGGGTCTGGGTACAACGTTGAGGCATCGCGCGGCCGGACCTCCGAAGGACGCCCGAGAAACGAGGCCATTGGGCCCGTTTGTTATCGACTTGGTTTCCGTTCGGGAAACCCCCGCCGCGGCGGGGAGCCCGCCTCTTTGCGCTCTTCGCGCCGAGGTGCCCGGCCGTGTGCACAGCAATCGGATCAGACGTCGACTCTCACCGCGCCCCCATGTACGTCGGGAAAGAGCCGATTGGTCGTTGGATCGATCGCGATCAACCTGCAGCCCGCGCGAAGCACAACTCTATGTCCGTATTTCGCCGATCAGGCAGACAGGAGAAGTGCTTCAGGTGGACGCATCTTACGCATCGGCTACACGTTCTATCAACTAAGCGATTCTCTGTAGACTCGATGCCGGACTCCTACCACGGAACGGCTGCAGATCCACACCTGCACGTTTCGTAGGGCTGACACGCTTCCAACAGGCAAGCAGACCGATGAGCCAGCAAAGCCTTTTCAAACGCGACAATCCGATCTCCCACCGGGGCCGCCTGCTCCGGCACATCCGACATTTAGCCGACGAGGTTCTTCCCAGCCGCGCTCGGAGCATTGAGCGAAGCGGGGGGCAGGGTTATCCGGTGCAGGAGGACCACTGCTTCCGGCGAATTGCCTACGATGCCGCCATGGGGGAGCGGTGGGACGACGCCACTACGCGGCCTTTCGTGGAAAATGCAACCACAGCTCAGCTCCGAAAGGCCTTGGCGGCGCTAGAGAAAATGGCCCGGGCTCCCAGCCAGGCCCAACGACTCAACCGACAGTCGCTCCGGTACCGAGAGGAACGTGATCGGTAGGTCGAGCAGAACAGAACCGACAGGCCAGACCCAGGTCGGAGATGACCCCGAAGACCATCGGCATGACATCGTCTCCGAATGGCTCGTGATGTCACATCGCATTCGGAGAAAAAAGCTTGAGCACCTAAATGTCGACGCTGACGCCCCCATCAGCGGTCGCTCACGGCAGGGAGTCTCGCTTGCTCGGCGCACCAAGGAGGTCAGAAAGCTTGAGCGGAGATTCGGTCCAGCGCGCTCTCTCAAATCGAATCTCTCCCGCCCTCGCGCCTCCTTCCTCCCCCAGCCATTCTGTGAGGCCCGGTCTTTTTTCTGGCCCCGCATCAACGGGTGTATCGTCGCATCCTGGATTTTCTTGGGGTCAACGTGGCAGATCCACCCGCTTCGGCGAATCGGTCGACACGCACGGTCCTACTCCTCCACGACGCTGATCGATTCTATTTCATCCGCTGGAATACGTGCGACCTTCCCATTCGCTGCTTCGATCTTGTATCCCTGCTGCGTCTCCGTAATATCGTCTCTCGACTCGACCTCGTATCTGGTTTTTCGTAGGTCTGTTTTGGTTACTTCGGCAACTAGCATCTCACTGGGGGATTCGTTTTGACATCCAATAGATGAGAAAGGTGCGTGGTGACACGTCGGATTGCAAGCGCGCTTGAACAAATCGGTCAAGCATAGCCCGGAACCGCGGCCTTCGATTGCGTCCTCGTTGACCTCGTCCCGTGTCCTCGCTTCGCCCCCCGTCTGGGCCTCTTTGCCCGAGAGAAGACGCTCCGGATCTCACGGAAACGCCGGTCCGCCCATTGAATTGCCTCCGCGGGAATGCCCGTCCGCGAGATCAGCACCAGTGGCACCGAATCGGGGTCTAGAACTGGGATATGTTAGGCCCGGAGCGGGATTACTGTGCTCGTCAAGTCGGATTCTCACCCATCGCCCCGCCATCCTGGAATCTTCACCACACCCTCACAACAATCCCTTGACACCCCGGGGGGTTATTTTTGTACATTATTAATTGTGTTATCAGTGAAAAAAAGCTCGCTGCCGCCAACGCGGAGCGGGCTTTTCGTATGTTCGCCCACCTCGAACACAGGTCTTCTCGGGAGCGTGTCGTCGAGAACCGACGACGCGTTCCGGCGCCGGCGCGGCCCTCTCCTCCGCTTCGTCTCCCCCGGCGGCGTCGGCCCAACTCCTCCTCTGCTTCAGCATCGCCCGATGCCCGGGCTTGTCGCCGCACGGCTGAACTTCAGCGCCGAGAACCTGCTGCTGCTCAACGTCAGTCTGGGCGTCATCATATTCGCTGTCGCCCAGACCCTGACGGTCGCGAACTTCAAACGGCTCCCCCGTCATACGGCCCGTCTTGATTGGGATCTGCTCCCAGTTTCTCCTCCTACCAGCGGTCACGTTTCTGCTGGTATGGGTCCTGCAGCCGCACCTGAGCGTCGCGCTGGGCATGACCGTCCGGCGGATGGTTCCAGCGTGGATCCAACGACTGAGCCGGTGGATGCAGGGCGTGTCCCTTCTCCTCTTCGCCGACATCGTCCTGTTTGCCCTGCGGGCCGATTTTCAGTACCTCGGGGAGACCCTGGGCGTCGTGTTCAACCCGGTGCTGCTTCACAACAGCGTCGCGCTGGCGGCCGGATATCAGCGCGCCTACTGGACCGGCCTGCCGACCGAAGACCGGCAGACCCTCGCCCTCGAAACCGGCATTCAAAATGGTAGGCTCGGGCTGGTCCTCATTTTTAATGTCTTCGTCGGCCTCGGCGGCATGGCAGTGGGGGACGGGTGGTCGGACTCTCCTTCTACTGGCGGTCCCGCCCGTCCCCCTCCTTTCGCCCCAACAATCTTGAGCCGTTGCGTATCTTCCCTATGATCGTCTGAGCCATGCTCCTACGCGAAACGGTCTTCTGACCGATCCATGCTCTCACGGGCCCTCACCGAACGGGAGGAAGGAGTCTTCGACTACCCACGCCCCCTCCTTCCAAATAAGCCCCATGGGCATAGCCCCGAAGCCGCCATACCTCGGGTACGACCCAGCGCGCATCGGAACCAATATCGGCTGTACTTCATTCCGACTCGTTCGTACATTAGATGCCGCGCGACCCTCGAATCACTCGGCCGTGCAGGGGCTATGAAGACACTGTTCTACTACCTGGTAGCGGCGCTCGTGCGCACGACGAGCTGGGCCATGTTCAGCCGCGTCGAGGTGCGCGGGCTCGATCGCGTGACGTGGGACGAGCCCTGCATCGTGTCGCCCAACCACCAGAACGCCTTCCTCGATGCCCTGCTCGTCGGGATCATGGCACCGGTCCCGCTCACTTTTCCCAGCCGGGCATCCGTCTTCGGCACGCCGTTCGACTGGTTCCTGGAGGCCTTGCATATGGTGCCCATCTACCGGCGCCGCGATGGGTTTGACAAGCTGCAGGAAACCCGGGACGTCCTCGCCCAGCAGCGGGACCAGCTCTGCCAGGGCCGCTCTCTCGTCATGTTCTCCGAAACCGAACACGCACACACCTACTACCTGCGCCCGTTGAGCCGGGGGAGCGCCCGACTGGCCCTCAAGACGCAGCAGGACACCGACCGGCCCGTCGAGGTCGTCCCCGTCGGCATCAACTACTACCACCTCTGCCGGCCTGGCTTTAAGGTCTCTATTGTCTTCGGCGAGCCCCTCCCCGCCCGGGAGTACCTGGAGCGCGACCGGGAGAGCGAGGCCGTGTGCGTGAATGAGATGCGCGACGACCTGACGACGGCGATGAAAGACTGCATGCTGGTTCCCGAGAAGACCGACGACTACCACGAGCGGGTCGACCGCATCAATCGGCGGAACGAGCACCTGCCCTTCCCGGAGATGAAAGAGGCCCTCCAAGCTCCGGACGACCTGGCGCCGAAGGGGGAGCACCGCCCGTGGCTGGCGACACTGGGCCGGGGCGTCAACGTGTTGAATGCGGGGCCGCAGTGGCTCGTGGGCGCGCTGATGCGCTGGGTGGACGAGCGGCCCTTTACCGCCTCGCTCACGTTTGCCGTCGGGATGTTCGGGCTGCCGCTCTGGTGGGTCGGGCTGTTCGCCCTTCTGGCGGGACTGTTCGGCTGGGCCGTCGGGGCAACGGTGGTGGCGATCGCCGTGGGGACGATGCTTCTTCACATCCTCCTCGTCCGCCTCTCGAACCCGCCCCATCCCCCGGTCGACTGAGCGTCGCGGGACACGTGGGGGTCGTCGGTCGGGGGGCCCTCTCGTTCGGCTGGGCCAAGAGTGTGCAGATCGGGAGTCCCAAGAACGTTCCTCCGTGTGGGCAGAATTCAGAACTGTGATCGGACAAGGATCTTCCCAGTGCTCACTCAATCGGTCCCTTCGGGGTCGAAGGGTCGCCGCATCCACCCGAAAGAGCGTTTGCTCAGAAGGGCTGTCCCATGCTATCGGCGTTGCTCGATGCAGAGAGATGCACTCCGAGGGCGCTTCCTCATTCCATTCGGGACGCCTCGACACCGCTTCGCCCGGACCGAGGAGATCTCAGATCTTCGGGATCCGGGGTCTCCAGGGGAGAACTGCTTTTTAGAGTGCGCTCCACTCGGGGTGACGCTTCCAAAAGAATTGCTTGCGACTGCACCGGCCTCTCCTCACCGCTACTTGAGGCCTCATGATCGGGTCGTCCTGGCCCGAAGGGAGAACCCATCCAGTGCTGCTCACACTCGCTGTTCCTGTTCTACGTTTTCTCCCTGACCGGAGACATCCGCGTCGGTCGGGCCTTGCCCGTCGTAGGTGGCGACGAAGTCGTCGAGCTGGTCGGGGTCGTCGGCGCCGGGCAGCGGGCGGGTGGCCGTCGCGCAGGGGGCGTCGACGCCCAGCCGACTGCAGACGCGGTCCGACACCGCCTCGGCCATCTGCCGGTAGGTCGTCAGTTTGCCCCCGACAATGCTGAGGAAGTTGTCGACGCCGTCCGCAATGTGGTCCAGGGTAGAGAAGCCCCGCGAGATGCCGCGCCGGTCGCTGCCCTTCTCATCGGGGGCGTAGAGGGGACGCACGCCCCACCACGTGCGCACCGTTGGGGCATCTGCCACCGGGGGCAGCATGGCCGCGCACTCCCGAACGGACTTTTCGACCTCCCACTCGGCCTCTTCGTAGTCGTCGGGATCCGAGACCGGTACGCTCGTGGTCCCGAGCACCACCTCGTCGTCGTGCGGCACGACGATGTCCCCGTCGTCCGGATTGCGGCACCGGTTGAGCGCCGGGCCGAGGCCTTCGTACTCCACCGAGATCATGACGCCGCGGGAGGGGGCCATGCCCACCTTCACCCCCGCCATCGACGCCACCGTGCCGGCCCAGGCGCCCGCCGCATTGACGACGTATCGGGGCTCAATCTCGGCGTCGACCGCCCCGCCCACCCGCACCTTCTCGATCTGCCGATCCTCAACGACGATTTCTTCGAGGGGCGCGTGCGGAACGACGGTGCCGCCGTGCGCCTCGGCGTCGGCCGCGTTGGCCGCACAGAGCCGCGAGGGATATACCACGCCGTCGGGCACCAGCAGGCCCCGCTCCACCTCCGCTGCCAGCCCCGGTACGAGCGCCCGGGCCTCCGCCCCGCTGATGAGCTTCGTTTTGATGCCAATGTCTTCGCAGGCAGCGTGCTTTTCCTCAAAATAGTCCGTGTCGTCCTCCGAGAGTTGGACGAACAAGCCTCCTGTGTCGCGAATGCAGGCCCCCGCGATCGAGCGAAGGATCTGGTTCTCCGCGATGCACTCTTCGGCGCCGACCCGGTTGGCCTCGGCGTAGCGCGCCCCGCTGTGGAGAAGGCCGTGCGACCGGCTCGACGCGCCACTGGCGAGGCCGTCGCGCTCAACGAGCATGACGTCGATTCCGCGCAGGGACAGGTCACGAGCGATGCCGGTACCAGTGGCACCGCCTCCAACGATCAAGACCGTAGGTGCCTCGGGCATCGGACGAAGCGGTTGACAGAGGGGAATGAAGCCAGCCGTCACTCAAAGGATCGGGGGCTTTTCGAATGTCCCGGGTGTGTACGACTTTCGCTGGCATATCTATAGCAACGGCGTATTAACCGCACTTGCTGGACCGACAAGAGTTGAGAACGACCCGTAACAGCAGACAACGGCCCCACGCCCACCCCGATACGTTACACTATTCCCACAATTTCCATTGCCTCGATCCCGACGTATCCGGCACCGCGAAATCGCGGGGTCCCGCAACAGCCCCATTCGGTCGCCGACCTATTCCGGGGGCGACTGGCGGGCGGGCGAGAAGTAGGCGGTGCGGCCCGAGACCTGTTCCGTCTGGAGCGGAACGCCGGTATCCGGGCAGCGCTCGTCGTCGTAGCGGTGGGGCAGCATAAAGCGGTCCAGATCGAGGGCCGTGGGATCGGCGTCGGCGGTGACGGCCGCGTCGACCACGGTCTGGATCGCGTCGTAGAGGGCCCGCAGGTCGGCCTCCGACAGGTCGGGGACGGTCGTTCGGGGATGGATGCCTTCCTGGTAAAGCGCCTCGTCGGCGTAGATGTTGCCGAGGCCCGCCACGACACCCTGGTCCAGCAGGCGGCCCTTGATCGTGCCCCGGCGACGCTCGAATTGCTCAAGAAACGCCTTCTTGTCCGTGCGGCGGGCATCGGGGCCCAGGTCTTTCGCGTCGACGAAGGCGGCCGGCGTATCGATCAGGCGCACGCGAGCAAACTTGCGGGGGCACGTGAACGCCAGGTGCCCGCCCCCAGCAAAGCGAAGTTGGACGTAGGCGTACTCGGGCACCGCGCCGTCCTCGACGATTCGGAGGCTGCCCGTCATGCCGAAGTGGAGGGCGAGCCAGCCGGTCTCGTCGCCGTACCGGGCAAAGACGTGCTTGCCGTGGCGGTGGGTGTCCGTCAGTGCGCGGCCCCGCAGCACCTCGTCGACACGGTGCGGCTCCAGGCCGTCGCCGAGGA
>CAYULG010000028.1:0-18895 GCA_964445365.1 uncultured Salinivenus sp. | reverse complement strand
CAGGTCACGGTGGGCCTGCCGGCGCTCCAGTTCGCCCTCGATTATCGCGGCCAGGTCCGAAAGCTGGCGCAGCGCCTCCCCAGACACGGAGCGCGGCTCGCCAGAGAGCACGCAGAGGGTGCCGACCGGGGGGGCACCCCCGGTCTCCAGAGGCACGCCGGCGTAGAATCGCAGGTCGTCTTCGGTCACGAACGGATTCTCCGCGAAGCGCTCATCCTCGGCTGCGTTTTCTACGACCAATGCCTCGTCCTGCTCGACGACGTGGGCGCAGAACGAATCGTCGATGTCCGCTTCCCCTCGCCTAAATCCCACCGCGGACTTCGACCACTGTCGGTCCTCGGCTACGAAATTGATGAGGGCCGCCTCGGTGCCGAGAAGATCGGTCGCAAGCCGTGTGACCCGGTCGAAGGCCGGCTCCGGCTCGGTGTCGAGGATGTCGAGGCCGCGAAGGGCCCCTAAGCGATCGTCGTCATGAAGGATGCTGTCGCTAGCGGCTTGCTTGCTGGACATCGGAGTGAGCGGGAGGCGGGCAAAAGGAAATCAGTGAATGGGGGTGCGGCGTCTCCGAACTCCGTCTAAGCGGTCCCGGCGGGTTTACGGGAAGCGAAGACGGGTTCCGGTAGCCTGTGATTTCGGTCCGCACAGGCATCACCCGAGGGCAGAAGCGCTCCTCGAAAAGAAGATCGGAACGGGGACGATTGTGGGAGCATCTATTCAGGGGGGCAACAGATTCGGGAGCAAAGAAGCGTGCCGGCGGTGGACCGTACAGCGCTTCCCGCAGACGAACCGCCGCCGTCACAGGCCCGCCCTCTATTACTGTGACGCTGCAATCACCGAACCAATTCTCTCAGGCAGTGCTGAAGGACCTGAGCATGGATGTCGATTCTTAAAAAGAAATATGCGTAATACGATCGGAAGAAACGTAATAGATATACTTCAACGAGTCGCACGTCACGTTTGGTTTGATGGCCGCACGGACCAAGGAGACGTAGAGATGAGCCGTTCCGGAAGGCAGAACGGGGCACGTCGGACTCGTCCGGTTTTCAGGGCCGGACGGTGCGGGGACTGTCTCTCGTCAGGCCTTCCCGACGACCGGGAGCGGGGGGTCCCTCTGGATCTAGATGGTCCGCCAAGGTGAGCGAACTCGGCCGACTCCTCGCCGGTTGGGTCGGCAGCCAAAACCGACGTTCCGAAGACAAAGTCCGCTGTGTCTTAGCGAAAAAAGCGTGCGACTCAGTTGGTTCCTTCGATTCCCCATCGCTTCACGTTTCCAATCGGTTTCTTTTCCTTTCGCTTCACGGGGTGGGAAGTGGGACTTCCCTGGTTGCGACCGACGGTCTCGCTGGTCTCTCGTCGAACTCGGTGTTCGCTTCTCATGCTTGAACCGTGTGATGCGGGGAACGGTGTGATCGCGCTGTCCCGCCTGGCGTCACGCAATTTTTTCCAGCCAGCGAGCGCAATTTTTTCTGTCCGAATCATTCTCGTCCGTCGGTATTGCCGCCGTACACACGTTCGCCCGGCGTTCGCACGGGAAGGGCCGAAGGGGCTATCGATCCAGAGATTTGGTCGTACGCTCAGTCAAAGCGGACGTGCACCGTCACGTCGCGGTCGTGCAGCACGATGTCGGTCCCGTTGTCGTCCCGAATCACCGTCACCTCCCCGTGTATGCACCGGAGGCGCTCGAGGGTGCGCGGTTGTCCTTCCGCTGCGTCGGCAATCATGCTTGCTGCGTCTGCCAGGTATCGGCTCGTAACGGTCGTCTCATTTTCATCCATCAGCTTGCTCGTGGCTTATTCTGCGGAGTGGCGTGGTCCTTAGGGAATAGCATGTTGAGCCCCGCTCATGAAACTGACAAAGATCAGACCAGCAAGCACGAGTTCCAGTCAGCAAGCCGAAGCTGATGCCGGGGTTCCGTCAGTGCCCCCGGAAAGGGCGCCGTGAATCGGTCGCTCCCGCATTCAGTCGCATCGACGTTCTCTTCGGGCCCGTGCTCGCCTTCAGGCATCCCCTCTCGTTGTTGCCACCGGCGACGCCGGACGGCTCCCCAGCAGGCCCGAGAGATAGCGACCGACGGACTGGCGGTCCCGTCGCTGTGGCGACATTGCCCCCCGGTTAAACGCCACGGACTCAAGATGTCGGCCTGGATGGGGGCAGCAGGGGGGGAGAGGAGTCACCTGTCCCCGAGTTCGTTTTTACTCCGGGATCGGATCTCGAAACGGCGCAGGTTAGTGAAGGTACCATCAAGCCAATTGGATTTTGCGCCTCTCTTTTCCCAATCGACCGCTCCGATCAATGAGCGAACGCGCTGGCGAATCAGACCCTGAACACCGGTCGTCAAGTCGGCCGAGCGAGGCCGAGTCGGGAACGCTCGCCCCTCCCCCCGGCGCCCAGAACGAATCGGGAGAGTTCCGTTCACGGATCGGGCAAGACGGACCCGTCGAACCACCCGATGTAGACGGTGAAGAGGCTGAGGCCTCCCGCGCTGGGGCTCTGGAGGACCCAGAGCGCCTGCGGGAGCTGCAAGAGAGCCTGGGCCGCCTGGAGGAGTTTGCTGCCCAGGCGCAGGCCGAAAACACGATAAAGGCGTACGCGGCGGACCTGGAGGACTTTCGTCACTGGTGCAAGCGGGTTGGCCGGGAGTGGCTCCCGGCCGAGCCGGAGACGGTCGGGCTCTACCTTGGGGCGCGGGCGGATGCGCTGAGCCTCGCGACGCTGGAGCGTCGGCTCGCAGCGATCGCGTCCCTGCACAAAGAGGAGGGGTACGAGTCGCCGGCCAGCGTGGCCGAAGCCCCCCTGCGGACGATCTGGAAGGGGCTCGTCCGCGAGAAAACGCGACAACAGGACGGCGCGCCTCCCCTCCTCGTCGAAGACCTGAGATCCATCATCGAACACCTGCCCCGCTACTCGGTCTCGGACGATGGGCCAAGCGGGGCCCTCACGCTCACGTCTCTCCGCGACCGGGCGCTTCTTCTCGTCGGCTGGACCGGCGCGCTCCGACGGAGCGAACTGGTGGCGCTTCGGGCCGACGACGTCCAGTTCGTCGAGGGGGAGGGCGTGAACATTTACATCCGCAAGGCCAAGGCCGACCAGGAGGGCGAAGGGCTCGTGAAGGGCCTGCCGTACGGCTCAAACCGGGAAACCTGTCCGGTCACGGCGCTCCGGCAGTGGCTCCAGGCCGCCGAGCGGGAGACCCAGGGCCCCTTCGAGGGCGACATCTTCCGGCGCTTCCACCGCGGGGAATCGATCGGCGAGACGGCCATGACTGGGCAGTACGTCTCGACCGTGCTCAAGCGCCACGCCGAGAACGCCGGGCTCGACCCGGACGTGTACTCGGCCCACTCCCTCCGGGCCGGCTTCATTACGCAGGCGATCCGCGCGGGGAAGGCCGAGCGGCGCGTCAAGGAGCACTCCGGTCACCAGAGTTGGGAAACGTTCAACCGGTACGTTGAAGAGGCCGGGACCTTCCAGGACAATCCCGCCGAGGACATCGGGCTGTAGGGCGTTCTCGCCTGGAGTGGCACGATGACTAACAGCCTTAAGCAGCGGACTGGTTCGCTGCCTAGTGCTGATTTACAGAACGGCGAGAGGGGAGACCGCACCCGTCCCGTGCGAAAAGCACTCCTTCTCTCGCGGGACGCAACGAGCTCGACCGAGACAATTAAGGCTTTATTTCCCGGAAAGTGCTGAGGTAGGCACAAGCGGATTGGGACTCAGTCGAAGCTGGGGCATGTGGGATCGAACGCGCGTGAAGATGGGAGGAGACCCTTTCGCATCTGTTTCCAACCGACTCGACACCGAACGCTTGTCTCCGTTGACGACTAATTTGTCCACACTCATCGAGGGCTGGAATTGAAACGACTGCTTTCCCTCCTTCTTCGGGAACGAGTTGCCAAGGTCGAACTGCAGGTGCAGCGTAGCTTCTTTGCTCGCGGAGTCTAACAGCAGGGGATCGAACGTGAGAGCGACATTTCCGTGAACATCCTTCGCGAGGGTCACTTCGGTCTGCACGGACTTGCCGTTCTTTTGGTATTCAATTTTGGCGGTCTCAGCGAGCTTTACGTTCAACCCATCAAAGTCGCCGGGCAAGACTTGATCGCGGGCCAGGAGCGTATCCGTAGTCCCTTCAACCTGAGTTAGATCTACCTCGACATCGTCCGAAATCATGTTCGGCCAGCTCTCGAAGCGGGATGGCTCGGACTCGTCGTAGTTCGAGGCGATCGACACGTGCTCGACGGTCACCACTGCTTTGTTGAGATCGATGTCGCTGGACGTGCTGCTGAGACGAACGTCCAGCGTTCCCCCCTCCGGAACCGTGTAATCGCACGCCGTGAGGGTCATGAGCACAAGTCCGAAGACGACGGAGGCGAAAAGGGCGCTGTACCTGTACATGGGGACGATCGCATCTTGTTGAAGGAAGATCGTGGGTAGGAGGTCACTTCGTGGGACGGGACACCTCGGCGTCGAATTGCTCTGTCCAGTTCGTCGGAGCCGAGCGAAAATCGAACCCGTCGCTGAATGGTTTGGGGGGCAGCATCGGGCCAGGCCGAAGGGGGGTGGGAATGCGTCTCACAACCGCCCTCCTGCGGCCGGTGAATGCACGTGCTGTTATGCACGGCCCCCGGCTTGTTGCTAATGGTGATCCGCCGATCTGCCGGGAGTTATCGCCCTGCTGTCAGAAATCTTAAGTGTGAGAGGAATAGAAGCCATTCTTCATCCAGGCGAGACGAAAGAAGTGGAGAGGTCGTCGTGAGGCGGCTTGAGCTCCCGAACGTCATTTTTCCGGGTCACAGGCTTTTTCCTCGTGAAACCCGGACCCGTGCAGAGACCTCGTTCCAGTGGATCTCTACGCCGCTCAAGGAAAAGACGACGTGCGTCGTAGAGGTGAGATCTTCGCTCGTGTCTGGCGTTTGAACGCGTCTGTAGGCCGCCCCCCAAGAAGGTATTCGGAACCGACGACCACGTCTCGTGGCGCGTCTCGCCCGTGACTCGTCGTCGCCCTCGTTCTCGTATCCTGGGCGACCGTCCGGACTTCTCTTCTCGTCAAATCCGTCCCGCGCCAGTGGCCGATTGCTGCATCGCCTCTCCACTTTCCGTCTTTGAACCGCCCGCTCCGCCCCACGGGCCGCCACCGGTCGTCGAAGACCAGCACGCGAGCTAAAAGATTGTTCGCGCCGGTCGATAATCCAGCCACACCACTCCCGACAACCTTCGGGGAATCGGAACGACCACGGGCAATGCGGAGGCGATTTTTTCGGGGATGGTGACGTCCGCAGCGATCGTGATTTCTTCGATTTGACGCAGGCTGGAGGCCTGGATTTTCGTGCCCCCTTTTGATCTGAAACGTGCCGTATGCCTTCTAGCTGGCGCTTTCCTGCTTGGGGCTTCCACGGTCAATGCCCAGGAGGTGCGCGTGAACGCACATGGGCCGTCGTCCCACTTTGGATCGAGGAGCGAAACGAACAATGGATGGACCCTTGGAGGGGGAGGGGAGGTCCTCTGGACGCACGGTGCCTGGCGGTACGGCGTCCTGGGTGGGGGATACCACAACAGCGTATGGAACTTGACCCTTTACGCCGGCCTCACGGGCTCCTATCAGATTACAGACTGGCTTGGGCTCGGGCTCGGTGTGAGCGCCGCCACCGGGTACGACGGGGACATCTGCTACGAAAGGGATAACGGGAAGGCGTCGTGCTACCAGTTGAGTTGGGCGAAACCGATTACCTTTTTTCCACTGCCCTTCATAGCCCTCGGAGATGGCGTTGAACTCCGAATCGGCGGGTTCTCAACACTGGACGCCGGAATGATGCACGTGATGGTGTCCGTTCCCCTCCGTACAGGCGGGTAGCACGACGGCAGAGGCGGGTCGGCCCCGGCTGACGGACCGAAGACTGCGGCCCGTGCATCCCTTTTCCACTCCTCGGTAGAATTCAGGCGCCCTGTTTCATTCAAGCGCCGTCGCACGGATGGACTGTCCGGTTGTCCGTACCGTGAGAACCGGACAGGTCGCGTGCCGCACGACCGTCTCTGTGACACTGCCGAGCACGAAGCGCTCAAGGGCGGTACGGCCCCGAGTAGACATGACCACGAAGTCCGTCTCACGGCCGTTTGCAAACTCGATGATTGCGTTGCCGGCGTCCCCACCTTCTACGTGGAGATCGACCGGGACATCGAACCGGGAGCAGTCCTTCGCAAACTCGATGAGCTTCGATCGGACCATCGATGATGACGAAAGGTCAGACGATGCCTTGTCCTGGTCCGCCGGTTCCTTGGATCCGACCGGGGATGTCTCACCACCTGATTGACGCCGATTGTCGTCGGTCACGTGCAGAAGGTCAACCTGTGCGTGGTAGAACTCGGCCCACTCCATCGCAACGCGTGTAGACTCAAGCGCATGCTCCGAAAAGTCAACGGGTACGAGAATGCGGTCAATGCCTTTGAGGGCTGTTTTCTCTTCCGCCTCCCGACCCCGCACGGTGAGCACGGCACGGTCGGCACGGCGAATCACTGTTTCGGCCACGCTGCCGATAAGCACGCGCTTCATGCCGCTGCGTCCGTGCGTGCCGAGCGCAACCAGGTCCACGTTTTCTTCCTCGGCGTACCGTAGAATCGTAGGCCCTGCAGCTGTCTTCTGCCGCTCGGCCGCGAAGACCGAAACAGATTTAAGCGTCTGATCGGACACGAGGCCGGACTGGACCAACTCCGTCTGTACCGAATCGAGGTCCTGGGTGGGATAGACGCCTTTTTGATCCTGGAAAACGTGCAGTATGTGAAGACCCGCCTGCATCCTTGCCGCGAAAAAGAGCCCAGCGCGTAGAGCACGTCGCGAGGCCGCAGAGGAATCCCGGGCGACTAGAATAGTATCGACTGCGAGCATGACGTTTTGAGAAGATTCGTGAGACGCTACGGCACTGAGCGCTGATGCCACCCTCGCTTTCCGCCACGATCCCATGTCGTCCATCAAGGTTCGTTATGCGAGACCTCGAAGGTTGGACGGTCCATCCACTTGAGTCTTATTCCGCTGTTCAAGTCCGTGGGGCTCTGTAGCGCCGTTGGAGGCCAACAGCGCCGCAGGAGGACGATGAATTCAGTAAAAGCGCGTGCATACCAAACGCTCGTAGATGACATCAGATGCTGTCGAAATGCGTCGGTCCACCAGGTGCTCTTCACGGCCGAGACCGGATTTGGACACGATATTGAGACGAGAGTTGTCCGTGGGCCTGGCAATCACTGGTCGCCTACACCGAGGCGCACCCGGCCCACAGACCCACTCCCTTTGCCGGAGGCCCCGCGGATGTTTTTTCCGCCTTCTAGCAAACGCATCACGGCATCGCCTCGATATCCCCATTCCACGACCGATCTCAGAAACCGATGTCGACAGATGTAGGTCCTTTCGTCCCTCTTCAGCCCGCCGAGACCACGGAGAGCACTGTTGGTACCCGCACGCAGATGATTAGAATCCGCCTCGACACGATGGCCTTGCGCACCCGAACGTCATGGGTTACGGACGGCATTGTCTTTGTACGTCTTTTTATGAGGGTCGATACGACGGCTTCCCCTCCCAACTACTTTTTAGCGGAGAGACGCCGCTCTCTACAGATATATTTCTCTTCTGAGAAAAACGCTTGTTCGAGAACGAGGCACGATGCCATAGTTCAGGGAAGACCTTTTGTACGAGATTTGAGGTAGACAAAACGCACAACCTCTGATACCCAACCCAAACCATGATGACAAACTCTACAAAGTCGCTTGCCACGGATACCGAACCGAACCGCCGTGATATGTCCTGGAACGCCGTCGAGCAGAAAATTCGGGAACGGGCTCGTGCTGCCATCGACGAGATGACAAACGAAGAAGCACGCCGCCTGTATCAGCTTGCGCTCCGCGCGTCCCGGCATTCTGGGGAGTCTCCAGGCAAGCTTCTGGAAAGGGCGGAAACCGTTTTGCGGTGACGGTGCCGCCTCCATCGGATGCCTGATGAGATTGGGGATACTGCGGCTGTAAACGGCCTCAGAGACCTTCGCGGCCCTCCCGGACGACGATTTCTGTGTGTTCTCCCGGACCGGTAGGGTGGAGAGTCGGTCCCTTGTATTTTCAGGGACACCACGCGGGCCGCTACCGTACGGTGCAACAACGCGCTGGGGCTATTTCGCAAGTTCGCCTGCCCACTCGTCTGATTCGTCTTCCGCTGGTTTCGCCTCACGTCCCGATACGTAATCGTTCTCGGTCATAGGCAGCTGGACCGTAAACTGGCTCCCCGTTCCTTTCTCGGTTTCCACGGCAAGATCGCCGTCCATGCTTTCGACGGCCTTCTGGGTCACAGCGAGTCCTACACCGCTCCCCTCGTACTCTCGGCTCGTTCCTTCAGAAACCTGCCGGAAGGGCTCGAAAATCTGATTGACCACTGCCTCTTCCATCCCGATCCCGGTGTCTTCCACCTCCAAGGTGGCCCGGTTCTCCTCCTGATATGATCGGATCCAAACTCGTCCTCCCTCCTTCGTGTACTTGATCGCATTGGACACGAGGTTTTGCAGAACGATCTGCACCCCTCTGGCGTCGGCCTCGACCTCTGGGCTCGCGCCGTTTGCCTCGACCTGAAGGTCGATCTCCTTTTCCGCGGCTCGCGGCCGAAGTTCATCGGTAACGTTCCGGACCTGCTCGCCCAAATCGACTGGGTGGCAGTTCATTTGCATTTGCCCGGCCTCCAGCTTTGAGAGGTTCAGCACACCCTCCAGGGTGTCCATGAGGCGATTTCCGCCCTGCTCGATCAGTTCCGAAAACCGCGACAGCGTCGAGAGATCGGCTTCGCTAGGGGACCGCTTCCACTCTTCAGCCTCCTCGCCGAGCGCCTCGGCAAAGCCGATAATCGATGTCAGCGGCGTCCGAATTTCGTGGCTCATGTTGGCGAGAAAGACGGATTTGGCCCGATTGGCCGCCTCCGCCTCTTCCTTCGCCTCGCGGAGCGCCTGCTCCCGCTCCTTCCGCTCGGTGATGTCACGGGTGGTGCCCACGAGCTGTTGCACCTCCCCATCCACCTCTACGGGGGCAATCCGGGTCGTCCAGTACGTCGTTTCCCCCCCCACGGGCAACGCCTCCTCGTACTCAATGGGCTCGCCGCGGCGAACGCATCTCCGGTACCGTCCTTCGACCTCCGCTCCCGCTTCCTCCCCGAAGATATCCCGAGGGGTTTGGCCACGGAGGCCTTCCGAGGAAAGCCCCGTTTCCTCCTCGTAGGCAGGATTCACTCGCTGAATCGTAAACACGTCCTCCTCGTCCGAAACGTCAACCAGAAAGAGGGCATCCTGAGCATTCTGGAAGAAGGTTCCTGCCTGTCGCAACCGCCGCTGCCGCTTTTTCTGCTCGGTGATGTCGACGTAGATGGCGTACACTTCTGGTGGGGCCTTCTCCGGCTGCCGACTGGCGGCCTGAACCTGGAAGTCGCGAGGGCCGTCCGCGGCGATTCGGCGGACCTCCTGCACCTGAGGGCCTTCCTCCAGAACGCGCTGGTCAATCTCAGTGGCCTCCGTTCGCCTCTCCTCCGGCACCAAAAGGGCATTGAGGTCCCGCCCCTCTGCTTCGGGCTGGCGGACGCCAAAGGTCTCTTCAAAGGCTGGATTCACATCCGTGATCTCTGCTTCCCCACCGGCGGCGTGACACCGGACTACTGGCGTCGGGAGATTCTCAAACAGCGTCTGTAGGCGGTCCCGTTCTTCCCGGAGTTCTCGCTCTGCCTGTTTCCGGTCGGTGATGTCCCGGCTGATCGCCATAAACTGACGCCCTCCCTCCAGGCTTAGCCGCCGAATATCTACCTCGACCGGAAAGGTTGACCCATCCTTGCAGCGGTAGGTGCCTTCCATTCGGTGGCGGTCCCCAACCCTCATTCCAGCCCATCGCTCGACGGCCGTCGCCGGGTCGACCGACGAATCTAGATCGCATACCCTTAGTCCCTCCAGGTCGTCTTGGCGGTAGCCGGTCTCTTCAATAAACTGCGGGTTCGCCCGAAGGATGCTCCCCTCCACGTCGTGTATGTGGATCATGTTGGGGGAGCGCTCGAATAGAGCATTCAGGCGAGCTTCCCGGTTCTGCCGTCGCAGCGCCTGTTCGGTCACGTCAGTGAGAATCACCAGCCGCAGGTCCCGGCGAAACGAGCTCTCAGACAGGCGAAACCACCGTCGCTCACCGTCGCAGTCCTCAATCTCAGCAATGTGCTTCTCCGCGCTGCCGCGCGCCTTCGCAAGTGAGGGGATGATGTCCGAAAGGTAAGCGTCAGTGGTTTTCGCCCGGCTGAGCGATGGAAAAAGCCGGGCCGCCTGCCCATTAAAATTTTGAATTTGACCTTCTCGAGAGAGAACCAGGGCTGGATCCTCCCGGCGACCGACCTGCGAGACCCGTTCGAACTGCTCCCGATGGACAAAAAGCACGCCCAGTGCGAAAGCCGCGACCCCGACCGGTTCGTGACTCAACTCCAGAAGCCAGGGCTGGGTATACCCGACGGCATTGGCCCCGAGCGGCAGGGCCGTAAGGCCGAAGAGAACGGCTAGTTTGCCACTCCCCATCTTCGCTCGCCGCAGCGGCTCGGCCAGCATGCAGAAGCCGACGGCCGCCAGCACGTAGGACAGACCCGCAGTCACCCAGTAGATTACGTGGTGGTCGACCGAAAGAAAGGGAAATGGAGCCGAGGTCCACTCGGCACTGAAGTATAGTCCGTGCCAGGAATTGGTCAACTTGGTCAGGGTCACGACAGCAAGCACGATGAAGGCCCCCCGTTGAACAGACCGGCTCCGGTGAAGCCTGCGTCCGCTGTATGCGGAGCACAGCCAAAGCCACGCCCAAACTGTTCCGCAACCGACGATGAGCCCCATTTCGTAGAAGGTTGTCTTCAGCCAGAGGGTTTGAGAGAGGAAAACCCCCACGTGAAACAGAGCCCAGAGCCCGCTGGCGCCCAGCAGGCCGATCAAACCGTGACGCACGCCGCCCGGGGAGGTGCGTCGGGCCCGCCACGCCCCAGCCAGACATCCGATGGCTGTTGCGCTGAAGACGAAAACGTAGACCAAAAAGATAGGATTAGATCGTAACATCCGGGGGGCGTGCTTGGTATTCGCTATTTCAAGGCGTGAGGTACGCCAAACCCTCTATGTCTCGAGTCATCTTAGGGCTGAGACCAGTCCGACGAGGGGGTTCCCCACGTATTCCCGAGATCGATCGGGTTGGTGCTGCCCATGAAGTTCGTTTCCGGTCACATTGAGGAGATCTTGCAGTCGTAGGGGTCAGATTGCCTGGCTCCCTAAGAATGCGCCGTTCTCTCGCGGCTGGGGTCGTCGTTCCCTTCTCGGGATTTTGTCTTGCAGTGTGATCATAGGAACGGAATCGGCCGTCACTACAACCTGACACGCTCCCGGGATCTGCGTTCACACCCGGCCCGTCTTTTGGAAAGAGGTATTCTCACCGGCCATGGCCTTTACCTTCTGGGATTGAACGACAGGGTCAACCCTGCATGCTCCTGTGGTGCAGCTCTTTTGGGCGAAGTCGGGCAAGAAGATAGCTTTTGCGCCTACGTCGTTGCCTCCTGTTCACATTTGTTATCGACATGCGCGGAGGGGCATTTAAGCGTTCGGGCACTTGGCTCTCAGGCTGGCTCGATCGGTCAGTGGCTCTGGAGAAGGTGATGGTGCCAGTGTGGGCCCTCACCAGGTATCAGATTCTTTGTAATCCCCCATATTCGGAACTGCCGCTGGAGTGGGCGGACAACCAGAACGACCGGAGACGCGGCCCCGGCCCTGATCCGGGGGGCTCTACGCGACTTCTGCTTCACTGCACCGACCGAGACGGGCCCGTAACTGTCGGGGTTTGGGTGTGAGGCGCGTGAGCAACGGACCCGCACTGGTAGAGTGAGCCCTTCTTGAAGACGTGTGTTCGAAAGGGGGGCAAGATGACCGACTGGTCCGAGCGGGCGGACGCCGGGATCGGCGCCGCGATTAGATTCGCGTTCTTCGGTTGGAGGCCTTCCCTGGTGGGGTGCACATGGCCTTAAACGTCGTGGCTCTCGCGGAAAATGGCATCTGTACTCGCTTCGTTGACCACGACGGGGAATTGCTCGGACGGTCTTGCAGCGTCTGCCACTGTCTCCAAATCCGCTTGCAAACCGGGTTTTGAGCCCTCAACGAATTGAGGCGACTACGAGAGTGAGCGTCCCGAGCCGGAATCATCCAGAAAGAACTCGCTGTAGAGAACGAAGTCCTCGTTCCCGAGGGTCTCCGGATCCGCTACGGAAGTGGTCTTCCAGTGAAACCAGGCGGGATGTTTTGCGCAGGTGTCCCAGTTCAGCGAAACGTCCTGTGCGTACAGCCCGGAAAAACGGGCCCCCATTGCCTTGGTCGCAAGGTTGGCCGCCCGGACGGCACGGAAGTCCCAGGCATCGGACGTGTCGGTCGGAGTTGCATCCGGATCGTGATGGTCCCCCGCAACGCCGACGAGCCCGTCAGGGAGGCCGAGCTCAGCCGCTGCGTACGCTCCTGCCTCTGTGTGATCGTGGCCGAACGCGCGCCGCTCCACAGCGCGGTCGCTCACCCCTTCGGGCCCTCTGTCGATCCAGTCGTCGCCGTACAGCGCTGCCCCCTTCTCCGGGTCGTTGTAGATCAGTACCAGCTTCCCGAGGTCGTGAACGAAGCCCTTCGCAAAAGCGGTTTGGGCCAGATCGACGTCCTCGGGATCGCTCGTCTCCACTACGCTATCGGAGGACCGCTCGCGGAGGAGATAACGAGCCAAGATCGCAGTCGACTCGCTGTGTTGGATTAACTGACGAACGCACGAACGGGCAGGTCCCCTTCGAAGCACATTCAACTTGTCCATGCTCAGCTTGATAACCACGCCCGCGGCCGTCGTCGCACCGACCATTTCGATGGCCTGATCGACATTCCCGACGGGGCGCGGAAGTTGCGAGTTGATTCGGTTCAGAACCCTCTTCTCCAGATTTGAGCCGCATTGGACGGCGGTGAGAATGTCCCCCTTGTCCACAAACTCGGAGGCATGAAGGCAATCCAGGACTTTCGGGAGCACCCTCGGGATTGGGGGCAGGCTCAAGTTCTGCACGGAATGAGTGCCTCGCCTCTCCGAACGGGATTCACTCATTACGTCGGTTGTAGACTACCAGGGAGAAGATGGAAGTTGCGTCTGTATTCGAGGACTGCACGATATTCGCGGCGATTTGTGCCCGTACGCCGCGAAAATCAGTCGCTAATTTTCATCTGTAGGGTGTTGCCGGAGGCGCTCCGGAGAGTCATCGATGAGGAAGTGGATTGCTGAGCCCATATCACAATAGCCGAGGCCATTTCAGTCCGCTGAAGGGGTGTAGATATCTGAGAATATCTGCCTAAGTATAGAGCAGGAATGGACTTCAGTTCTTCCAGCCAGGGCTGGATAACCCGTACCACCCATGCACTGCAAAAAACGTTCTAGGATTTTGGATCTGCTATCGCGACAGACGGAATAGCACGGAATTGGAGGCACGAAGGCGTTGGGGGCAGGCCCTTGAAACCGAGATTCTTAAGATGCCGGCCGATCTCCGACAAAAACAGTCTGAGGCATAGATGCACCAGTCTTCGACTCGTCTGAGACAATGTTGGATGGTGAGAGCATCAAATGGGGAGGGCATTTCACTCTGAGGCACGGTCTGACTCGTGATGCCATCTGCGGCGAGCTGTTGTACAGATTCTGCAGGGAAAGACCCGTCAGGCCTCAGCAGACCTGCAGGTGTTTAGCGACACCAATCATGCTGTTCGGTGAAAGGTCGTTGGAGTCCAACGGCGCTCCGAGGGCTTGGAATCGTCGAGCAGGACAAAATCCGTGGTCAAAAGCCCGGCTTTTGGTCAACTCCGACGCACACGAGGAATGTCGCTAAACGCGTACGGGGACTTGGCAGGTCGAGAAGTAAGAAATGCACGCCGAACCCTCGCAATTGGTGTAAGCTGTGTCATCTATCAGGAGAACGGGCGGGCAGGCCTCCCTGTCCTACCTCTGCTAACTTTCTCCCCCAGACAGCCGAGAGACGATCGGCCGGACAATGGAGCACGGCGTGTCGAAGCGGGGATCTGTTATGTGCCATCAGTTCGATGCCAAGGCCACACTACTACTAAAAATGGTAGGGGAAGGCGTCGAAAACTGTATCCTGCGGGTGAACTGACTTTGGATGGACGAGGCGCACCGAACATATCTCGCCATCCCGTCACCGAGGATCGCCTTTTCAAACACTGTGTTTCGTTCCGCCGACCACGCTTTTCATGCTGAGACCTACTCTCGCTGTATTTCTCGTCGCTTTTCTCCCATTTCTTGTCGTCGGAGCCGCCGAGGGGCAACCCACTCGCACGGCGGAGGTCTTCTATCTCAAATTTGGACAGGGCGCGTCGGACCTGTCCGGGGACGCCGGCACGGAGACTGGGATCAGGGACCTCGTCGACTCGCAGAAGTTTGCCGGGGACGGCCTGCAGTACGCCTTTGCTCTCGAGGTGGGGTATAAATTTTCCAGGTCATCGTCCCTCGGGATCGGGTACCAACTCGGTTCCTACTACCACCCCGACGATGAGGGACTTGAGGCCGGAAACAGGTACCTGCACACCTTTCAAATACTCGCACGACACAAACTGGGCGCTCGGCGCTGGAGAGTAGTGCCGTACGTCGACATTGGCGTCAACGCATCCTCCGGGATTGAAAAGATTGGGGTCGGTCCCACTGCAGGGATCGGCTTGAGCGTTGCCGTTGACAATCGCATGTCGATCTTCCTCGAGTCGCGGCTCAATATCTCGTTTCCAAACCAGACCGCCGACACGGATCTCTCTGCCAGTCCGACACGGGGAGTTTCACCCCTCTTCTCCGAAAAGGTCCCCTTCGATGTCCTCAGCACCCTCCCCTCCCTCGGCGTCGAGATCGACCTTCGATAGGATGATTCTTTCGGGGGCGAGTCTCGATCCTTCCAACAACGGATGGGACGCGCGACGACGCAAGCGACGAGGCGCCTCTCGTGTGCAGGGCCCGCACGGATTCGAAACCGGGGCGACTTCGTCTTCCGAGAGTGCTTCGTAAGTGTACAATGATCCTCGGCAATCGGTGTTAGGCCGACGTCGGGACGACCGGCGGGGCGGTACGCGCTTAGCGCCGACCAGATTTGCTACGGGTGTCTGCCGCATTGCCCGAACGGAGCCTTCTCGATCGAAGGAGACGAACCGAGGAAGCACCGTTGGAATCCAACGGCGTCCCGCGAGGTCAAATTGATCGGCGTTGCTAAACAGACACACGGGTCGTCCTGACATTCACAAGACAGCGGAAAATGGTACCGTAAAAACTCACATTCGGTACGAGATCTCCTCGCCGTCCCGCTGGGGGCTTGCTCGAAAGCCAAGCACACTCGCGTGTCGAGCTCGTTTGCGCGCTCTTTTGGCGGCGTCGGCCATTGGTCGCAGCCTCCCATTCGCCCACGACGTAGCTTCTGCCCCTCCACCAATGGAGCGGAGCAGACGGAGACGGAAAATCGGACCCCGGGTGTGGGGCGATGGGGTTATCTCCGACCCGTCCTCGCCGGCTTCCTGGCCTTGGGAAAGCGCACCGTAAATCGACTCCCCTCCTCCTGCGTGCTTTCGACGTCAATCTCACCGTCCATCTGATCGACGGCCTTCTTCGTCACGGCGAGGCCCAGCCCCGTGCCTTCGTATTCACGATCGATCCCCTCCGATTCTTGCCGAAACGGTTCGAAGAGACGTTCGACGCGGTCGGGGTCGATCCCGATTCCGGTGTCTTCGACCACGAGGGCCAGGGTGTCACCGGCGTCCCGAACCCGGATGTGGATCCGGCCTGTCTCCGTATACTTAATCGCATTGGACACAAGATTCTGCAGGACAATCTGTATGCCGCCGGTGTCGGCCTCGACCCAGGGAGTAGTTCCGTTGAGCTCAACGTCCAGGTCGAGATTGTTCTCCTCCGCCTTGGGGCGAAGCTCCTCAGTCACCTCCTGGATCTGTTCAGACAGGTCGACCGGCTGGGACGCCAGTTCCATCTGCCCCGCCTCCAGCTTCGAGAGGTTCAAGACCCCATCGAGCGTCTCCATAAGGCGTCGTCCACTCTGCTCGATGAGCGTAGCGAAGCGAGACGTCGGTCCTCCCTGGTCGTCGGCCTCCTCGCCCAGCGCCTCGGCAAAGCCGATGATGGACGTTAGCGGCGTGCGGATTTCGTGGCTCATGTTCGCGAGCATAGCCGACTTGAGCTGGGCAGCTTCCTCGGCACGGGTCTTCGCCGTGCGGAGCCGCTGTTCTCGCCGCTTTTGCTCAGTGATGTCTTGAACTGCTCCTCGAATGAGGCGCGTCGTGCTGGACGAGCTCCTGTCGTCATGTGCTCTGCCATTCTCCGAAGGGGAGGGTCCATCCGAGATCCGTGGCACAAGGCGAATGCGAACCCATTGCGCAGGAACGGTAGCGTCCGGATCGCGCTCAGCAAGCACTTGAGGGTCCGAAGGACTGCGGCTGTCGTCATCCCCGGTGCAATTGGACATTCCATCTGTGTCTCGCTTCAAGCGAACGTCTAAGTCCTGCGGCGCCTCATCCTCTATGACCTGATTTAAGGCCTCACGGGTTCGCGGACGATCGTCCGGGCAAGTCAACTCAATCACCTTTTCCAAAGTGGGCTCAAAGCTTTCAGCCATCCCGTAGATTCGGTATACTTCATCGCTCCATCGGAGTTGGTCGTTATCCAGGTCGTACTCCCAGGCCCCTACGTCGGCCAGGGATTGTGCCCGCCTAAACAGGTCGTTCTGGCGATCGAGGGCCCGCCGCTGCCGCTCGTACTGGGTGATGTCCGAGAGGATGACGATTCGGCTTTTCGGGCTTCCCGCCAAACTCGTTTCCGTGATCCGGTAGTACTCCGCGTCCGGTCCTCGCCCTTTCTCCCAGATTTGCTTGTCCTCGCGCAGTGCCTTCGCCAGGCCCGGAAGCACCGACGACAGCGGCTCCCCGATCGCCCGCTGTCCTAACTCCGGAAGCATTTGGGCGGCGCCCGTCCCGTAGTCCCGAATTGTGTCTCCATTCCCGAGCATCAGATTGGGAGCCTCTAAGCTCCCCGCCACACGAACCGCGCTGAACTGGTATGTATAGGCAAAGAGGAGGCCCACAGCAAACACGGCCACGCCCAGCGGCTCGTGGGTGATGTCCAAGAACGACTGATCGACGTGCCCGATCACGTTGAAGACGGCCGGCAGGGCCGTCAGGCCCGTCAACACCGCCAGTGGACCGGTTCGTGTTCCTGTCTTGAGGAAGAGCTCGTACAGCACCAGATAGCCGGCCGCGGATAGGGCGTAGGCCAGGGCCATCACAACCCAGTAGAGGGGGCCATGCACGACGACCAGCCCGAACGGCTCGCCGACCGACTCCAGCCCGTAGTAGAGGCCGTGAAGGGGATTGGTCACTTTCAGAAGCGTGACCCCCCCGTACACGACGGCCGCAAACCGCTGGACGGTTTTGTTTCGATGGAGGCCCCTTCCGCTGTATGCGAAACAGAACCAGAGCCAGGCCCACACGGTGGCGAAGCCTACGAGTAAACTCAGTTGATAAAACAAGTGCTTCCCCAGCGGAGAGGGGACGAGGAGAAACCCAACGTAAGCAGCTCCCCAGACGCTACTCCCGCCAAAAAAAGAGACCAGGGCCCGCCGCGTGTCGGCGTAGGGGATCTGTCGGGCCCGCCAGGCAGCCCCCAGACAGGTGATCGACGCAAGGATGAATGCCAGAAGATACCCGACGTAGACCAGGTCTTCAGGCCCTGCACGAAACGTGTTGAACATGGCGCATCGAATTCCTACGGGTCAGATGCTATCGTTCTGTGCACGCAAACACCTCTCCAGGAGGCTCTGTTATCTGATGCAGAAGCAGTTGGTTGTCAGACCAGTTGTTGAAGATGGTCGCGCACCACTCCCTCTTTTTGAGGCTCTTTTCGTTCGGTTTCAGTTTATTCGAGACTCCGGCCTGGGATCTCAATCGATTGAAGCAAGCTCTCAAGGCGACTTTCGGTGGTTGGACGGACCCAGATCGGATCGAAGACGTCGAGAGAGGACGTCTTATACAAGATCCCGAAACCCGGCAAGAGGACTGTACCGAGAAGGGTGAGCAGTCGGTAGACGTGGACCTGAGCCGTTCTCCTCGAAGAACGAGACGAGCCCTCTGGACGAAATGCCTCAAAGAGTTTCAGAAACGAGTCGGTCATGACGGTCTCTGGCCGTCGCAGAAAGGTCGAGGGCCGGAAAATTCTTCGCATTCGCCTAAATGACCGGCTGAGCGTCTCACGATCGATTTCTGTGAGGTCAAACTCGGTGCCGTACTCGGTCGCCCCAGAACTGTCTTCAGATCCTGCCTGGGCTGAGGGCTCTCTTCGATTTAGAGGGTGAGTCAGAGATGACCTCCGCGCCATGGGCTGACCGCCCCCCAATCGCTCAGTGTTCATCGACCAGGGTACTGAGGTACTGAACGCAAGTCGTCGCTCCGGGCCCGTCACTGGGAGCACCAGAGTGATCAGTCAGGTGTGGGCGGAACGCTTCACGGGCGCCGTGGTCGCGGTCGTTGGCAGTGAGCAGTCGGTCCCGGCAAACGGTCTGTCCTCGGTTATCGGGACACCACGGCTGGATGTTAAATCTACGGGGAGTGGCAAACGTCGGATTTCTCTCAATCCTTGTAGCTGAGGGGGTGCCCCGGCTTGCAGGCAGGCGAGCGGGCATTCTCAAGTCTCAGGATTCCCTGGGATCTGACGCCGAGAGGAACCTTGATTGAGGGATGTACTCCTGAAGGGACTCGTCCCTCGGTCGCCTGGGCAACGTCGCGCTACGCGACGGCAGAGCCATCCCCCCCTGCCGGCACGAGGTCCTCGGCCTCGG
>CAYULG010000027.1:0-18905 GCA_964445365.1 uncultured Salinivenus sp. | reverse complement strand
CCTTTTTCGCCGCCCGGGTGGGGGGGGGGGGGGGGGGGGCCTGGGTGCTTCCTGGGGTTGTTTACTTCGTGCTCTCAAGTGCGCTCTCGCTCGTGAGCCGGGGAGGTTGTCAGACACATCCAGACGAAGAGGACGGGGGCGGACGTCAGCTTCGTCAAGTTCTAGCCAATGGGGGTGTGGCCTGGCTGCTCCTTTCCGTCTATGCGCTTACACCGGCCACACCTGGACAGCTTCAGGATGCTTGCTACGCCGGCTTCCTTGGGGCGCTGGCGGCCGCGGCCGCAGACACCTGGGCTACGGAAGTTGGTGTGCTCTCGTCGTCTCGCCCCTGGTCGCTTCGAACGACGGGACGGGTGGAGGTCGGAACATCCGGAGCGGTTTCCCTGGGAGGTACAGTGGGGGCGGTCCTGGGAGCAACAAGTGTGGCGGGTGCGGCTGTCCTTATCGGCGGGGGACTTGGCCCGGTCGGCTGGGACCCCGGTGGTGTGGCCGTTGTCGGGGCGGGAGTTGCGGGTATGACGGTGGATAGCCTCGCTGGAGCGTTTCTGCAGGCTCGATACCGGGACTCGAACACCGGTCGCTTGGTTGAGCAGCCCACCGGAGCGGACGACAGACTGGTTCGAGGGTGGAGGGGAATCAACAATGAGGTCGTGAACGGCCTCGGCACGATGGCCGGAGCCCTAGTGGCGTTCATGTTCTGGTAGTTCAGGGGGACTCACATTTTCGTAGGCGTCGGTATGGTCAAACCGCCGATTTACGCCGATTGAAGGGGTTGTTGGACCGAGTGTTGTGCCTTTTCTTGAGGCGTGACGCTCAGAAACCGCCCCCTGTTTTCGCATTCCGCGTTTAACTGCACAAACTTATGTCCTGGTACAAAAAGTTGCACTGGCAAATCCTCATTGGTCTCGTCCTTGGGCTTGCCTATGGGATCGTCGCCGCCTCTGCCGGGTGGGGAGACTTTACGACCAACTGGGTGTCTCCCTTCGGCACGATCTTCCTTAACCTGCTGAAGTTGATTGCCGTCCCGCTTATTCTGGCCTCGCTCATCGTCGGGGTGAATTCTCTCAGCGATCTCAGCCGTTTATCCCGAATCGGCGGGAAGACGATCGGCCTGTACCTCGTCACGACGACCCTTGCGCTCACCATTGGCCTGGTGCTCGTCAATACGATGCAACCCGGGAATCAGGTGACGAGCGAGACGCAGCAGCGGCTCCAGGAGACGTACCAGGAGGAGGTCGAGATGAGCAAGGAGATGGCTGCTGGGGCCAAAGAGCGGGGGCCGCTCCAGCCGTTCGTCGACATGGTTCCGTCCAACTTTTTCAACTCGGCGTCGGACAACGGAAATATGCTCCAGGTGGTATTTGTGGCTATCCTTCTGGGCATCGGCCTCTTATTGATTCCGGACGAGGAAGCGGCCCCTTTGTTGAACTTTTTTGAGAGTCTCAATTCGCTTATCATCCGTTTGGTAGAGTTCATCATGCTCATGGCACCGGTGGGGGTGTTCGGCTTACTGGCGGATGCCATTACGTCAATTGCAGGCGGAGGCACGGGAGGTATATTGAATCTCCTAGGTGCCCTCGGATTCTACTGCCTTACCGTCATACTGGGCCTGGGAATCATGGTCTTTGCGGTCTACCCGGCGTTTATGTCGACCTTCACGTCTGTCTCCGTGGTAGACTATTTTCGGGCGATTGCTCCGGCGCAGCTCGTGGCGTTTTCCACCTCCTCGAGTGGCGGCACGCTTCCGGTGACGATGGAGGTGTCGGAGAAGAATCTCGGGGTGTCGGAAGAAGTCTCCTCGTTTGTGCTACCACTCGGGGCCACCATCAACATGGACGGCACGGCGCTCTACCAGTCGGTCGCCGCCGTCTTCATTGCGCAGGTGTTGGGCATCAGTCTCGCTCTCACGCAACAGTTGAACATCGTGCTCCTGGCGACCCTGGCCTCGGTCGGGGCGGCGGCGGTGCCAAGTGCGGGGACCGTCATGCTCGTGGTCATTCTGGAGTCGATTGGGGTCCCCAGTGCAGGTATCGCGCTTATTTGGGCGGCCGACCGTCCCCTTGATATGCTTCGGACTACGAACAACGTAACCGGCGACACGATGGTCGCGTCGGTCGTGGCCGCCAGCGAAGGGGAGCTGAACTTTCCGACGGACGGTGTCAGTGTGCTGACGAGGGACGTACGGGGGACGGCGGGCCAGGCTGCTGCATAGGGCTGCACGCCACGTCCAGTCGAAACGATCCGGTCACAATCAATTTCTGGCGGCGGATAGGGGGAAAGGCGGATCAGATAGGCCGTTTTTCAACCACTGATTTTCCTGAGCTGTGTCAAACTTGATATGTCTGCCGTCGACCCGGCACGTATCCAGCCTCTCAACGACGAGCCCCTACGTGAAGACGGGCGGTACGTGCTGTACTGGATGCAACAGTCCCAGCGGGCAGTTCACAATCCAGCCCTGGCGTATGCTCTGGAACAGGCGAACGCTGAGGGCCGACCCCTTCTCGTGGTCTTTGGTCTCATGGACGACTATCCCGAGGCCAACTTGCGCCACTACACCTTCATGCTTGAAGGCCTAAGGGAGACGCAGGCGACCCTCGCCGAGCGGGGCCTGAAGATGGTTGTACGACACGGACGGCCCGACGAGGTCGCATTGGCCTACGCCGATGAGGCATCACTCTTGGTGACCGATCGGGGCTATCTGCGCCATCAGAAACGGTGGCGCGCTCACGTGGCGGAGGAGGCGCCTTGTCGCGTTGTTCAGGTGGAAGGGGACGTGGTCGTGCCGGTGGAGACGGTGACGGACAAGGCCGAGTATGCTGCTCGGACGATTCGGCCGAAGATCCACGAGCACCTGGATCGCTTTCTTTCGCTTCCGGATACGGTGCCTGTAAAACATCCGTCCGTGGGACTTGATGTGCCGGAAGGCCTGTCGTTGGATGAGATCGGCACTGTCACCGAGCGTCTAGATCTAGACCGGAGCGTGCCACCTGTCTCCTCTCTCTACCCGGGTGGCCGTTCCGAAGCCGTGTCCATTTTGGGGGCGTTTTTGGACCAGCATCTCGACGGCTACGACGGCAACCGCAACCAAATCCAGTCAACCGCCGTCTCGCACATGAGCAAGTTTCTTCACTTCGGGCAGATTTCTCCCGTGTGGCTTGCTCAGCAGATTCAGGCGGCGGATGGGCCGGAGGCCGACGTAGAGTCGTACGTTGAAGAACTTGTGGTTCGCCGCGAGTTGGCCATGAATCACGTCCAGTTCCGCCCCGACACCTACGATGCTTACGTTTGCCTGCCGGACTGGGCCCGTGAGTCCCTCGCCGAGCACGCCGACGATGAGCGCGAGCACGTGTACAGCCGAAAAGAACTTGAACGGAGTAAAACCCACGATCCTTACTGGAACGCGGCCATGAAGGAGATGCGGGAGACGGGCTACATGCACAACTACATGCGCATGTACTGGGGGAAGAAAATTCTCGAGTGGTCTCCCGACCCTGAGACAGCCTACGAGCGGACGCTTGCCCTCAATAACCGATACTTCCTGGACGGCCGCGACCCGAACTCGTACGCCAATGTGGCCTGGGTCTTCGGGCTTCACGACCGTGGATGGAAGGAGCGACCGGTGTATGGCAAGGTCCGATACATGAGCCAAGGTGGGCTCGAACGAAAGGCCGACCCGGACGCCTACGTAGAAAAAGTGGACCGGCTGGCCCGTCAGGCCCGCGCCAGTCGCAGTATATCCTCACGAGCGGACGCTGAAAAATAGACCCCATCGAATCATGACGGAGCCACAAAAAGATAAGCTGTTTCAGGTGACGTTTCTGGGAGCCGGTTTCCTGTACGTCTGGGCGCTGTTTGTTTTCTGGATGGCCCCCGAATGGGAGCTTTCGGGCATGTCCTATTATCTGCTCGGTGTTGTCCCAGCCTTCTTGGGGGTGGCGTCCCTGGCCACCGCCATAGGCCTGCACGTCGACATGCAGGAAGGAGATAACTGAGTAACGAGCGCATGGGCTCAAACTCGGCCATGAGTGTCCGGGAGTCCCTGTTCTTGAGAACCGGTCTGTAAAACGTTCTCCAGATCGTCTCGCTACATTTCCCTACGGTCCACTGAGGATTAGGTCTAGTTAGACGACCCTTCGTGTGCAGATCCCTATACAGTGCGGCTCCAGCCAAGAGAGGACGATGGCATCCAGGCAATGTTTGTCGACTTGCCGTACCGGTCCCCCTCACGCACTTGAGCCAAAACGACCCGCGCCGGGTAGGGGACTCTCTAAATGTCCGGGCAGGGTTAATCACTTCTGGATGTACCCGGACTATGATTCCTGAAAACTGCGATTCTAAGGGTGATCCGTTCCGTTTGGCAGAACATCCCCTGAACTGAGCATGGTGATTTCGGGGACAAGAACGAAGACGATGCTGGGTCAGGCGGTAGCCTGCTCCGGGTTCTCAAACTCGATCCAGGCCGGATTGCCCCAACCGATGATGCTCCCATAGATTAAGTGCAGAACGAGGGTGGCGCCCACGTACTTCACCGGTGATCCGAGATACAGAGGGGCGCTTGGAGACAACTGGTGCCCGGCTCCACCGAAGCCGAAGATCCCCCATCCGATGAGTGGAGAGTACACCAGCATCATCAGCAGCCAGAGGGCGATTGCAAATCCGACCCCCGTGCCAAGAGAGGTGTCGCTACCGTAGAGGGCGACCAGCATCAGGGACCAGGTGGCCCCGTAGCCAAAGTGGACGAGAAGAGGGAGGGGACCGACGTTCAGGCCGAGGATTTCGAGGAAGGCGGCGGAGGGGGGGAGATTAAACGGTGCGATGCCTGCGCCGTGAATGCCGAACATGATGAGCACAAACATCACGAGGCTTCCGAGGGCACCGACAACTGCTGCTTTCATCCACTTCATGGGTCTGAGCGGGTTTTCTCAAGAGGTGACGAGAGTCATAAGCGGCGGCTCGGTCAAAGCCACTTTATAGGTGCGCCATTGGGAGAAGTGTTACAGGCGAAAAGGGTGTAGCGCTCAGCACACATGGTTACAGATGCAAAATCCCCACTTGAGAAAGGAGATCTCGGGTGCAAGGGAAGTGCGGCCGGGGGAGAGCAGGGCCGCCATTCCTCGTTTCAGTTCACCGTCGTCTGCTGGTCGAACTCGATCCAGACATCCAACCCGCGGTCGGGACCGAAGGGCTGCCCCGCCTTCTCATATTGGTCTCGGTTTTCTGCCCATTCGAGATCGATCAGAACGCGAAGTGCAGTTCGTTCGGACTCGGTCATAAGAGGGGGAGAAAAGCTTGGTAGATCTGACTCGTTTCGTTGACACATCTAACTCATCCATTATAACGTCTTGGGGGAGACGAAACGGACGACGGACTGGGTGGGAAGCGGGCCATTTAGGCAAGTCTTGATACGTCCCGACTCGGGCTACGGGTAGGTCCGGCAGCCTATCCGTCAGGAACAGAGAACGCTGGGTGTGCACCGTCATCTATGGCGACGAACTGGCGAGTACCTGGATCGAACGAGCATCGATTGTCAACCCTACACCCTGAGGAGTGAGTGGGAGAGCGCTTTGACGACGAGCATCCAGTCTGTAGATCGGATGTCACTGCCGGGGAATGAGGTAAAACTCCGTCTGACGTCCATCCAGGTATCGAACCGTCTCGCCCGTGAAGAGCGCGTCTTCCTCCAAGCGAAAGAGCACCTCCTGTCCGTCCCACTCCGGCACCTCGACAGCTGCATTCAGCTCGATCGAGTGGGCCGTATTTGGCCGGAGAGGCACGTCGCCGCGTCCCGGGACGCCATCCTGCTGGTCCCACAAGCCGACTAAAGGGCCGGCCGCGTGTCCGTGAAGGCCGATTGGATGGCTGTAGATGGTGGCGTCGATTCCTTCGGCTTTCGCCGCTTCAAGTGTGGCTGCCAACACTTCGTTGCCGGTCCGTCCGGGCTCGAAGCGGTCCGTGAGAAGATCTTGGAGCCGGTTTGCGACGCGGAGGCCGCGGTCTAAGCCATCGGGAGCCTCTGTCTCGCCCGACCGAAGGACATACGCGTGCTGCTGTGTGTCGGTATGGAGGCGCAGGTACGTAATACCAAGGTCGACGTGGAGGAGGTCACCAGGTTGAATGACACGACCCTCTGGTTCCGAGGAAAAGTCGTCGTCTTCTGTTGCCCCTGGGCGCTGTACCGAAACAGTGGGATGAAACCAGGCTGTGAGGTTGAGATCCCGAATGCGCTCGCGGTACCACCAGCGTACGTCCTCGGTGGTCGTGACACCGGGCTGGATGACTGCTTCGGACAAGCCGGTCGCGATGATCGAACGGGCGAGTCGCACCACTTGCGGATAGACGGTCCGTTCAGCCTCGGTTCGCGTTTCGAGCCAGCGGACGGCTAGGTCCTGCCCTGACACCAGCCGCTCCACGTACTGAGCGGGAAGGGCGTCTTGGAGGTGATTGTACTCCGTGTCGGTCATGCCGTCCGCCAGCGCGAAGGCCTCGGACCGATTGACGGCGATTCGCTCTGGATCCCGCTCCGTCACGATCTCGGCGAGTCGTGCCCACTGATCGGGCTGTTCGTCCTTGTCCCAGGCTGTTTCGAAGAGATCGCCCACGTCGTACCGGGCGACGGCGAGCCGCTCGACGCCTTCATCCGCCCCCTGATCGTAGAAGACCAAAATCGTACGGCGCCGAGCAGACTGCCACGTAGCAGGGAGCATGGTCTCCAGCACTGGGTCTTCGTTATACTCTCGGCCGCTCACGATCCACAGGTCGATGTTCTCCGCGCGCATAGCTGTCGCGACCACCGTGTCGAGACGCGTGTCGAGCCAGTCGTTAAGGACGTTGGCTCGCTCTTTCATGGATAGCACCTCGGGTGTCGCCGGATCCATAGACATCGGCTGGTCCGGCGCATATCCCTCCGGTACCTGAGCGTGGACCGACCCAACGAGGAGGAAAAGGGCGAAAAGGGCAGACGTTTGTCGGTTTGAGAACATAATGGAGGACGAGGCTTCAAAGCGAACACGCAACCCGAACACAACGGCCGGACACGCAAATTAGGATCCTTGCGTCGTGGTTGGGCGGAAGACCTCCTTTCTGAAACGATTCGATTGCCCTCGGACGTATTGTAGCACAAAATAAAAATGCCCAAGCTTCCGGTCTCCGGAAGCTTAGGCAGCAGTGGCCAGGGGCAGATTCGAACTGCCGACACACGGCTTTTCAGGCCGTTGCTCTACCACCTGAGCTACCTGGCCCCGGCTGGTCGAAACTGAGTTCTTCGACCAGCGAGCACGGGCTGAAATAACCCGCGATGTTGGAATGTAGGGTCCGGCGGAGGGGGTGTCAACGACCGGATGGGAGCTTTACGCCCCCTTCACCGAGCCCCTGACTGATCTTTTAATCAGAGTCATCCGAACGACGGGCGCCCCACATCAGTTTCGATCGGAGCGTGTGGAAAAAGTGTTGCTCGGGGACTTTGACGAGGTTAACGGTGTGGGAGGCGCGCTCCACGGCAAACTCCAAGTCGCGTCCGTCAAAGGCGGTGCTGCGCCCATCGGCCGAGAAGACGTAGGGCTCGTCGTTCCCGAGGACCCGGCAGGTGAGGGTCGCGTCAGCGGGCAAAACGATGGGACGGACCGTGAGCGTATGGGGGGCAATGGGGGTGAGAATCATGGCCTCTACTCCCGGGGCGATGATGGGGCCGCCGGTGGAGAGGGAGTAGGCCGTAGAGCCGGTCGGGGTGCCCAAGATGAGCCCGTCGGCCCAGTACGTGTTGAGGACGGTCCCGTCGACGGCCACCTCGACGTTGATGAGGCCTGCGTCCCCGCTTCGGTTCACCACGAACTCGTTCAGGGCCCATTTCGTGTCAAGAAGCGGCCCCTGTCCCCGCGCCTCCAGCACCATGCGTTCTTCGATCTCGTACTCCCCGGCCACGATGGCTTCGAGGGCCTCGAAGAGCTGGTCGACCTCGATGTCGGCCAGGAAGCCGAGGCGGCCGATGTTGACGCCCAGCAGGGGGGTGTCGTTGGGGCCGGTGAGGTGGGCCGTGCGGAGAAGCGTACCGTCGCCTCCGAACGATAACACAAGGTCACCGGCTTCCGCGATGTCGGTCACGCTGTGCTCGCGCTCGACGGCCGAGGGAATGAGGTCGCGGTCGAGCAGGCCCGCCGCGATGGGCTCATGCAACCAGAAGTCATGGTCGTGCTCGCGAAACCACTCGACGACCTGGGCGACGGGCGTCCAGAGCTCTTGCTTCGAAGGATTTCCAGTAATGCCGTACGTCATGGCGGAAGGAGAGAACGGAGCCGGCGGGCGTAGCCCACTGGGAAGAAAGGTGAGGACCGTCGATTATACCTCTGCTGAAAGGACCGGGCCGGGCGTAACGTTCCGTTTCAAAGGGGGACAGAACTCAGATGTTGTGTTTTTCAATTTCGTTGATTCGTTCTGCACGTCATGTTCTCCTTCTTCAAGCAGTACGCGAACTGGTTGCACTTGCAGTGGCCGGGAGGAGAGGTCGAATCCCTGCCTCGCGTCGATGCCTCCTTTCGGTCGAGCGTAGACGGGGTGTACGTCGTCGGCGACTTGGCCGGGGTGCCCCTTTTGAAGTTTTCTGTGGACGGAGGGGTGCAGGCCGTGCGTGATATCGTCGAGGACGACGCTGGCTCGGTCGAGCCGACGGACGAGCAGGGGCCCTACGACGTTGTCATTCTCGGGGCCGGGGCCTCCGGCATGGCGGCGGCGCGCGAGGCGGAGAAGCATGGCCTTTCATTCACAGTGTTAGAAGCGCGGCGTCGGTTTGCTACGATCAAGGACTTCCAGAAAGGGAAGCCCATCTACACCTACCCCAACGACATGACGCCCGCCGGGGACCTGCAGGTGACCGCCGAGGTGAAGGAGGACCTGGTGGAAGAGTTGGAGACCCAGACGCACGACATTCCGGTTCGCCACGTGGAGGCCCACCGGATCGATGAGACGACCGAGGGGCTGGCCGTGGTGACGACCGACGACGAGCGCATCCGGGCGCAAAACGTCGTCGTGGCGATCGGGCGCAGCGGCAACTTCCGCAGCCTCGACGTGCCGGGGGAGGACAAGGAGCACGTCCATCACCGGCTCTACGACCCCACCCGCTGCGAGGGGCACGACGTGGTCGTCATCGGCGGCGGGGACTCGGCCACGGAGGCGGCGATCTCTCTCACTGAGGCCGGGGCCAACGTGACGCTGTCGTACCGGCGTGACGAGTTTGTACGCCCGAAGCCGGAAAACGTCGAGCGCGTCCAGGAGCTGGTCGGGGATTCGGCAGCCGAGGGGACCCTTACACTGGAGATGCCGACCGACGTGGAGGAGATTCGTGACGAAAGCGTGCGGCTCTCGACCAAGACGGGGCAGACGGGGGTGAAGGCCGACCAGGTCTTCGCGATGATCGGGCGGGAGGCGCCGCTGGATTTTTTCCGTCGTTCCGGAATTGCGCTGCGCAACGACTGGGGCGATCTGCCGGGATCGCTGGAGGAAGCGCTTGGCGGCCTTGCGTGGCTCAGAGACTTGCGGTGGGACCGAATCGGGGCCTTCGCGGCCTTCTTTCTCTTCATGGCTGCAATTTACAGCTGGAAAGATGGCGGGTGGGTGGGCCGGCTCGCTCAAGCTGCCGAAGTTTTTCCCTTTGGCTGGCAGCCGGACGCGGACGGGGCCGGACTGGTGGACGTGACGCTCACCTCCATGACGAAGCCTTCCTTTTACTACACCCTGGCGTACTCGGCGATCGTCGTCATCTTTGGGGTCAAGCGCATTCGGCGGCGCAAGACGCCCTACATCAAAGTGCAGACCATGACGTTGATGGGGATACAGGTGCTGCCCCTCTTTATTCTTCCGGAGATGCTGCTCCCGTTCCTCGGGCAAAACGGCCTGCTGCCGACTGGTTTTCTCGACGCGCTCTTTCCCACCAGCGAGTACGCGGTACATGGGCGTGAGTACTGGCGAGCTTACGGCTTTATTCTAGCCTGGCCGCTCATGGTGTACAACGTCTTTACCCAGGACCCGCTTTGGTGGTGGCTGGCCATCTGTTTCGTGCAGACGTTTGTCCTCATCCCCGGCATGATCTACTTCTGGGGAAAGGGGGCCTACTGCGGCTGGATCTGCTCCTGCGGGGCCCTTGCCGAAACCCTCGGCGACCAGCACCGCGACAAGATGCCGCACGGGGACGGGTGGAATAAGCTCAACCTGGCGGGACAGGTAATTATGGTTCTAGCCTTTGCGCTGCTCTTCCTGCGCATCGGGGGCTGGATCTGGCCGGGGAGTTGGGCCGACGCGGCGTTCCAGGCCGGGCTCAACGGACAGTGGTTCGGGCTCAAGCTCAACTACAGCTGGATGGTGGACACGGTGCTGGCGGGCATGATTGGCTACGGGGTCTACTTTTGGCTGAGTGGGCGCTTCTGGTGCCGCTTTTTCTGCCCGCTTGCGGCGCTCATGCACATCTACCACCGCTTCAGCCGCTTCCGCATCCTGGCCGACAAGAAGAAGTGCATCTCGTGCAACGTGTGCACGAGCGTATGCCACCAGGGCATCGATGTGATGCACTTTGCCCAGCAGGGCAAGCCGATGGAGGATCCGGAGTGCGTGCGGTGCTCGGCCTGCGTGCAGAGCTGTCCCACCGGCGTGCTGGAGTTTGGGCAAGTGAAGCCGAACACTGGGGAGGTCATCAGCCGCGATACGTTGGAGGCCTCCCTTACCCGCATCCAGGAGCAGGAGAACGACACCGAGACTGCGGCGGGGACGGTGGAAGCCTAACTCGGCCTGGGCCGGTGCCGTCCTAATCCTCATCGCCCGATTGAACCGGTCGGAACGGGTGCAGCCAGGATGCGAACGAGGGAGCGTTGCGGGTCTGGACGTAGACCGTGCCCGATCCACGGAACCGACAGACGAGCCCTTCGCCGGAAAGAAGCGTGGGCTTCCAGCCGCCGACGGTCTCGACGTTAAAAGTCAACGTTTCCTCGAAAGCCAAAATGTGCCCGGTGTCGACCACGTACTCGTCGGTTACGGTAACCTCCCGAACGCCGCCGAACGCACTGAGGTACAGGTCGCCGGACCCGGAGGCTCGAAGCATGCCAAACCCGAGCCCCGAGAAGAAGCCCTGGAAGCCCCCAAACTGGGAATCCACATCGACCGCCGTGTCAGAGGCCAGGAAGGCACCGCGTGTGACCCCGTACGGCTCATCGACCTGCAGGGCGAGCACATCACCGGGCAGCCCGGCCGCCAACTCGACTCGGCCCCCGCCTCGAGGCGCCTGGAACGTGTTCAGGAAAAAGGACTCGCCCCCCATAACCGACCGTTTGGCCGATTGCATGAATCCACCCTGCATGGAGGTTTCCATCTCCACAGACTCGTCCATGCCCACCATGGCCCCGACCTCCGCCTGCACCTCGTCCCCGGTCGCCAGGTGGACCCGGACCATGCCGTAGTCGGGCGTGCCGATCAATTCGTATCTCATGATTCGTTCCTAGGGGGGAGCTGGTCGCCAACAGCCTGTCCAAAGGCGTTTGGGGCGCGCGTCTGCAGGAAGACGGTTCCTTCTCCCTGAAAGTGGCAGACGAGTCCTTCCCCGGACAGCCAGGACGAGATCCAGCCCTCATTGAATTTGGAGACAGTGAAATCGAGTGTGTCCTCGAAAGCCACGATGTGTCCGGTATCGACCACGAATTCTCCGCTGACCGTTTCCGATTGAATCCCCCCGAAAGCGTTCAGAAGAATCGTGCCCTGGCCCGAAGCGCGAAGCATAAAGAGCCCTTCGCCGCCGAAGAAGCTCCGCGCGCCGCCCCATTCCCCGTCCAGCGACACGCTCGGGGCCCCGCCCAGGTAGGAGGTCGACTGAATCATGAGGTTGGTATCGGCGTCGAGGCGGTACTGTTGAACGTCGCCGGGGAGCGAGGGCGAAAGCACCACCTCGGCGTCTGATTCCTGGGCCGTGAGGTGGTTGACCAGAAACGATTCGCCAGCCAGCATCTGGCCGATGGCGCCGGCAATCTTGCCCATGGTGCCCCCGTCCGACCCCGAGGAAAGTCGTTGGGTGTCGATGCTGACGGTGCCGGACATGCTGGTCATGGCGTCCCCCTCCGCGAGCACGGTTTCCTGCGCGGACAACCCCACCACGGCAACGGCAAAAGACGGGTCGTTCTCGATGGAAACATCCATAGCGAAAGCGAGGCAGACTTACCGGTCGGGCAGGAAGGGCGTAACGTGGTCCACGAGCGCCGACAGGGACCGGCTCTGCATGAACAGCGAGCCGGTGCCACTGAATTCGAAGATGAGCCCCTCTCCCGAGAACAGCGTCGAAAAGAGGCCGCCGGAGGAGGTTAGCCGATAGTCCAGGGATGGGGAGAAGGCCACCATGTGGCCGGTATCGCAGACGTAGGTGCCCTGGACGTTGACCTCGTAGACGTGGCCGAACGCATTGAAGAAGAGGTCGCCCGATCCCTCCGCTTCGAGCAGGACCGCGCCCTCTCCACCGAAAAGCGTCTTCAGACCGCCCCACTTCACGCCGACGGAGACGTCCGGCGAGGAGGCGAGGTAGGCCCCGGACTGGAGCAGGAGCGAGTCGTCCTGCAGCCGGCGGTGTTTGATCTCGCCCGGATGGGTCGGCGCCAGAGAAACGGTACCGGGACCGGTAAATCGGTTGACAAAAAACGACTCGCCTCCGAACTGGCGAAGGAAGGCCGAAAGCAAACTCCCGGCGCGTTCGGTCTCCGCGTCGAGGCCCGCGTCCATGCTCACCATGGCGTCGGATTCGGCCACGAGCCTGTCCCCCGTCCCGAGCTGGGTACGGAGGAGCGAATACGAGGGCCGATGTACAATCTCAAAATCCACGGAAGCCGGGATGCTCGGTGAGAAGAGGAAAGAGAGGTGGCTCTTAAAAACAGAAGAAGTGTGGCATTGTCAAGTGAGACAGATGTAGGAACGAGTGAGCCGAAGAGGAAGACACAACCCTCCCTTGGGATCCTGGCACGCCGCTCGGAAGTAAAGAAACGCCGGCCTGTTCACCCACGGTTTTATCGAATGAAGTCTTCGGCTTGGTGGTAAACGTTCGTTTTTCAGCGGTTCTCATTACAGGCACGGTGCTAAGTGTGCTTGCAGTCGCCGTCGCCGGACCGCCCGTCGTACGTGTCGGATATTTTTCGGGGGAATCCCCGTCCCGGACTGTACCGGAGGGGTGGGAGCAGATTCGGTTTGGAGAAAACGAATCGAGCACCAGCTACGACCTTGTACAAACGGACAGTGCGGTCGCGGTTCGGGCCCGTAGCAGCAATGGGGCCTCCGGTCTCATAACCCACCGGCGCGTGGACCTCAACCAGTATCCGGTGTTGGAGTGGCACTGGAAGGTGGAGGAGCTTCCGGATGGGGCCGACGTGACGAACGACACGACGGCGGACGCTGCCGCTCGTCTATACGTCACCTTCGATTATGATGGCCTCGGCCTAATCGACCGGATCAAGTTGGCGTTGCTTCGCCGGGTGGCATATTCGGACGCTCCCTCGCGAGCCTTGAATTACTTGTGGACGAGCCGACCGGGGCAAAAAGATGTTGCGGAGAGTCCTTACACTGATCAGATTATGGTCGTGCCAGTGCAGAGCGGAGGCGATCAAACGGGGGAATGGGTCCGTGAGCGGCGGAACGTCCTCGCGGATTATCGAGAGGTTTTCGGGGAGGCGCCGCCGGAAGTGAACGGGGTCGCCATTATGACCGACACGGACAACACCGGCGACACGGCCAAGGCCTTCTACGGCGACATCGTCTTTCGTGCGTCCTCTGCTAAACTGGACTCCGTGGAGACCGTGTCGTCGGGTCCTAAATAACCGGGACATCGGCTGGCGATTGATCCCTGTTTCCAGGGGGCACCTTGATGGGGATTGGGATACCTCTCCGGGGCGTGCTCTGAAAGTACTTCTTCGCTGTAGCTCAGGGCGCATCCCGAGAAGACTTCCCGTTCACTATCGTTCACTCGGGGCGCAGTCTGAAACTACTTCCTCGCTTCAGTCGGGGCGCAGTCTGAAACTACTTCCTCGTCTCACTCGGGGCGCACCAGGAGGACAGAGCAGGGGGCGAAGATGGCGACCTGGTGACTTACTGTTCCCACGTTGGCACTTTCGGCCGCACGGTCCACCTTGTGAGAGCGTTGGATGACGAGATCGACGTTTTGCTCTTCGGCCATGCGGGTGATTTCGGGCCCGCGCTCACCGTATGTGATGGCGGCCTGGACCTCGAAGCCGGCATCCGATAGGTCGGCGCCCCAGTTCTTCATTTTCTTGTCGGCCTCGGTCCGCAACTCTTCGTAGAAATCGTCCATCTCGCTGGGCTCGTCGTCCTGCAGCGTCTCGATGACGTGGAAGAGAATGAGGTCGGTCTGGTCCGGATTCGCCACCTCCCGTGCGGTCGAAAAGACGGCCTCGTTGGCTGTGGAGAGATCGACGGGAATCAGGATTCTGTCGTACATCATGGACGGATCAATCGGTCTACCTGATAAACGTAAACAGAGGGAAAGCAGCCTGAACGAAAAGGCGCTTATGGAAAATACAAACTGAGAGTGTGGATCTCAGGACCGGTTTCCTTCATTTTAATGCCCAACAGAAATCATACCACACACCGTCTACCTTCAACGACGTGGACGTTGAACGGAACGAATTGCGCCGACGGCTCGCCCGCCGCCAGCAAGAAAAAGCGGAACTGGAGCGCCAATATCGTGCGGCCCAGCGGCAGTATCAGGAAGAAATTGCACCGCTGAAGGAGGAGGTGCTTCGACGTCAGGTGGAACGTTTGCGCCAGGCCGCCCAACGTCACATGTGCAGTGCACGCCACCGCAACGCCTATCATGATGCGCAGCGCACCTACGAGGACTTTCAAGAGACTCAGTCTACGTCCTCGATTTCCCCGACCGAGAACCTCAAGTCCCTCTACCGTCGGGCCAGCAAACGCTGCCACCCAGACGTGGTACCGAATGCCTACCGGGAGCAGGCAGCGGCGACGTTCCAGGCCCTGGAGGCAGCGTACGAGGCCGAACAGGCCCAGGCCGTGAAGGCCATCGCAAATGCCTTGGAGCAGTGGGGCTTTCCGCAGGCGGAGGGGGAGACGGAGGATACCGAGCGGACCCACGACCCGCGTCATCTCCGTCGGGCCATCTCGCACCTGGAGTCCTCCATCCAGACGATCCGGGGCACCGACGCCTATCAGGACCTTGCCGAGGCGGGCGATCTCGACGCGCTTCTTCGCGCACGGAAAGAGACCCTCCGGAACCACCTCCGCGAGCTGCAGCGCCGGTAGGGCGCTGCCAAGAGGCCCGCGGCGGAATCGACCATTCATCGACACAGGTCGCCGATTCGTCGAAGCAAAGGGAAGAGGGCCCGCCGAAGCGAGTACGGGTCCTGCATGTCCGTTGTCACGAACTGCCAATCTCCGATGCGCAGGTGCTTCTTCCTTCTCGTTCCGTTCGCTCTGCTCAGTGCGTTTGCGGCGCTCCCGGGGGCCTCCGCTCAGACGACGATCCAGGGGCAGGTGACCGACGCCTCTACAGGCGATCCCCTCCCGCAGGCAAATCTGCAAATTGAGAACACCTATACCGGAACCATCACCAACGATCAGGGACGTTATTCGCTTGAGGTCGATAGCCTTCCGGCCACTGTCATTGTGCGATACATCGGCTACGAAACTGCCCGTCTGCGTGTGACAGAGAACACCGATCCACGTCAGGACGTGGCACTGAATCCCGCATCGGTCGCAATGGAAGAGGTAGTGGTGACCGGATCCGACAACCCGGGCCGTCGCATCATGCGGAAGGTTATCGAACAGAAGCAGACCTGGTGGGACGCGCTTGACACCTACTCCGTCGACGCGTTCAGCCGGTATACCGTTTCGAACGACACCGGCATCGTGGCCATCTACGAGACGCAGACAGAGGCCTTCTGGGACCGGGAGCAGGGAACAAGGGAAGTCGTCCGGTCCCGCCGGCAAACCGAAAATTTAGGGATGTTGGAGGGGGCGCTCCCGGCCGCCTCGTCGGTCCTAAACCTGTACCGCGACAACGTGACCGTGGCCGGGGCGGAGCTCATGGGGGTCACCCATCCCGACGCCCTCGATCGCTACACCTTCACGCTCGATACGACCCGTGCCCGGAACGGCAAGAACGTCTACGACATCCGCGTAGAGCCGGAGAGTCGTCTGTCCTCGGCGTTCGTGGGGCGGGTCTCGGTCCTCGATAGCGCCTACGCCATGATCGAGGCCAAGCTCCGTCCCGCACAGTCGCTCCGGCTCCCACGCATTGTGGAGAGTCGGACGCTCTCCTTCGAACAGCAGTTCTCAAACTTTGGGGGATCGTACTGGCTGCCGGTCGACTTTCGAGCCGAACGTCGCTTCAAGCTATCGGTCTCGGCCCTCTTGTCCCTTCCAGCGATTACGGTCGACCAGGCCTCGCGACTGAGCGCGTACGACATCAATGCCGCTCTTCCGGACTCGCTCTACGAAGACGAGTCGGAAGCGGTCGTCGCATCATCCAGGGCGAATGCGGCGTCCCCCGCACACACCGACTCGGTTGCCATCGATTCGCTCGGCACCGACGGGCCGTTCGTGCCGCTCTCCGAGGATCAGCGGCGCGTGTACACGGAGCGGGACAGCGCGCAGCGCCTGGAAGAGGCGTTCCAACCGTCTGGACTGGTCGCCGACCTCGCGGAGATGAACGCGTCGGATGGGGGCTTCACCCTGGGCACCGATTCTGATGGGGACCGTCCCGACACGACCGGGACAGATACCACCGGTGCCCTCGCCTCGCTCGATGCGCAGTGGCCGATCCCTCGGTTCCGGTACAACCGGGTCGAGGGGCCGTTCGTGGGCGGCAAAACGTCAATAGACGTTGGAGAAACCCTGACGCTGGAGCTCAAGGGGGGACACAGCTTCTTCCTCGACGCGCCGCACCGGTGGTCGTACGGCGGGCGCGTCGAGACGGCACTACCGACGGACGCGCTCCGTCGGCTGTCGGTGGACTACCGCTACGGTGTCGATCCGCGGTATGCGTCCGACGTGCGGCTCTTTCCGCCTCTCACGCGTGGCATCAACAGCCTTTGGACCCTCTTCGGAGAGCCGGACTACTACGACTACATCGGCAACGAGCGGCTACGGATCGGCCTCGCGGGAACGGTGCCCGGAACAGACCTCGACGCATCGCTCCAATTCCGCAACGAGCGGCACAGTTCGGTGACGGAGGTCAGTGACTACAATGTGCTTGGGCGCTCGACCGTCTTTAACCGGACGACACAACAGCCCCCCAACCCACCCGTCAACGATGGGCAGATGCGGTCACTCGCGCTTTCACTGCAGTGGGGAGACGATTCCCCTTTGATCGGTGTCTTTCCCGTGGACCGAATCCAGCTCGACGTCGAGCATACTGGCGATTGGCTCCGGAGCGACTTTTCCTTCACCCAGGCAAAGTTGGCCGTGGACGCCCGTATAGAGACCTTCTTCTCCCGGCGAGTCCTACCGAATACCCTTGACCTGCGGGCCGTGGCGGGCGGCGCGCTGGGCACACTCCCGCTCCAACGGTTCGGCGTGATTGAGGCGAGTCCGCTGCCCTATACCCCGTTCGGGGCGCTCCGGACCCTCGACGACCGTCCGTACCAGGGGAGTGAGCACGCCGCCCTCTTTTGGGAACATAACTTTCGTACGGTCCTCTTTGAGCTTTTGGGGCTCTATGGCCTCGCCGACCGCAACATTGAGCTGATTCTGCACGGTGGTCACGGGCGCACCTGGATCGAGGACGGCCGGCAGACAGCGCTCCGTCGCCGCGGTGTCGGGCTCCGCACAAACGATGGCGTTCACCACGAGGTAGGCCTGTCGGTGAATGGCCTGCTCCAAGACCTCCTTCGGATCGACGGAACCGCTCGCCTCGACCGTCAGGCCTTCTCGATTGGTGTGAGCCTCCTTCGCTTTTTGTAGAAAGGGAAGAGAAGGAAGGGAGGTTGGACAGCATGAACCGGTCCCGTCTCACTCAAGAAAATGAACGGAATGCGGGGGCAGAAGCGTACCGAGCATCTTTTGGCACTCCCCGATCCCGCAAGCGCCTGGTCACTTGTTTCTGTTATTGCAGAAGAAAATTCAAATCCCATGGGCACCACGTCCGACGAGAAATCATTGTAACTGAGCGAAGCATGCGATAGATTAATTCGTCCGTCGTTGTCTCCCGCGCGATCTCCGTTTTTGCATGGCCCAATCGCAAACCGATACCAGCACGGCAAATCGGGGGCGCACGCCCCTCATGCGGCAGTACTACGCGATCAAGGAGCGCCATCCGAAGGCGATTCTGCTGTTTCGAATGGGGGACTTCTACGAGGCGTTCGATGAGGATGCAGAGACCGTCAGCCGGCTCCTTGGCATCACGCTCACGGAGCGCAACAACGGAGAGGCCGACGACGTGCCGATGGCGGGCTTCCCCCACCATGCCCTCGACAGCCACCTGCCCAAGCTCATCCGTTCAGGCCTCCGCGTGGCGATCTGTGAGCAAACGGAGGACGCGGATAATTCAAGTGGAAAAGTGGTGGATCGCGACGTGGTGGAGGTCGTCACACCCGGCGTCTCCTTCCACGATCAGCTCCTGAACCCGAAGCAGTCGAACTTCCTGGCGGCCCTCCACTTCGGCACGGGGCGGGACAAGGGTCGCGTCGGCTTTGCGTTCATCGACGCTACCACGGGAGAGTTTAGCGTGTCGGAGGCGGAGGGCGATCAAATTCAGGATCTCATCCAGACGGTCGCTCCCTCGGAGGTCATCCTCGATAAGCGGCGCGTGGACCGCCTGCAGCAGCACCTGCGCGAGGTGCCGTTTACGATCACCGAGCAGGAGGACTGGGTCTTCAAGTACGACTTTGCCTACCAGACGCTGCTGGAGCACTTCGAGACGC
>CAYULG010000026.1:0-19210 GCA_964445365.1 uncultured Salinivenus sp. | reverse complement strand
GAACACCTCCAACCTCAAGAATGACTACGGGGAGGTCTCGGCCTATGCCCCCGCCGACGCCGACTTCGTGGGTACCGAGCGTCAGTTCGCCGGACTCTTCATGGGTGATCACTCGAAGTGCGGCATCAACACCATGTTCAACACCGGTACCGTCGTAGGCACCTGCTGCAACATATACGGTGGCGACTTTCCTCCGCGCTACGTCCCCCCATTCTCCTGGGGTGGACCGGCCGACGGCTTCGCCACGTATCGCCTCGACAAGGCCCTCTCGGTCGCCGAACGCGTAATGGGCCGCCGTGAGATCCCCTTCACCGAGGCGGACCGGGCCCTCCTCACCACGCTCTTCGATCAAACGGAGCCCGAGCGGGCCACCCACCACGGATAGCCCCTGGCGTCCTCCACTCCCCGGTTCGTCTCTCCTCACTCCCCCGGGCCTTCCTCGCTCGGGGGCGCGGACGCGCCACATCGACGCCGGTTGACGGGAAAACCGCCATCGAGATCGTCGACGACCAAACGCCGCTGCCCTCTTCCCCCTCATCTTCGCTTTCACGAATCCGCTCCCTGCCTCCGTGCCCGAACTCGTCATCATTGCCGCCGTCGCCGAAGACAACCGCGTCATCGGACAGGACCGCGACCTGCCCTGGCACATCCCGGAGGACCTCCAGCACTTCAAGGAGTTGACGACCGGACATCCGCTGCTCATGGGCCGGCGCACGTTCGAGTCGATCGTGCACCAATTCGGCGGCCCCCTCCCCAACCGCCGCATGGTGGTGCTCACCGAGCAGGGCCTCCCCGAGGACTATCCATCGGTCGAAACGTACGCCTCCATCGACGCAGCGATGGACGCCCTGGCCGGGGTGGACACCGTGTTCGTCGGGGGCGGGGAGGCCATCTACCGCCAGTTCCTGCCGAAGGCCGACCGCCTGGAGTTGACGCTCGTGGAGGGCGCCTACGAGGGCGACACGTACTTTCCTCGCTACGAGCACCTCATCGGGGACGTGTTCGTGGAGGCGTCTGCGGACGAGCGGGACGGCTTCCGCTTCGTGACCTACGAGCGGGCGGAGACGGAGGACGAGTGATCGGGCGCGACCGGGTCCCGCGCGAAGAACGCCTCGATGCGGTCGTGCTGGCGTCTCGCGTCGTTGTATCCGATGTCGAGGAGGCGCTGCAGATAGTCCGGGTCAAAGAGGAGCATGCTCGGCCAGTCGGGCTGTTCGTCGTCCTGCCACTGCACCGCGGAGAGGAGCGACCCCATGGCCCCGCCGATCTCCAGTCGGTAGTCGTGTGCCAGCGCGCCAAGGTCGACGGACGGACGCAGGATGAGAAGGTCGACGGGCCGGAGCCGACCGTGCTCCTGAGACGGCAGGCGGCGCAGAAGGCGGTTTATGCGGCGCAGCACGGCGGCGTCGTGCTCCAGCACGTCCAGCATCAGCACGTTGGCCAGGATGCCGGCCATCTGGAAGAGGGAAGGGTAGGCGGTGGTGCGGGCCGCCCGGTTGGCCTCCTGCTGGGAGCGCTCGTAGCGCGTGGAAACGACAAAGAGGCGGTCGGCGCCCATGTGGACGGCGGGGGCCAGGGGATCGAGCATGCGAAGGCCGCCGTCCCCGTACCAGGCATCCCCGAGCCACACCGCAGGAAAGACCATCGGCAGGGCCGTGGAGGCCATCACGTGGTCCAGGCTCAGCTCGGTGCGGCGGCCCAGGCGGTTGGGCCGCTCCCAGTCGTCGATCGAACAGCCCTGGAGCCAGGTCACCGTCTGGAGGGTCGCGTAGTTGGAGGTGGAGATGGCGAGGCCCTCCAGCCGGTCCGCGTCGAGGTTGTCGGCCACGCCCGTGAGGCACCCGTCCGCGTCCGTCGGCAGGCACCGGTCGAGATACCGGCGGAGGGGCGACGTGTCCAGGAGCGTTTGCCGCGCACTGGGCGTTCCGCGTACCAGCGATTTTCCGAGGGTCCAGAGCGACCGGGGCGTAAACACGTCGTCCATCGTGAGCGCCTCCCAGTACGACGTGAGGCGGGCCGTGCGCTCGGGCAACGGCGCCGGATCGGCCGCAAGGTGGGCGGCGTTGATCGAGCCGGCCGAGACGCCCGTCATGAGCGGAATCGCGGCCTCCGGAAACGCCTCACCCACGTAGCAGAGGACGCCCGCCTGGTAGGCCGCCCGGGCCCCCCCACCGCCCAGGACGAGGGCGGATCGGCACTCGTTCGACGACGTGGACCTCGACGGACCGGATGCCGTGGACGACGCCCCATCACTCATGGGCTTACCGATTCGTGAGAAAGTACGTAAAATACGGTTCAGGAGATCTCAATCCCCCGGAGGAAAAGCGGGACCTAAGCGCTGCCGGAAGCGACAGCGATTTTCAAAACACTCGTCCCGAATTGATGAACCGGTCCGGAGTCTGAGGCGGTCTCTGATCACCCCTCTACGGAAAGCGCTTCCATACAAACATAGCACACACAGGACACATTCGCTAAAGAGAGCCGCTCAGGCCACGACAAAGAGAAAGAGGCCCCCGTCCACGCGTCCGTGCCTCGAGTCACGAGGTATGCCAGCGGTACTCCCGAAGCACGTCGGGGTCGCGGGTTCGTTTCATCACCGTCCCGCACTTCTCGCAGTAGAAGACGACCTCCTTCACCGGCGCCGATACGCCGAGCGTGAAGAAGAAGCCTGCGCTCCATCCGTACCGCGGCTCGGCCGTCACGCGGGGATGGCTGAGGTCGTTGCCGCACGAACAGGTGGTCACCTCCACCTTCTCGGCGGCCGCCTGCTTCGTTGCGGCTTCGGCGGGCGAGGCGGCCGCCACCCCGGTGGTCGTCGGTTCCGCCGCGGGCTCGCCGTCGCCGGGCACCGCCTCGCGGTCCTCAAAAGCCTCGTCGCGCCACCACTTCTCCAGCTCCTGCTCTTGAATCTCCGGCTCGCGTTCGAAGACGTATCGATCGGCCGACCAGGGCCCGCCGCCAAATACGAAGACCACGACCAGCAGAAAGAGCACGAGCGCCGAAAACTCAAGCGACTGGTCCGCCGCCAGCAACCCCTCTGGAAGGTGCACGAGAAAGACCGCCCCGACGAGAATGGGAATCTGGATGAGGGACGCCAGGCGCGTAAGCAGACCCGCCGCCAGCAACAGCCCCCCGAGCAGATGGGCAAACGTTACGTAGTGAGCAAGCGCCGCCGAGGCCAGCGAAAACGCAGAAAGATCGACGAGCACCTCTACGCCTCGGGGCGTCGCGGCGAACAGTACGCCCCGCACAAAGAGCCCGAGGCCCAGGTAGATGCGGAGGATGTCCACCACAACCTCCCGGTTGTCGTTGATCCAGTCGACGAGGTCACGATACGACATAGCGATGAGTCCGTCTCCGAGGTTGGTGAGGGGGAGGATGAACGTCAGTGGCGTCACTTTTTCTTATGAACAAGACGTGAATCCGTTGCCTTCCGTTTCGACACCGTCGATCGCGGTTGCCCCTCTCGTCCTATTCACGTTGCTGGGCCCCGTCGACCACGAACCTCGCTCTCACCCGTCGGTGGCCTCGACGATCACCGTGCCGTACATCTTCGTCCCTTCGTGCGGAATGCAGAAGTAGCGGTACGTGCCCGGAACCTCGAAGGTGTGCTCGAAAGTGGTCTTCGGGTCCATGTCGCCGGAATCGAACGGAGCAGCCCCCTCCGGCAGCCGTACGCTCTCGTCCTTCGTCGCCTCTTCGGCATCGGCCGTCACCGTGTGGACGATTACGGAGTCATTGATCCAGCGCACCGTTTCTCCTACCTCGACCTGAACGGTGTCGGGGGCAAACTCGAGTGTGTTCGTCATGCCGACCGTCACCGCGGGCTCATCCCCCGACTGGGCCGAAGCGGGCACAGCGAAAAGGCCCATCCATAGACCAAGCGCAACGACCCCCCCGATGACTCTCTTCATTTGCAGAAGGGGAAATGCAAGCGTCTTCATAAAGGCAAAAAGTTGACTCTTCGGAGTCAGCAAAAAAATGAGGAGTGGACCGGGGCCCTGGGGAAGCCGATCCGGATTCCTCCGGACTAGACGCTCCCCCGAGCGGGCTGTCGTCCACTCCTCTGTTCAGAGGTGCGCACCGGCGTTACTCGCCGCGCTCACTTCTTTACTCGCCACGTTTACTGCTGATGTCCAGGTTCTCGAACATCACGTGCCAGAACGGAAGCTCCTTGCCGTTCGGCAGTTCAAATCCGGTGGACACGTTGACGTGCTGAAACTTGTGCTCGCCCTTCACCGGCATGAACGGCGCCACCATGAGGTGGAAGTGGCGGCGGGTGGGCGTCACCTCACTGTCGCTCACGAGCTTGTAGTTCTCACCACGGACGTATTCGGTGAGCATGCCGTGCACCACGCGCGGCTTGTCCGTGACCTCGCCGTTCTTCATCACCTGTCCCATCCCCCAGAAGGCGGCGTAGGTATATTCAGAGGGCATCAGTGGCGTCCCAATGCCCGTAAAACCGTGGAGGATGTGGTTGGTCACAACGCCCCCGAACGTGGGGAATTCCGGCCCAGCCGATACGACCATCTCACAGCACCGCACCGAGTAGGTATTGCCGTTCTTGTCCTGCCAAGAGGCCTTCATCTTGACCTCGTCTTTGGTGCTGGCCGCGTCGGTGGCCGTCACGTCGGTGCCCTTCAACATGAGATTTCCATTCGCCATCGTGACGTTCTTGTCACCGAAGGGTGTTTTCTTCTTGAGCGACGTGAACTGGCCGTTCTCGGCGTTGCGGAACGGCACCGGAACGCCCGTAATGCCCGGCGTGCCCGTAAAGGCGAGAGGCATCTTCGGCGTGCCGAAGACGTCGCTGTCGAGTTCACGGTTGTCGGGTAGCGCCACGAACACACCGCCGCTGTTTTGCTGGACGGTGAAGGAGATCGGGCCCCCCAGCAACTCCATCGGCTCTTCTATCCCGCGATGCGCCTCCAGATAACCGTCGGCCTGGTTCGTTTCCTGGAGCTGCATGACCATCTTCTTCATCTTCTTCTCCTTCTTGCTCATCTTCTCCTGGGCCTGGGTCGGCACCGCCAGAACCAGCAGGAGCAGGGTCACGAGGAACGTCGTGATTCCATCTCGTGCCCAGGACGACGCAGGACCTGGTAGGCACGAAGACGTGGGTGCAGAGTGTATGTCGCGAGTCATTGGATTCGAACGATTTTTGAAAGAGAACGCGATACAGGATCGCAAATGAGATACGAAGCCCGCCTTCGAACCACGCGGGGCGGTGCTCCACACGGACGACACGATCCATCCATGCTGTTTGACTATTTTGTTACATCACGACCGTATTCTGTTACAAACGACCGCGCACCGGCCGGCCCCTTTCCCTCTTCTCCCGACCGACTCGTTCTCATTCTCGATGGGGGCCGTACGACCGTCGTCCCCCTTCCCCCCGAGTTTCCCCGGCAGTTCTATCCGTCAGACGCAGTTGAGCCCCCCGTCCCCAGCAGAAAATTATCGCTCCCGATCGACCTGCCCCACCCAGAAAACCAAATGCCTGCCCGCCCCTTACAAGAGGAGGCAGAGATTTCTCGTCCTCCAATGCGCCGTTTTCCGATGGCTTCGTCTCCCGTCCTCCTTCCCGACCTTCCGGACGCCGCCCGCGTCTGGATCCACCCGGCCACCGCGCCCCTCCCCGCGGAGAGGCAGGCCGAATTTCTCGACCGGCTCCGGGCCTTCGCCGAGCGCTGGAGCTCGCACAACCAGGCCGTACGGGGTGGGGCGACGATCCTGCACGACCGGTTTGTCGTCCTCGCCGGGGCGCGCGTCGACGAGGCCGACCCCTCCGGCTGCGCGATCGACGACGCCACGCACGCCGTCAACGAGATCGCCGATGCACTGAACGTGCAGTGGGTCCCGTCCCTGTACGTGCTCTACCGGGCCGACGACGGCACCATCGCCGCCGTCTCACGGGGCGCCTTCCAGGACCGCGCAGACGCCGGCGCCGTGACCACCGAGACAACCGTCTTCGATCCCAGTGCGACGACCCTCGGGGCCGTCCGCCACGGCGCCTTCGAACAGCCCGCGGGCCAGTCGTGGCATGCCGATGCCTTTTCGCTCCCTGAACCGGCATAGGGCGCGTCTGTGAGCCGAGTGCCCTCTCTCGGTCCCCATCCGCCCTCCCTCACCGACCCATCCCCCACGGCCCTTCTTCAACATCCATAGCCGGCCCCGATCGATCGGTTGGTAAGGATGGACCCGTGGCGCCCGGAAATTCTCCTGGCGAACGTGGCACTACTGGTCCTCTTTGTCCTCGACACCACGGGGGATGCCCTGCCCAATGACTGGTCCGTGATGGACGGGCTCTACGTGACGCTCCCCCCCTGTCGACGATCGGTTTTCGCCCCCCCCTCTCCGACCTCGGTCGGCTCCTTACGCGCGGGCTCGGCATTAGGCGGACATCGGCCCGCTCACCTTCGTCGGGCCCCCCTCGGCCCAGCCTCTCGTCGCCAGCGATCGCCTTCGGACCGTCGCACCAAGCGCCAAATCAACGAACGTTCCGGACACTACATCATCTGCGGCTACGGGCGGGTTGGGGAACGGCTCGCCGAAGACCTTTAAGAAGCCGGTCGTCGTCATCGATATGGCCGACAAAGAAATCGATGACCTCCGTGAAGAAGAGCTGCTTCACGTTCAGGGGGACGCCGAAAAGGAGGCGCCCCTTGAAAGACTGGCGTTGAACGAGCATATGGCCGCATCCTGCCCCTTCCCGACGACAGCAGTACTGTCTTTGTCACCCCGACCGCCCGGCAGCTGAACCCTGATCTCCTCCGTCTTGGCTCGAACGGTAGCCCCCGACAATCAGCAACAGCGTATCAATGCGGGGGCAGGCAAGATGATCGCGCCGAGTGACGTGGGGCCGACCGAATGGCACAGGTCGTCCTGTCCCCCAACGTCGATGCGTTCGTGGAACAGGTCCTCCACGCTCACTCCCTACGCCTGAAGATTGAGGAGGTAAAGATGCGCCGCAGCGCCACGAACGGATGCCCCTGGCACGAGGAACCCGACCTTGAACCCAAAGGTTGACACACATCCCCACTGGACGCCCCTGAACGATTCCTTCCACGGCATGCTCGTTCCCGTGCGCTCTGTGCTTCTTGGCTTCGTTCTCGCGGGCCTTGCTCTCGCAGTCGCCTCGCCGGTCGCCGCCCAGGGCTACTTCGATCAGTACGCCATCGAAGACATCCTCTCGACCCGGGCGGACGACCTGAACGATCTGCCCGACGTGTACTACGAATACCTCATTCTCGACGACCTGAGTGGCAACCACGTCGTCGCCCGCAACCGGCTCTATCAGCGCCTCGGCGACGGCGACTCGAAGCTCGGGAAGCAGCGGGCGCAACTCGTTGAGCTGCTCAACCGTCAGACGATTGAGAATACCCCGCTCGGGGACACCCTCGTCGCCCCTACGCAGTACGGTCTCGATTTTCGGGCGTATTCGCCTTTCCCCCGCTACTACCCGGGCGCCCACAACATCGACAAGGTCTTTATCATCCACAAGAAGGTGCAGGCCTTCGCCGCCTACGAATACGGCAAGCTCAAGCGCTGGGGCATCGTGAACACGGGCAACCCCGACTCGTCGGCCACACCCAACGGGCGCTTCAACTTCAACTGGAAGCAGCGCGACCGCGTCTCGACACTCAGCCCGCCGGGCGAGGAGTGGCGAATGCGCTGGGTGTTCAATTTTCACCAGTCCCGAGGGATTCACATCCACCAGTATTCGATGCCCACGGGGGGGCCGATGAGCCACGGCTGCGTGCGCCTGGTCGACGCGGATGCCAAGTGGATCTACGATTGGGCCGAGCCCTGGGAGACGACGAAGGGACACATTGGCCCGGCGTCTGGCGTGGGCGAGCTCCTGGCCCCCGGCTCGATGGTGCTCGTGCTGGGGGACGAGCCCGAGGGCGATCCGGAGCCGTTCCAGTACAAGAACCGATACCCGGTCTTAAAACGCGTGTCCTTTCCCAACGACCCGTACGACGTGCCGCCGGGGACCCCGCAGCAGAAGCGGCTGGACAAGGCCCGGAAGCAGGCGCAAGCCTCGCGGTAGCCTGTTGGGACACGACCTCTTATTGCTAACGGAATCCTCCGAGCAGAACCGGCCCACTCGGGTGCTTCCGGAGACACGTCGGAAGCGGACGCTGGCACGCACCGTGCCGATCCAGAAGCCAACGCCCTCTATCGGGCATCGGGCGTCTTCGCACACTGCGTGTCCGGAAGCTGGGCAAAAAATCGGCCCGCATCTTCCTCTACCCCGAACAGGCGTTTCGAAATGCGGCTAGTCAGAAAGCGTCCCGTAGAGGGCGTTGCCTGGGGCTGATGGATCGTCAGACAGGTAAAATTCTTCCACGGCCACCATCAGGTCGGCCTCGGTAAGAAAGCCCTTGTCGCCCCGGTCGAGCTGCTGGAAGGCTTCGTCGCTGCCACTGGCCCCCCAGGCCGCAAGCCAGTCGGCGTATTCCGGGGCCGTCACCCGACCGGTGCCGTCTCGGTCAATGGCCTGGAGGGTGCCCTTCGCTGCCCGCTCCAGGCTGCGGAACGTGTCGATTTCCCCCCGTTCGACCCCGCGCTGAATGGAGCGCCAGTAGGCCTCCCACTCGGGAAGAGAGATCCGGGTGTCCCCGTCGAAGTCGGCCACCGTGCAGATGTGGTCCCACCATGCCAGCACCTGCTGCCGAAGGGCGGCTCGCTCGTCCTCTCCGGTCAGGTTCTGCGACTCGGCCAGGCGCTGCGCCCGGAGGGCAAAGTCGTTCACTTCAACGAGGCCATTCCCGTCCTCGTCGATCAGATCAAAGTAGTAACGGGCCTTGCGCTGGTGGATATCGCCCAGCATGAGGTATGGCTGATGATGATGGGACAACGAGAGGAATGAACGTCCTGACCCGACGGAGAAACGGTCGCGTCCGCTGCCACGACGATGCGCCCAAGGGGGCCGAGGGTCGGCGGACAACGTCTCTCCAAGTTAGCACGTGGAGTGGAAGAGCCCACCCACCGGCTCGTCTGCATCCTGCAATTCGTTGTAGCGTTTCACGGCCTTCTCCGTCTGCAAGACGTGCGTCTCCACTCCTTGATGGTCGAGCATACGGAGCGTTTCCGACGTTATCTGGAGACGTTCGTTCATGCCTTGGGAAAGGACCACCACCTCGGCCCCCTTATCGAGCAACTCTTCCACGTCGGCGGGCTGAATGCCGGGCGTATGCGAGGTGCCGGTCTCGTTCCAGTCCCATGGCCGGGCCCCACCGGGATAGAGCTTGGCGTCTTTGAAGGGCTGATCCCGCTCTTCGATCTCGAGGCATCCCCAGGAGACGTGCGAAATGCGGGGCGAGGCATCGACGCTTGTGCTCATGACGGAAGCAGGATTAATGACAGAGACCGTGACCGAATCATTTTACTCTTCCGGTGGCCGTAAGGATTCGTTATGCTCACCGGAATGGATCCCCGAACTTAAACCCCGAATCTGAACGGAAGGGAGCGCTGCCAGCAGCCCCAAGATCGGATTCGAGACCGACAGAAGGCCAGTTGTGAAATCACCAGGTTTCGAGATGTCAAAGCGACCGCCCCATTCCCACCTTACACGAGACCGGGCAACCGACGGGGATCATCAGGCCACGATCGTGCAGGTGCCCGTTTCATAGGCCTCCCGGAGCGCCTCGGTCGCGTCGGCGCGAAGCTCCTCGGCGTCGTGGCGGGGCCCGCGGACAGCCACCCCAACGCTCACGCCGCCTTCGAGCTCACCGGTTTCCTGCGCCATCGCGTCCTGGATGTCGGCGGCCCACGCCTCCACCGCCTCCAGGCCCCGACGTGGAAAGAGGCCGTAGGTCAATTCGCCGAAGCGCTCAACGCGCTGGCCGGGCGCAAGGTGCTCCAGGCGCGTGCGTAGGTGTTTTTCGGCCGTGGCAACGGCCCCCTCCCCCTGGCGCGCAATGGACTCGGCCCGGTTGAGGTGAATGAGGACAAGGGCCAGTTCTTCGTCTCCGGCATCGGCCGCCTTCATCTCTTCCGCCACGATCTCGCGGCGGGGACGGGGCTGGTCGGAACGGTCGTCGGCAGGGGCGGCACGGTCCGCTCCGCTCGGATCGTGGGTGGTAGCTCGTTCGCGTCCGGCAGGCTCCTCGTCCGGCTCTTGCAGCAGAGGAACAGTGTCGGCGAAGTGGTCGAGGAGGGACCGGGCCCGCGAGGCGCTCAGGTCCGTCTCCGCCGTGGCGTCGGCGAGCAGAAAGACGGTGGCGGCCGTGTCGGGCTGGGACACAGGCGCCAGCGCGACCTGGTCGACAGCCGGCGGGGTATCGTAGAATGCCAGATCCGTGCGCTCCTCATCCCCGTCAAGCGTCCGGACCGTAACGGGCTGGCGCGACATCGTGGCCGTCAGCAGGGGGGCACTCGTTTCAAAACGCCCGGATCGCTGTACGCCGGCATGGGCACTGGCGAGGGCTTCGACGCGGTATTCGAGGATGACCTCCTCCTGCACGAGAAGACACACCGTTTCGGCATCGAGTGCCGCCCGTAGCGATTCGAGAAACGGACCAAGCACTGGACGGTCCTCCGACGCGACGGACGGGGCGGCCGTCGGTTCAGCCTCCATGCTCGACCTCGTCTTGCCCTTCGAATGAGGCTCCCGTGCGGCGTCCGGCGACTCTTTTTTGAGCGCCCCTGCCTCCGACGAACCGGGAGGGACCTCGTCCGGCTCCGATGCCCCGTTGCTTCCGCCGTCCGGCTCCTGGGGACGCACATTCGTGATGCCCAGGTCCTCCAGCGACTCGGCCTCGGCCGGTTCCGAGGGTGAGGACGCCGGTTCGTCCTTCTGGTACGCCGCCCACAGGTGCCGTCCCAGCAGACCGAGGGCCCCGACGAGCGGAATTGCGGCCGCCACGTAGAGCCACGGCCGATCGAAGACAAACGCCAGAACAGCGACCAGAACGGCAACGAGAACAAGAAGAATGCGGATCATGCAATGTGGGAAGGATCAAAGAAGTGAGGCAGGATTGAAGGTATTCCTGACCCGGCATCAATGTCAACAGACACGCATGGGTGCGATGAAATTCGGTCGTTGAGCCCCCTCCCGGTCGCAGACGGCTCTCCGTGTCCCTTTACGCCTCCGGGCGAAGGGCGGAAGCGGCCCCGTCCCCGCTTGCCAGTGCGTGTTCGGCGTCCGGCTCCCGCATCGGAATGGTGTCCACGTCCTCCGGCAGCTCAACGGTCGGCAACTGGAGGGGAAGCTCCATTCCCTCCGGAACCGGATTCGGCTCGGCCCAGAGCGTGCCGTCGTACGTTTCCATGAGCACGTAGGGGCCGGCGCGCCCCTTCACGTAGCTGCGGGTGAGGGGGACCTTACCGTGGGGCGTGTCGAGCACGTAGGTCGGAATGGCGAAGCCGGAGGTGCGGCCCCGCAACCGGCGCATGAGATGCATCCCCACCTCGATCGGCGTACGGAGATGGGCCGTGCCGCCAATGACCTGGGCCTGGTACAGGTAGTAGGGACGCACGCGCATCCGCACCAATCCCTCATTTAGTGCTTTCATCGTCTGCGGATCGTCGTTGATGCCCTTCAGCAGAACAGTCTGGTTTCCCACGGGCACCCCCGCCTGCTTCAACCGATGGATCGCTGCGGCAGCCTCATCGGTCAGTTCCTTGGGGTGGTTGAAGTGGGTGTTGATCCAGAGCGGATGGTACTGCTCCAGCAGATCACACAAGTCTTCGGTGATTCGGTAGGGCAGTTTCACCGGCATCCGTGTGCCAAAGCGGATGAGTTCGACGTGATCGATGGCCCGCAGTCGGCTGAGTAGCCACTCCAGGTTGTCCTCGTTGAACGTGAGGGGATCGCCACCGGTGAGGAGAACGTCCCGGATCTCGTCGTGCTCGGCAATGTAGTCGATGGCGGCCTGGTGCTCATCGGTCCGCATGAAGTAATTCGCGTCCCCCACCATGCGCTTGCGTAGGCAGTATCGACAGTAGACGGCACACTCGGCGGTCACGCAGAAGGCCACCCGGTCGTCGTAGTTGTGGATGAGGTTTTTGACCGGGGAGTGACCCGTTTCGTCGAGGGGATCCAGTTCGTCGACGATGTCCGGCGCCAACTCGTTCATCGTCGGCACCACCTGCCGTCGAACGGGACAGGAGGGATCGTCCGGATCCATGAGTCGAGCGTAGTACGGCGTCACGTTCCACCGAAAAACGTCGCTCGTCTTCTCGATGGCCTCCCGTTCGTCCGATGTCGGGGCGATCCACTGCTCGAGCGCCTCTACATCATGGATGCGGTTTTGCATCTGCCACCGCCAGTTGTCCCACTGGGAATTGGCCGGGCTGACTTGCGGATTGCTTCGTGGCATCTATTCGGGGCGAGACGGAATGCAGATAACGAGGCGAATACGACGAGCGTTACACAACCTTCCCGGCAGAAACGTTGCACAAAGCGCCGTCTCGCAGCCCCGTTTCTACCACAGCAACAACGAATTTCGGAGACAGGACGCCGAGAGCACGTCGTAAAACATGGGGCCGCTACGAGAACAGATTGTATCGAAAGATGCAGTAGACCGCCCGGATGCCATCGAGCGCAGTGATCTTCTTCCCCTCCTCGTACGTCCGCCCGTAATAGGAAATGCCAACTTCGTAGATGCGAATGCCGGATATAGACGCCAGTTTCGCGGTGATCTCCGGCTCGACCCCAAACCCATCTTCCTGGAGTGTTATTTCGTCTAAAAACTCAGTCCTAATCATTTTATAGCATGTCTCCATGTCCGTCATGTTAACATTGGCAAACATGTTGGACAATACTGTCAAAAAGATATTTCCCAGGAAGTGCCAGAAATAGAGGACGCGGTGGGGTTTGCCGCTCCGAAACCGAGACCCATACACCACGTCAGCACGGTCCCTCTCTACAAGGTCAATCATCTCGACGTAGTCCTGAGGATCGTACTCCAGGTCTGCATCTTGAATGATCATAACGTCTCCCCTCACCTCCGCAAATCCAGTGTTCAGAGCCGCTCCCTTTCCCGCATTCTCTTCGTGGTAGAATACCCGAATTGGAGCCGGATCGAGTACACGGTCGCTCCCTGAAATGGAATAACTGGTGTCGGCCTTCTCAATTCCACGCAGGATGTCGCGGGTCCCGTCGGTAGAGCCGTCGTCGACGATAATGATCTCTTTCTCTACGTCAACCTGTTGCACCCGGTAGAGAATCTCCTCGATGGTGCGCTTTTCATTGTAAGCGGGGATTACGACCGAAAGCGTCATTATAACATTTTGGCCTAAAGACCAGAACGGAACCGGGAAATATCGTCGGGGGGATTAATCAGCGGCAACTTTTTTCCTTGCCTTCTCGCGATTGAACCGTAGGAGATAGGTATTCGGCTTCTCTTTTTGCAGAACAGGGGTAAATAGGCCTTCGTTTTTTTGTATGGCGGGATACAGATATCTCGCAGTTGAGCTGAAACCCAGCTGATCCAAAACCACGTAGTCAACTCCCTTTTTTACCATATTTGAAACAACTTTTTTGTCATCCTTCGATGATGCATATCTTGTCGTATAACAATTGCTAAACAGGTAGAAAAGGCCTGGCTTTCTACAGGAGACGAGGGTATTTCCGCACTCACGCTTCTGTCCGAGTTCGTTCGCGACCTGGAAATAATTATAGTAGGCCCGTGGATACGACCGATTGGCCTTCGCATGAAGGTCGCTGAGGCCCGGGACCATTAACAGGACAACAGCCAGTAGTCCGACCTGGACTACTCGTTCTCCGTCGAAGTTGAGATTTGCGTTCCCGAGTATCTGTCTACCCACCACGGAGGCTCCGTAGAAGAATCCCAATTGCATAAACGGGATGAACGTGATGAGGTATCGATTGTCGACGGTCGCACTCCAAGTGGCGACAATCACGAACACGGAAAGAAAATACCCCACAAAGAACAGCCGATACTCCTTTAGCTCCCAAAAACCGTACAGCATAACCGCAAGCACCACAGTTCCCACGAGCCACTCCTGAGCCAAAATCTCTTTCTGATAGTCCGCTGCCACAAAATTGAAAATAGAATCAGGGATGCCTTTCGCGATTAGCATGCCTCCTTGCTCGAGAAAGCGATCAAAGAGGCCAAAAATTGAGACTTCTCCCTCCTCCGGTCTCCAGGGATTGACCTGCATAAGTTCAGCGAGATAGCGACTGGACCCAAGTTCTTGAATCCGATTTCGAATGCGCCAGGGAAGAGCCAGTACGAAAAACCCTCCCGCGGTCAGCGAGACGTGGCTCCACTGCCTCGTGAACAGATAGTAGAACAGGAAGCCCCCCACGAGGGCAATCCCCTGTGTGCGTATGTGGAACGCAAACGATAGCGAGAGAAGAAATAAGTAGAAGTACTGGTCCGTCCAAGGGGCCTTGTCTCCAGATCGCGCAAAGAAAAACAACGATACCAACGAGAATAACACGAAAGACACCTCGCTCATCATCATCGTCGAGAACTTCAAAAGATGGAAATTTAATAGAGTAGAGAGCGATACGATACCAGATAGCAATGTACGATCTGTTATTTCCCTCGATACGATAAACAGAAGTACGCCGGAGAGCAGTAGAAAGAGCCCGTTAAGTATTTTTTGCGCGGTCACACTCTCCGTGAATACCATCACCGAAGACATGAGCGCGGGATATCCCGGTGGATATATGCTGGTCGGCGGCTCGCCGGGAGAGTAGACGCTCACATATCCCTTCCCCTGAGCGATCGACTGCGCCAGTAAATAATATTTGGCGTTGTCGCCGTTCAAATCGACTTTTGGGTCGAATATGTAGTAAAACGACGCGGAAAACGAGACACAGAGCGCCAATATGACGACCAGCGTCTTGTACTTATACAATGTGTTCAATCCGTTAGCCATCTAGATGCATCTGTCTTTTCAGTATTTCGTCTCCGTCCGCTTCTCTAATGCACCGACCGGTCACTAGCAGTGTCCACCGTTCTGGTCCTCTGAGCGACGGAGGAATCCCTCTGTCCTTGTCGGACATCCGGTCCGCTCCGGTCTTCCGTCATTCGATTGACGCTCGTGTACGGCGGCGACCAACACAGCTCGGTCGCCGAAAGCACTGGACGGGATGAAGGCCCGATCACCGCCTCTGTCATGCACCCGAGTCGGCCATCCTCCCTGTTCGGGACAATAGGGCGTACGACCAACTGCCTTGCACGTCCTCGCCGAAAGGCAGGAGCTGATCCCTATTCCCCGCGTCCCAGCACATTTCCGTAGAACCGAGTTTCCGCTCTCGCTGTCCCGATACTGATCGGTCGGCTCCAATAAACGTCCACGACCGCGGAGTCTCAAGATTCGGGAACAGCTTTCCGGAATTCTCCAGACTGGAGATAGTGGTCCCATTGAACTCCGAAGCGTCGACGAGTGCAGAAACGGAGCCCCGTGCACGCTGTGAGTGGGAGTCTGATACGGCACGGAAGAACCAATCGGGCCGCTCGCATCTACGGGCTGTACGCTGTTGCGCAATCGTTCCGCCTTCACAGGGACCATCCTCGAACGGATCGTTTTATCCGAACCGCACACCCCGACTGCGTATTGATCCTCTCCATGTGCCGACTATACGCTTTGCAGGCTACTCATCCCACCCGTGCGGCCTGTGAGTTGCTGGACGCCCAAAACGCCCTGCTTGCCCAAAGCCAACGAGACACTCGGGGCCTCTCGAACCCCCATGGGTGGGGCATGGCGAGCCTAACCGGCCAGACGGCACGGTGTGTCCGGCAGATCGAACCGGCTAACGAGAGCGAGCGCTACCGCGAGAAGTCCCTCCAGCTGGAAGGCACCACCCTCCTGGCCCACATCCGTCGAGCAACCGTGGGCACGCCCTCGCCCGAAAACACCCATCCGTTCCAACACGGCTCGGCGTTCCTCATCCACAACGGGCACGTGCCCGCCTTCGAGTCCGTGCGTCCTCGCCTGCTCAACCGCCTCTCCGACGAGTACAGACACAGCATCCAGGGCGCAACGGATAGCGAGCACGTCTTTTCCCTCCTCCTGCAGCTGCGCGACGAGGCGCCCGACGCCCCCATTCACGAAGTGACCCGCCGGGCCATCCGCCTCCTCCAGATGTGGTGCGACGAAGCCCCGCCCGAGGCACACACCGGCGTTTCCGCCGTCCCGTTCGACGACCTCGACACCGTGGCCGACGAGGTGATCCACGAAACGCTCGCCCTCAACCTGCTGTGGACCGACGGCCGGTGGCTCGGCGGCGCCCGTCTGAACCGGTCGCTCTGGGCGCGGCACCGGACCGACTCGTACGTGTGCCCCCTCTGCGGCGACGACCACACCGACGCCCCGAAATCGGCCGACTACCGTGCCACCGTCCTCGCCTCCGAACGCATCACCAACGAGGACTGGCAACAAGTCCCCAACGGCTCCGTTTTTCATGTCGCCGACGACGGCGTCCTCGACCACTATCCCCTCGCTCCATAGCCGTTTCTTCCCTGCATGGACCTGTTTTCTGACGACACGGCCTCGAACGACGACGCTGCTGTTCTCAGCGTCACCGAGCTCACGCGTGGCCTTAGCGACCTCGTCGAGGAGCACTACGACGACGTGTGGGTTGAGGGCGAGTTGTCGGACTTCACGCGGGCCGCGTCGGGCCACTGCTACTTTACGCTCAAGGACGAGGACGCCCAGATCCGCTGCGTGATGTGGAAGTACCTCACGCAGTACGTATACTTCGAGCCCGAAGAGGGCATGCAAGTGCGCGTCAACGGCCACGCCGCCGTCTACGAGCGGCGGGGCGACCTGCAAATTCAGGCGCAGGCCATGCGGCAGGCCGGGACGGGTGCACAGCAGGAGGCCTACGAAAAGCTCAAGCAGAAGCTGCAGGCGGAGGGCCTCTTCGACGCCGACCGAAAGAAGGCCCTTCCCCTTTTCCCCGAAACGATTGGGGTCGTCACGTCGGGCGAGGGGGCAGCGCTCCAGGACATTCTGTCGGTGCTGGAACGGCGCTTTCCCCCGGCGGAGGTGGTGCTGCGTCCGGTCCCGGTGCAGGGGCTCGACGCCCCGCGGGCCATTGCCGACGCCATCGGCGCCTTCAACGACGTGCCCCCCGACCACGCCCAGCATCCGGCGCTTCTCATCGTGGGGCGGGGCGGCGGCTCCACGGAGGACCTGTGGGCGTTCAACGAAGAGGTTGTGGCCCGCGCCATCGCGGATTCGGCCCTGCCCGTCGTGAGTGCTGTGGGGCACGAATCGGACGCAACGATCACCGACTTCGTGGCCGACGAGCGGGCCGCTACGCCCTCAATGGCGGCCGAAATCGCGGTGCCGGACGGGCGGGAGGTCGCTGCCCGTGTCCGCGACCTCCACACTCGGCTCCGCGACGAGGTCGTTCGAAAAATTCAGGACGCCCGCCAGCGCATCGACGCGCTCGTGTCCTCCCGCGCCTTCCACGGCCCCGTCCGCCGCCTCGACCGACAGCGGCAGCGCCTCGACGCCCTCATCGACCGCCTCGAACGGAGCGGCGAGCGCCTCACCGAGCAGGCCCGCACCCGGCTCGACCGCCTCCGCAGCCGCCTGGCCGCCGTCGATCCCGAACAGCCCCTCCGGCGCGGCTACGCCTATCCGACCCGCGACGGCACACCGGTCTCCTCGGCGGAGGCGCTCCAGGAGGGCGACCTCGTGCGGCTTCGCTTTCGCGATGGCAGTCGCCACACCGAAGTGATCCCGGATGAGGACTGAAACGGAAAGGGGGCGGTCCGCAAAGCGGCTCCGTTAGTCATCCCGAACAGATCCGACTCGGGCGAGCGTCGTCGATCGCCACGCTACCTCCTCGATCCGATGTCCGTCTCGTCGTCCTCCCATGCCCACTCCCTTCGCCCCCCCGCCGGGCGCATGGCCTACACCGACGTCGGCGACGGGCCCCCGGTGGTGCTCCTTCACGGCAACCCCACGAGTGCCCGCCTCTACCGGTCGCTCGTTGAGGCCCTCTCCCCGGAGTACCGGTGCATCGCCCCCGATTACCTCGGGTTCGGACGGTCCGAGGCCCCGTCAACATTTTCCTACCGCCCCCCGGCCCACGCGACGCTTGTCGAGACCCTCCTGCGCCACCTCGACCTGGAGAACGTCACGCTCGTGCTCCACGACTGGGGCGGCCCCATCGGCCTCTCCTACGCCCTCCGGCACCCGCAGACCGTCCGCCGCCTCGTGCTCACGAACACGTGGGCGTGGCCCCTCCACCGCCGACCGCTCATTCGCCTGTTCAGCGGCCTGGTTGGGACGCCCCTCGGTCGTATGCTGGTCGAGCGCGCCAATGCATTCGCACGCCTCGTCATGCCCCTGACGCTCGGAACGATTCCCACCGAGCGGCCGGCCTGGATGAATACGTACGCCGAGGCTCTCAACACCCCGGTTCGGCGGCACGCGTGCTGGACCCTTGCCCGAAGCCTAACTCGGGAAACGGCGTGGCTCCGCTCGCTCTGGACACGCCGGGATCGGCTGCAGGATTGCAATACCCTCCTGTGCTGGGGCATGGCCGACCCGGCCTTCGGCGTCGAACAGACCCTTCGGCGCTGGCAATCCGTCTTCCCGGCGGCTCAGACCCATCGCTGGCCAGATGTGGGCCACTACGTCCCGGAAGAGGCCGGCCCGGCGTTCACCGACCGCGTCCGCACATTCCTTGACTCGACGTCCCTTTGACAGGGGAGCGGCCTCCCCGTTCGAGATCCCTTCGTCATCGTTCGGCAACCCGTCTCCCCTTCACTCCCCTCAACGGGTGTGGAGACTCCCTCGCACGTGCCCTCCCTACATTCTTACGCTGAGGACCCGTTGAGAGTAATCGAGCCTGCACCTCCAGATGAACATTCCCGGAAGCAATTTCTCCGGCCCTGGCGATCGACCGGAATACTGGCCCGAAATTTGCATGGATATGTTCCCTTGCACCGAAACGTCTTGGAGCCCTGTGTGTCGTAACATACCGGGGTTCAATTGAGATAGTAGGATAGGTTGATCCTGTTTTCCGCACAGCTCCCTTGCGCTTCTGCACCTCTCTTTTCACGCGCCCTCAGGACGAACCGATTGTTCGGCGTCATGAACTGTCTCTTCCCTCCTTCCTGTTCGTTCCTTCGCCGATGCATTGGCCTGGTCCTCCTTCTTAGCCTGTCGGTCGGGACGGGACAGGCGCAGGACTATTCGTTTCAGCAAGCCGTTCCCTCGAGCCCGGATGCTCGCCACGACGATCCGACGGACGTGGCCGTGT
>CAYULG010000025.1:0-19426 GCA_964445365.1 uncultured Salinivenus sp. | reverse complement strand
CTCCAGCCTCCAATCAACGCTCCGACATGCGTCCGACATGCGATTGCCCTGCGACCCGCAAAATGTTCACACACGCTTTCACTCCCATGTCCGACCAATCGTCCCTCTCCGTCGGCCGGGCCCTCGGTCGGTGGGTGCTCCACGTCATCATCTTCTTGCTCGCGGGGGGCCTCGCCGCAGGCGCGTCGGCCTTGGCGTACGAGTCGATCGCGCAGGCTCAGAATCCCCTGGGACTGTACGGGGTGATCTTCGCCGCTGGCGGTTTTATCGCCTACCGTCTTACCGAGCAGGTGCTCGATGCCGATTAAGAGGCCGTTCCATTCGTAGGAATTCCCTGCTCTCGGGCAAATCGGACGGTAAAACATGTGCCCGTGCCGGGTTCCGTGTGAACCTCAATTTCTCCGTCCATGCCCTCCACCAGCCGCTTGGTGATGGCTAAGCCCAGACCGCTGCCCTCGTTGCGCCCGTCCTCACCGGGCGCCTGCACGAAGGGCTCGAACAGGTTGGGGAGGAAGTCCTCCTCGATCCCCTCCCCCGTGTCGTCTACCTGTAGCTCGGCCCACTCCTCCCGCGACTCGAGCCGGACCTCCACCTCGCCCCCGTCCGGCGTATACTTGATTGCATTGCTCACCAGGTTGTCAAGGATGCGTCCCGTCGCACCCGGATCGAGCCAAGCAGGCACCTCCTCCGGCACCTCCATCCGAAGGGTCAGGTCTTTATCCTCGGCCTGCGGCTGGAGCAGCTTCACCGTCCGCTCGACCTCGACGGCGAGATCGACCTCCTCGTGCTCAAACTCAACCGCCCCCACCTCCAGCTTCGAGAGCCGGAGTACCGAGTTGAGTACGTCCTTGAGGCGGGCGCTGCTCTCCCGGATCAGACGAGCAAAGCGGACGAAATCTTCCTCGACTTCCTCCTCAAGCACCTCCGCAAACCCGATGACGCTCGTGAGCGGTGTGCGAATCTCGTGGCTCATGTTCGCAAGAAACGTGCTTTTGAGCCGATTGGCCTTCTCGGCCTCTTCCCGGGCTCGCTCGGCCTCCTGGCGGGCCGCCTCTGCCACGTCGCGAGCCTGCACGAGATCGCGCTCCCGGGCCTTCCGCTCCGAGATGTCGCGGGTGGTCATGACCAACTCGCGCCGGGTACCAGGGCCCTCCAGTTCTTTCCCTACCGATTCAACCCAGAGGTAACCACTGTTCTTGGTTCGAATACGAAACTCGACGCGGGGCCGCCCCCCTTCCGTCAGCGCCTCGGTCATGACCCGCTTGCACCGCTCCTGGTCGTTCGGGTGAACGAAATTGAAGGCCCGCTCGCCCGTGAGCTCGTCGGGGGGGTAGCCCAGCAGATTTTCGACCGAGGGAGAGACGTAAAGCAGCCGACTGGTGGGCCCCAGGTGTGTCACCACGTCGGTCACGTTCTCCGCGAGCAGGCGATATCGCTCCTCCTGTCGCCGGAGCTCAGCCTCCGCCTTTTTCCGCGCGCTGATGTCCTGTCCCACACCGATGAGGCGATAGGTGCCACCTAGACTCACGCGGATCCCGGTCAGCAGGAGGGGAATGGACTCACCGTCTTCGCCGACGAACTCCGCTTCTACCGTCGAGCTTCCCCGCGTGAGGGCGCGGGTCACGGCCATGACCACGTTTTCGCGATCGTTTCCCTCGAAGAAGTGGTAGAGACGTCGACCGTAGAGGCTGTCGGCGGCGTGGCCCGACCGGTCGGCGAAGCGTGCATTCCAGTACCGAATCCGGCCGCTCTGGTCGAGGACGAAGAAGACAGCCGGGAGTAGGTCCAAAGCGGCGTTGGCAAGCTCGGGCGAGAGCACCCCTTCTACCCGGCGCCGGGCCCACCAGATGCCGGCATCTAAAGTCACCGCTACCCCGAGCACCACAGCCGCAATCCACAACGGGATTCCTAGAGGAACCGCCGCCACTAAAAAAATAGCCACGAGGGTGGCCCGGAGGCGCCGAACGTATCGCACGGCAACCTCGGTCTGGGCGACAGCGTGATCGGTCTGAAGACGGAAAAACATGATCGGTGCCTCGCCCACAAGGGACATCAACGAAACGGAAGACGTACGGGCCGATCCGGGTCGAAATCACTCAGAGTGGGCGAGACCGTTATATCAGAATGCGCGACTCGAAGTTCGAAGCGAGGATAAACCGTCGCACTTTGCAAGATAAAACCGAAACGACCAGCGTGAAACACGCCCCCGTCTCAACAGAGCAATCGCATGTTAAGCAAATTACAGCATTCCAGGACGATCGCTTCACCCTCCATCCGTGTTTGCAGCCGCTGAGGGCAGATGGGCTATCTGCCGCGACGCCAATATTGTTGAGATGCAATCTCCCTGCCAGTCTCGACCGGACGGTCGGCGTCTCCTACGAGGCGTCGTCTCATTCCACCTCCGCTTCTGTCTCTCTTCGATCCTGAACCGCTCAACCTAGACAGAGCCGGGTCCCCCGGTGGAACGGGACACAGAAACTCAATCTGTACTGCTGGACACGGGGGTCGGATCCACCGATTGACGGCGCAAGCCCGTTTTTCGAAGAATGAGCGTACCCCCTCCCTCCCGCGTCTCCGTGTCCTCCATTCGTTTCTGGGAACACCGGACGACTGTTGGAGAGGGGGGCGATCCTCCAATCCACACTCTGTCACCAACGGAAGCAACCGCGGCGGCTGGGACCTGTAACAGACGCCACTTCTCAATCACTTACAAGTGAATCCTCGTTTCTCAATACGCCTCCAGACAGTGACTCGATTTCGCCTTTTCGCAGCCGGGGGTGTCCTCAGCCTCTTCGTCCTCGGCACTGTTTTCGGAACGCCATTCTCGACTCCCCCCGATCCGCCAGTCTCCGCCGCCGTCTCACCCGCCGATTCCGGCGCCGTGGCCGTGGTCGAGCTTTTTACGTCGGAAGGCTGCTCCAGCTGCCCCCCCGCCGACCGATTACTGCATTCGCTTGTAGAGACGACCCGGGCTGAGGAGCGCCCGGTCTACGCCCTTTCCTTCCACGTCGACTACTGGAATCGGCTGGGCTGGGAAGACCCCTACAGCCAGTCCGCGTTCTCCCAACGCCAGCGACAATACAGTCAGGCACTCGGTGTAGACACGTACACCCCACAGATCGTGGTTAATGGGCAGCAAGCCATGGTTGGATCCCGGACCGGACGGGTGCAGGGGGCTATCGAGTCAGCCCTTGCCGAACCGGCCCCGGTGGACGTGAGCCTGCGCGTGGAGACGGGAGAGAATGACCTTGAAGTCACCTACCAACTGGTCGACGCTCCCCCCGAGGACGCCACGCTACGTCTCGCCGTCGTGGAACGGGGCCTCTCGCAAGAGGTGACGCGAGGCGAAAATGCCGGGCGTACCCTCCGCCACGCCAACGTGGTGCGGTCGTTCACGAGTACTCCAGCCCGTACCGAAGGGTCATCCTCCCTTTCCATTTCTGAGGCCGTCGACCGCTCGCAAGCCTCCGTCATCGGCTACGTCCAGGGCCCCTCTCTGGCCGTACTCGGAGCTGCGCAGGTAGATTTGGAAGATGTAAGAAGTGGTGCGTGATGAGTGGTGGCTCTTCTCTCAGGGATCCCAATTCACGCATCATGCCGTACGGAGGCGACAGCGTCTCGCCCCAAGAGACTGCTTTGATTTCACACGATGGGGGCTCAACCAGAACGTGACGATTGCAGACCGGCGACTCCCGTTCGATCAAATCCCGTTCTGAAGGCTTCGCGAGCACCCGGTCCGACCTGAACATCTTTCGATTTCAAGACGCTCGAAAATCAAAACAGTCTCTAAGAGAACACGGGCGGTCTCCTACTCTGCCTCCCCGTTTTTGTCTTCCTTCGACTGCGCGTAAAGCTCATTGACAAGCGAGGCGAGAAGCTCCGGGCGATCCTCCGAGAGCTCCTGCACCAGGGGCACGAACTGATCGACATCCTCGACGTGGCCGTCAGACGCCTCGTAGCGTTCCTCCAGCAATTCAGTCGCCTCCCGCTGCGGATCCTCCGGCAACTCGGCCTTCTCAATGTCGATGTCGTAGGTGTTGGCCATCCGCTTCAGTTCGTACTCGTCCTCGTGGGTGGAAAGAACGATCGTAGTGCCCTCCTTACCAGCCCGCGCGGTACGTCCCGAGCGATGGATGATGTACTCGTGGTCCTGCGGCACGTCGTAGATGAAGACGTGGCTCAGGTCGGAGACATCGATGCCCCGCGCCGCCACGTCCGTAGCCACAAGGAGGCGGAGCTCCCCTTCGCGCAGGCGATCGAGCGCCTTCTCGCGCTTCGGCTGGGAGAGGTCGCCGGACATCTGTCCCACGTCGTAGCCCTTGTTGGACAGGAAGCGGTCCAGGTACCGCACCTCTCGTTTTGTGTTTGCAAAGATCAGGGCCGACTCCGGCTCCTCCAATTCCATCAGCCGCTCCAGGGTCCGATCCTTGTCCATCGGGTTCACCAGGTAGTAGCGGTACTTGATCTCGTCAACGCTTACCTTGTCGCTGCTGAGGGAAAGGAAGCCGGGGTCGTCGAGGAACTCGCGGGCCACGGTTCGCACCTTCGGCGGCATGGTGGCGCTATACATGTACGACTCGCGGTCGTCGGGCAGGAAGTCGACGATGTCCTTCATGTCCGGATAGAAGCCCATCGAGAGCATCTCATCGGCCTCGTCCAGAATGAGCATCCGGACGGACTTGGCGAGGAAGTTGTTCTTCTTAAGGTGGTCAAGCGTCCGCCCAGGCGTGCCAATGACGACCTGCGCTCCCTCCTTCAGGGCCTTGATCTGCGGCTCGTAGCTCACGCCGCCGTAGACGAGGGCCGCCTCCAGCTGGTGCGTCTCCGGCGTGGCGATCTTCATCTGCTCAAACTCCTCGTGGATCTGCCGCGCGAGTTCGCGGGTGGGCGTGAGGATCAGGACCTGCTGTTCTTTCTTGTCCGGGTCGAGCAGATCGAAGAGCGGAAGCAGAAAGGCCCCGGTCTTTCCCGACCCCGTCTGCGACTGCACGATGAGGTCCCGCTTCGCCAGGTGATAGGGAATGGCCTTGCGCTGGACCGGCATCAGATCGCTCCACCCGGCCGCCCGCACGGCCTGCTCTACCTCGCCGGAGAGACCGTTGATGGTCACCTCGTCGAGCGGCGGATCGGGCTCGCGCAACCCGCCCTCCATCTCGTCGCGGCGCTTTTCTTGCTGCGCCTCCGAGGTAAGGTCGATAACGTTCGTATACGCGCTCTGGTCTGTGTCGGGTGCCATGTGCCGGGCGTCTGGTTTCAAATGCGCTACGGAAGGCAGGCGGATCCGCCGGTGGGGCTCGTTCCCTGGGGAATCCGGTAGGAGGAGTTTGTAACAGGGACGGGCGTTCGAACGATCCTGACAGACAGGGACAACCGCCCGTTCGTTCGTCTCAGCGATCGATTTTGCACAAAAATCCGTTCGGCGCCACAACGGAATCACGGCGCCCGTTGCCCGAACGGATTCAACCGCCGCAACGGGCGGAACGGGGCAACACTACATCGATAGCCCACCGTTGATGTGCAGAACGTGGCCGGTAACGTAATCGGCCGCCGGGGAGGCGAGGAAGAGCACGGCGTCGGCAATCTCGCTCGGCTCGGCGAGGCGGTCGAGGGGCACAGCATCAAGAATGGTCTCGTGGGTGTCCTCGTCCAGATCGTCGGTCATGTCGGTCTGTACGTACCCAGGCGCCACCACATTGACAGTCACGTCGCGGCTGCCCAATTCCTTGGCCAGACTCTTTGAGAACCCAACGATGCCGGCCTTCGAGGCGGCGTAGTTCGTCTGCCCGGCGTTGCCGGTGGTCCCGACTACAGACGAAATGTTTATGATCGAACCGCCAGAGCGCATCATGGGACGGTAGGCGGCCTTCGAGAAATTGAACACCCCCTTGAGGTTCGTGTCGAGAACCGCGTCCCAATCCTCTTCTTGCAGGCGCAGCATGAGGCCGTCTCGGGTGATGCCGGCGTTGTTGACGAGCACGTCAAGGGTGTCCCAATGATCGAGCACGGCGCCAACGTGGGACTGGGCCACGTCAAAGTCAGCCACGTCGCCCTGCAAGGACACGGCGTCGGTGCCCTGCTCTTCGAGGGACTCGACGAGCGCGGTGGCCGCGTCGGTGGACGAGCGATAGGTGAAAGCGACGCGGGCCCCCGCCTCGGCAAAAGTCTCGACGATGGCCCGGCCGATGCCGCGGGTTCCTCCCGTTACGAGAACGGTCTTTCCGGTGAGGTCGACATCCATATGCAAGGAAGAACGTATGCAGAAAGCGTATGAAGGGAAGCTGGATTGCCCGGACAGAAGTGTCTTCAATGAGCAAGGGTAGGCGGTCCGTCGGTCTGGAGTGAGATCGTCACCGGCTAGACTCCATTTACAGGCCCCACCCTCCCATTGGAGTCGGAGGGCTTCAGACGAGCATCCGCCTGCGATTCCGACGCCCACGACCAGCTGAACCGAGCACGGTCCCCTCTTCCAGTCCGTTCAACAGTAAGCTTTACACCCGACACGTCCTTTAGAATGTCGGTGCCATCGACAATTCGAGGAAAGTAAAAGGTGTTGCGGCGATAGATCGCTGCCCGCGTGCCAGTGGAGAGAAGGGCTTCACGGAGGGGGCCGTGGTTTTCCTCGGATGGCCGATACGTTTCTCCTCCAGCCTCAAGTTCGACTCGCGTACCTGGACCGGTGAGGAGAGATTCGCCTTCCGCTTCGAACCAGTACACGTCTACCTGAATGGTACTTTTGTGCACCCGACGACGCTTCTGGAGGGTTTTCTGGGCCTGTTCCTCACTAAGGGTGGTTAGCCCGACCTCCGGCTGCAGCGCAGCAAGCGAGAGCTCCAGGCTCCAGAACGTGGCGTAGGACGTCCCTCGCTCACTGCGACCCGCCCCTATCTCTTGGTAGGTGCACGACCATTTCCGATGAAGCTCTTCGTAGTCGTCTTCGAGGTCAAACTGGTAGGTATCCTCGTTTTTCGTAATGGTAAGGGCTCCGAGCGAGTCCGGGGGATACGCGACCGATCGTTCGGTCGGCAAAAATCGCTGCGCGAGGTTCCCTTCCTCAAGGGAGTACGTAGACCCGCCTCCACACCCGCCCATGACTAAGGCACCGGCAACCAGACTGAGAGCGGACCAAACGAAGAAACGGCGAGCCAGAACGGAACCGACCATAGCATGTGCCGAATGGGGAACGGCGGAAACAACGAGAGCGAGCAGGTGATCGCACTCGTTCGGTCTCAGGCACGTTCCACATTCTGAGATTTCGAGCTCATAAACGGATTATGCCGGCTCGGCCAAGGCTTCGATCTCGTCGGACGTTCCGGCCCCAGCGGTTTCGACCTCATCGTCGAGGGTGCGTCCCACGAGGCCCCGGAGCACGTCCCCCGCTCCAACCTCCACGAAGCGCGTGGCCCCGTTGGCACTCATGCGCCGAAGCGACTGCGCCCACAGAACCGGCGAGAGGAGCTGTTCCATGAGCCGTTGCCGGATCTCATCGGGATCGGTGCTCGGCTCTCCTGTCACGTTGAGGTAGACCGGGCATTTCGGCTCCTGAATCTCAACGGCGTCGAGCACCTCCCCGAGTCCCTCACGGGCATACTCCATGAGGGGAGAATGGAACGCCCCGCTGACCGGAAGGGGAATGGCCCGCCCTCGGACCCGGGCGGTGGCCCGATCGACGGCCTCGGCGTCGCCCGAGATGACGACTTGGCCGGGCGCGTTATAGTTGGCGATCTGCACCACGCCGTCGCCCCCCTCCGACGCGCTCTCACAGGCGTCTTTCACGTCCGCGTCGTCGCCCCCCATGACGGCGGCCATCGTCCCGGGTCGTCGTTCCCCGGCCTCGGCCATAAGCTCGCCCCGGCGCCGGACCACGCGCAGCCCCTCCTCGAAGGAAAGCGCCCCCACGGCCGCCAGCGCGCTGTACTCGCCCAGGCTGTGCCCGGCGACCATGTCGGGCCGGACGCCCTGCTCATCAAGCACCGCCATCGCCGCTAGGCTGTGCGTATAAAGAGCTGGCTGCGTGATGGCAGTCTGCTTGAGCCGCTCTTCCGGATCGTCCGTGCCCGAATTGAGCCCGAACATGAGCGTCAGGAGGTCTACGTCGAGGTGATCGTTAGCGGCTTCGAAGCGGGCGCGGGCCTCAGGAAACTGCTCGTAGAGCTCGTAGCCCATGCCGACCGATTGGGAGCCCTGACCGGGAAAGAGAAAGGCTGTTGGCATCGGATGGTCGGTGATTGTGTGAGGGAAACTGTGCAGTCCGAAACGTCAGCGGGAGAAGCCCCCCTGTCGTTTTCTACATTCACTGACGGCCGACCACGGTCGGCAGACCACCGTCTATCCGTTCGGTGGCACGTACGTTCGAGACGGCTATCCTACGCCCGCTCGGTTCCGTCGTAGGCCCAGGTCAGGTAGCTCGCCCCCCACGTAAAGCCGCCGCCGAAGGCCGTGAGGATAAGGCCGTCGCCCCGCTCCAGCTCCTCTTCCCAATCGAACAGACAAAGCGGAATGGTGGCCGCCGTGGTGTTGCCGTAGCGGTCGATGTTGAGCATAACCTTTTCGTCGGCGAGCCCCATGCGTTTGGCCGTGGCGTCGATGATGCGCTGGTTGGCCTGATGGGGCACGAGGTACTGCACGTCGTCGTTGGTGAGGCCGTTCTGCTCCATCACTTCCATGCACACGTCGGCCATGCGCGTGACGGCAAATTTGAAGACCTGCCGCCCATCCTGATGGAGGAAGTGCATGCCCTCGTCCACCGTCTTGTGGGTGGGCGGATTGAGGCTCCCTCCGCCTTTCATGCAGAGAAGATCCTGGTGCTCCCCGTCGACGTGATGGACGGCGTCCACCAGACCGGCCTCGTCGTCGGGCTCGAGGACGACCGCGCCGGCGGCGTCCCCGAACAGAATGCACGTAGTGCGGTCCGTATAATCGACGATGGAACTCATCTTGTCGGCCCCAATGACGAGGACCGTGTCCGCCTGTCCGGTCTCAACGAACTGCGCCCCGGTGGTGAGGGCATAGAGAAAGCCGCTGCAGGCGGCGGACAGGTCGAAGCCCCAGGCGTTGGAGGCCCCAAGATTGTCCTGAACGAGACAAGCCGTCGCTGGAAAGAGCATGTCGGGGGTCACCGTGCCCACCACGATCACGTCCACGTCATCGGGGACAAGGCCCCGCTTATCGAGGGCCTCCTGGGCGGCCTCCGTCGCCATGAAGGAGGTGGCCTTTTCATCGTCCCCCAGTATGCGACGCTCCTGGATGCCCGTGCGCGTACGGATCCACTCATCGTTGGTCTCGACCATCTCCTCCAGGTCACTGTTCGTGAGCCGTTGCTCCGGCAGGTAGTGCCCGACGGACGTGATGGCGGCGCGGCGTACAGATGGAGGAGTGGACATGAGGGGCGAGGGGCAACTGAGAAAAGCGACAGGAGCAGTTACGCGACGTTGGACCGAAACGCTTCTTCGATAGCACCGACGACCCCGACGGACGCGACCTCGGCCGCCATGTGAATCATCTGCTTAATGACAGCGGGAGAGGAGCTACCGTGACCGATTAGCACGTTCCCATCCACACCAAGAAGCGGAGCTCCTCCCTGAGATTCGGGGTCGAAGTACTTCTGTACCTCACCGAGCACGCCACTCACGAGCGCTCGTTCCTGGGCATCGAGTCCTTGCTCGTCCATCTCCTGCTCCGTCATCTTCGAGAGCACCGTGGTCATGCTCTCCCCAAATTTCAGAAGCACGTTTCCCACGAATCCATCGCAGATAAGAATGTCGGCGGCGTAAAAGAGAAGGTCGCCGCCCTCGACATTCCCGACAAAATGGAGGTCTTCGGTCTCCTGCAGTTGATCGTGGGCTTGCTTAACCACTTCATTCCCCTTCCCCGGCTCTTCCCCGATGTTGATGAGCCCGACCGTGGGATCGTCGTTGTCCAGTACCAAACGAGCGTAAATGGTGCCCATCTGGGCAAACTGGACCAGATGGGAAGGAGTACAGTCCACGTTCGTGCCAATGTCGAGCACGACCGAAGAGCCCCTGAGGTTAGGAAAAAACCCGGAGATCGAGGGCCGCTCGACGCCAGGAATGCGACCAAGAATGAACATCGACGCCCCCATGATGGCGCCAGTGTTCCCGGCGCTCACGAAGGCGTCGGTCATGCCATCGTGATGGGCGGCCAAGCCGCGATGGATGGAGGAGTCGGTTTTCTGTTTAACAGCCGTAGCGGGTGCCTCCCCCATGCCGATGACCTCAGGGGCATGCACGACCTGGAGGGCCGAACTCGGGGCGTCAGGATAGCCGTCCAGAACGTCTTGGATCCGATCCTCAGGTCCCACAAGGACCACGGAGACATCGCGCTCGGCGTGGCGGATCGCCTGAATGGCCCCCGCCACGACCGCTTCCGGCGCATCGTCCCCTCCCATTGCATCCACTGCAATACGCGAATCCATACGAGCCGTCAGAGTCTGTACCGAAAACGTGGTGCCGAGTCAGCAAAAGGAGACCGTCAATGCGCCCTCTTCTCTAATCGAGGTCGTTCCAAGTATGGTGCATTCAGTGCAAACATAGGTGTGCGCAGGAAAATCGTCGAGTGCGCGTCGAATTCAGACACGAAGACCCGACAAAAAAATGACACGCCCTATGAGCAAAGCCCGAGGGAAGCCCTCGGCAGGGCGTGTCGTGGCTCTTTTGGGAAAAGGGCCCGACTCCTCCGACTATGCCATGTACTCGTCGGACGGCTCCATCACCTTCCGACCACGGTAATGCCCACAGTACTTGCACACCCGGTGCATCACCTTGGAATTTCCGCAGTTGTTGCACTCCATAAGCTGTGGCGGCTCCAGTTCGTTGTAGTACGTAGACCGGCGCTTGCGAGTGCGAGACTTCGAGTGTCGTCGTTTCGGTACAGCCATAACCTCATTCCCAGTACGTGGTGGCAGAAATACGCGAGGGCGCTGCTCGTCCGAACAGCATGCGGTCGAAAGAGAAAGATACGCCTTCGACGGACATGACGGACCCAAATAAGATGGGTGGAGTGAGTGGGATGTTCACCCCGGGAGGACCATTTCGTTCAGAATTTACTCGTTAGCTGTTCGGATCGTCGTCCTTGAGCTGTTCGAGTTTGCTCCAGCGTGGATCAATGGGTTCCTCCTCCTCGTCTTCCGGGAGGCCAAATTCCCGGTCGATGGACTCCTCCTCTGCCCCGGGAGCTACGCGGCGCTGCGGCAAAGCAAGAAGCAGGGTGTCTCGAACCACGTCGGTCAGGTCAATCTCTTGGTCGGACGGCGTCAGAGGCCGAACCTCTTCAAATTCTTCTCCCTCCTGTCCCACCATCTTCGGCGGTCCGAAGAGGAGATTGTACCCGCCCTCCACGGGCTGGTCGTACGGCTCAAGGGTGCGATCACACGTGAGTTCGGCGGTTGCGCTCGCCGCCAACTTCACCAAAATGCGATCACGATGGTACTGCAGTTCCACTTCGACCTCAATGTCATCAAACGTCGTCGGATCGAGCTCCACCTCAGTCGCCGACGGCGTAAACTCGCGACGATGGATGCCCGGGGACAACGAAGAAACAGTGACCGTCAGCATAAGACCAGACCGCACTCATGATCGGTTCTAGCGACGCTTCACCCCACTTACAGGAAAAAGGGGAGTTGTTCGACTATGGGGGGACTGGGCTCGGAGTTCCACTTCGCATCGGCAGGTGCCCCTCAATACCCACCGGGGATCCCCTTTGGGAAACGTCCCAGAGACACCTTGACGTTGACGGGGGTAATCATTATCGTTCTGTACCCTTGGTCGGCAACATCCGTCGCGACCGACCAAGCGTGTCGGAGGACATCAAGTCCTCCGGGCGATGGAGCCATTTTTCATCCGCGCACGTCCCTGGGAACGACGATCTGAATTGGAGAAGACCCTGAACAACCGCTCTTAACTCTCCTTCACCTTCCGGTTGTTGACAACCTGTGAATAAGTGTGGACTTCTTGACCGCACGTCTCAGCCAGGCCCCAACCAACGAGTCATTTTGCGCTTGTTTTTCCCCTGTTCTCCCTTAGATCCTTCCCGCACAACGACTTATCGGTTGCGGCCTTATTGTGGAAAATTTGTTGATAAGTGAGAGGAAGTGATACAAGTGGGGTATTTTTTCTCCTACTTGCGATTCTCTTGTGGATAAACACCGACGTAGGCTCGGCCGATCGGCGCCTCGGTTCATACACGAAATCTGCAATTGCATCCGGGAGACGTCCTCTGCTCTTAGAGCCAAGTACTTTCCTCGCACGTTGGCAGGCCTGAGGCGCGCCCTCCGAATCGGTTCCCGCATCCACACGCCGCTTCGGTGGACCAAGTCCGGCTTTCCTGTTGCGTCGTTTCCGGTGGGAGTACCGTTCAGATCACGTTCTCGATAGTGGCCACAGCTGGCCACAACTCGGCGGACCACGGCGTTGCTCGGCTGGCTCCACCATTTGCGCTACCTGATATTGACATTCCGCCGGTGAGCGCACGGCGCTTACCCGGCGGCGGCCCAGCCCTGAACATGGAACAGTCTGCCGAACGCGTCTGGAACGACTGTCTCGAGGTGATTCGGGACAACGTCAGCCACCAGAGTTTCAGTACGTGGTTTGAGCCCCTGAAAGCGAAGTCTCTGGAAGAAGAGGACGACCTTCAGAAGCTGACGATCCAACTTCCCAGTCGATTCTACTACGAGTGGCTGGAGGAGCACTACTTCTCGCTCCTTCGCAAAACGGTTACGAAGGTCCTCGGTCCTGACGGACGCCTTTTCTACGACGTGGTCATCGAGCAGGAGGACCCGAACGATCCGGAGCAGGGGGCCTCGATGCAGCTTCCGGCCCGGCAGGTCGACGAAGAGGCTCCTCCTTCCGGGGACGAGTCGGGCCCGGACGAGTCGTCGCTCCCCGAAGAAGGCCCTTCTCCCTCCCCGCCCGCCCAGCAGAGCGATTCGGCCAGTGGCCCCTCTTCTCCCGAACAAGACCGATCTGGGACCGGCCCCGTACCGTCCCCCAGCGGCTCTCAGCCCAGCGGCGTTCCGGAAGAGGCGAACGAAGATCCCCCCGTGCAAAATCCCTTCGCCATTCCGGGAATCCAGGAGAAGGAAATCGATAGTCAGCTCAACGAAAGCTACACGTTCGAACGGTTCATCGAGGGAGACTGTAACCAGTTGGCTCGAAGCGCGGCCTGGGCCATTGCACAAGAGCCGGGCGGTACCAACTTTAACCCGTACCTCGTCTACGGGGGCGTGGGACTCGGGAAAACGCACCTCATTCAGGCGGTGGGCAACTACGTGACCGAAAACCGGTCGGACAAGACGGTGCTCTACGTGTCGAGCGAGCGGTTCACCACCGAGTTCGTGCAGTCAATCCAGCGGAACCGCATTAGCGAATTCTCGATGTTCTACCGCCAGGTCGACGTGCTTATCGTCGACGACGTGCAATTCTTCAGCGGCAAGGAGAAGACCCAGGAGGAGTTCTTCCACATCTTCAATGCCCTCCACCAGGCCGGAAAGCAGATCGTGCTCTCAGCCGACCGTCCTACGCGGGAAATCGATGGAATCGAGGAGCGCCTGCTGTCCCGCTTCCAATGGGGCCTGTCGGCTGACGTACAGCCCCCCGGTCTCGAAACGCGCATTGCCATCCTCCAGCGCAAGGCCGAGAACGACGGCATCGACCTGGACCAGGACGTAATCGAGTTCATCGCGCACAACGTGAAGAGCAACATTCGGGAACTGGAGGGGGCCCTCATTCGCCTCCTTGCCCATGCTACGCTCCACCAGCGCGATCTTGACCTTGACTTGGCAAAAGAGGTCCTGCGCGACCTCGTGAAGGACGAGCAGGCCAACCTCACGATCGAGGAGATTCAACGCATTGTTTGTGAGTACATGAACATTGACGAGGATCGTGTGCGCGGCAAGACCCGCAAGCGGGAGGTGGTGCGGGCCCGCCAGATCGCTATGTACTTCTGCAAGAAATTAACGCAAAACTCCCTCAAGACCATCGGGCTGCACTTTGGGGGCCGCGACCATTCGACCGTTATCCACGCCAACAACACCGTCGAGGACCAGATGGAGACCGACGAACAGTTCGAAAGCACGGTCGAAGAAATCGGACGGAAGCTTGAGCTTCGGTCTCGCTGACGACGCACAAGCCACTTATACCGATTGCCAAAGATCATCCTGCCCTTTTCAGGCGTTTTCGATGGGCAGCGTCGTCTCCGTCCGAATCCGGTCCATCCCAGACTTGGCACACCGGTGTGCCTGATCTGGGATCTTACCCGGTCGAAGACAAGCAGTCCAGACGGATCGTGGGCATCGGCAACGTGCACATCGATCCTGCATAATTGGTATCATGTCTCCTCAGAGGCGTGGGGAGTAGCGGATCTGATTGCACGCTCGACCGTAATAAACAGGTCATCCGTATTTTACAATCTTACGCACTCTCGTCCATCGACCGTAACCACCGTCATGAAATTTTCCGCCTCTAGCGCCGACCTTCTCGAGGCGCTCAACACCGTCAATCGAGCCGTGCCGTCAAAGAGCACAATGCCAATTCTGGAGTGCATTCTCTTTGAGCGCGAGGAGGATACCCTCCGGCTGAGTGCTACCGACCTGGAGATCTCCATTGTGCAAACCGTACCGGTTCAGTTCGAAACGAACGGCACGCCGGAAAGCACCCCAATCGCAGTTCCCGCCCAGCGGCTGCTCGATACGCTTCGGGCCCTGCCGGACATGCCAATCGAGTTTTCGGCGGACAGCGACTTCGAGATCCGGATGGAAACCGACCAGGGTCACTACAAGATGGTCGGCCACGACGGCGAAGACTATCCGGAGCTTCCGGAGATCGAGAGTCAGCACGAAATCACCGTCGAAGGCGGACTGCTGAGCCGGGCCATCGACAAGACGGCCTTTGCCGTCAGCCAGGACGCACTCCGGCCCGCCATGATGGGCGTCTACTTTCAGATGGGCGAGGACGAGACGCGTGTGGTGGCGACCGACGGACACCGCCTCGTGAAGCTCGACCTGCCGGAGCTCCAGGCTGAGGCGGAGATCAACTTCATTGTGCCGGAGAAGGCCACGAAGCTTGCGGGGCGGGTCGTCGAGGACGACGAGGTGTCCACCATTCGGGTCGACGAGGGACACGTCAGCTTCGACTTTGAGAACGCCCGGGTACTCGCCCGCCTCATCGACGAGACGTATCCAAACTACGAGGCAGTCATTCCGGACGAAAACGACCGCAACCTGACGGTGAGCCGGGAAGACATGCTCAACGCCGTAAAGCGGGTGGGGCTCTACTCCTCCAGCATGACGAACCAGATCCGGCTCGACATCACGAGCGACACGGTCACCATCTCCGCGGAGGACGTGGAGCGCTCCAGCGAGGCCGAAGAAACCATCCACTGCGACTACGACGGCAGCGAGGAGATGGAAATTGGCTTCAACTCCGAGTACCTCACGGAAGTGCTTAGCAACGTGACCTGTGACGAGGTCGTCTTTGAGCTGAGTTCGCCGAACCGCGCAGGCATTGTTCTTCCACAGGAGCAGGCTGAGGACGAAGACATCCTCATGCTCATCATGCCGGTGATGCTCAACACGTACGCCTAAGCAATAGCAGGCAGACGGACATTTTGGTCCCCGAAGCGGGTGTCAGTGCAACTGGCACCCGCTTTTTTGTTGCCGGCTTCCGGACCGCGGAATGGAGTTGCAGGTCCGATCCGGGCTCTTACTGACCGGTGCTCGTGTTGACCATCGGGTACTCTTCCTGCAACGTTTCAAGGATCTCCCGGGCTTCCTCTGCCATTCGCCCTTCCTGCTTAACGACCGTCTTGAAGTGGGAGCGGGCAACCTCAATCTGTTCCTGAGCGAGGTGGGTCTTGCCGAGATAATAGTGCGCCTCAAGGGCAAGGAAGGACCCGGACTCCGTACGATCGATCACCTGTGCGAGAAGCTGCTCAGCCCGCTTGAGTCTCTCGGCGTCGTAGCTGGGGAACAGGCCCAGCGTGGAAGTTCGGGCGTCCTGTACGGCCGTGACCGCATCCACGTAGAGTTGATCGGCCGTCGCCGTATCGGACGAAGACGTGGCACTACGGGTGGCCGTTGAGGCGTAGTTGTCGACGACTTGATTGCTAACGTCCACAGCGGCAAGCCGGTCGAGGGGGGACTGCGAAGCCTCGCTGGCCGCGAAGAGGATTATATACGTGCCGAGAAGGAGCGCCACCGCGGCACCGGCCCCTCGCACCGCCAGGGGGAGGCGGAGAAGTTCATCCACGAAGGAGCGAATCGGAGCAAGCGCGTCTCGATCCTGAGTCGGCTCGCGGGCCGCGGCCGCCGATTCGGCAGAGGCGGTGGCTTCGCCCATATCCGGCTCCAGAGCGTGACCGGTAAGCTTTTCAAAGTGGGGCACCGGGTCGACCGCTGCCTCAGCCTCTTCTACACGCCGCCGCGCCGCCTCAATTCGTTCCCGAAGCGCAGGATCGTTTTCCATTTCCTGTTCGAGTCGTCGAAACGCATCCTTCAGCTCCGGGGAGACCTCCTCCGGGTGCAGGTGGTGCGCCACAACGTACGTCGTGACAAAGGCATCGGAAGAGGATACCGCCTCTTGCCCACGAACGAGCGATTCAAGGGAACGGACGTCTCGCAGAAGAGGCGCCCACTCGGGATGATCCTCAACGTAGGTTTCCACCTCACGCTGCTTTTCAACAGAGAGATGAGGGTAGGAAAGAATCTGCTCTTCAACATTTTGCATGAGCAGGGAGATGCTAGGGGACGAATACGGAAGAAATGAGCAGGACCGAGTTCTGTGCCTTTAGTACAGAAAAAGCGGTTTAGAGGTATGGGGAGCGCTGTTCTGCACAACAGACACACGGAGCCCGCGGCACATAACTTATTATTTCAAAACTTCACATTATCGTCATCTAAGGTTTGGCCGGTCGACGTATTCTCGGAGCCGCTCGTCCTCTCGGAGTTGCTTGACAGCCTTATGCTTGTAGGTCCGGACCGTGGGAACGGCCTTTTCGATCTCGTCGCTGATTTCGTCGAACTCCCGATCCTCAAGGAAATAGAGCCGAGCCGGTTCCTGGAGATAATCCGGGAGCCGCTCGATGGCCTCAGCAAATGCCTCCCGGACAAATCCCTTTTCCGGGATGCCAGACTCGTCGGCACGAAGGGTCGGCCCTTTCTCCTCGTCGATCGAGTCGGACACGCGGTCGCGCCGCATGTGATTTAAAAAGGTGTTTTTGCACACGACGCTGACCCAGTTGGCGTATCGATCCGGGTCCCGAACACCATCTCGGCTCTCCTGAATCTTCTCATACGTGCGGGTGATGAGTTCGTCGGGAGCCGCGGCACTATCGAAATTATCGCCAGCCGACTTGGCCAGAAAGTAGCGACAGACGTAACAATAGGTCCACATGTCCACGTGACGTTCGGCCTTCGGATCCTGCTGGTCCGTCCAGCGCCGGAAGGCTTGGTTCGCCGCATCGGTGTCGTCTATCGAAAACGGGAGCCGATCAAGGACCGTGCGCAGGCGGGAAGAAGGATCCATAGCGGTGGGGCCGTACAGTGGGGCCAAGGTACAGAGACGCCAAGAGGTAAGCGAGAGAGGGCCCGTCGCTTGTAGCTGAATAGCCCAAATTAAGAGACCGCGGAGCCCGAATCAATCCCTTCTCCTGCGTCAAGATTGAAGGAATCTCATTGAGGGTGAAAACCTGCCCTGTTCCTGAACGTGCTAAAGGTTTGCCAAACGGCACCGGCTACGACCTTCAAACTTTCGCCCACTGAGCACGCCGGGAGGCCCGGCTCGATGTTCTGGCACTGCGCTCCTCGATTGTATAATCGGGGATCGTATAATTGGGGGGATCTGGCGTATCGGGCCGTTCGGCAGCAGGTTTCCTGCTCCTTGCGCATTACAGCCAACCGAAGCGACAGAGTCTCGATGGACACGCAAAGCTTTAAGACGTTCAGTGCCACCCCCGACGACATTGAGCGGGACTGGTACGTGGTCGATGCGTCGAACAAAATCGTTGGCCGCCTAGCCTCCGAGATTGCTCGGGTGCTCCGGGGGAAGCACAAGCCCACGTACACCCCGCACATGGACACGGGCGATCACGTGATCGTGGTCAACGCCGATGAAGTTCGCTTCACTGGCACGAAGGAGCAGGACAAAGATTACCTCAACTACAGCGGGTATCCTGGCGGCGACCACACCGAATCCCCTGAAGAGGTGCGAGAGGATCGGTCCGAGAAGATTATCAAGCGTGCCGTAAAGGGCATGCTTCCGGAGGGCCCACTCGCCCGCAAGATGTTTAAGAAGCTGACGGTGTATGCCGGGCCCGAGCACCCACACGAGGCCCAGCAGCCCAAGCCGCTTGACACGGCGTGATGCCGCCATTTCCGACGACCAATTTCTCTGAAGAACCGACCTTCCCCCATGCCAACGATGACCCAGTTTCAGGCAATTGGGCGCCGAAAGACCGCCACGGCGCGCGTGTACCTGCGTCCGGGAGACGGATCCAGCTTTAAAATCAATGAGAACGACGCGGAAGAATACTTCCCGAGCCCGTGGCGCCGCCGCACGCTCGACCAGCCGTTCGACGTGACCGACACGCTCGGTCAGTTCAACGTGCTGGTGAATGCATCCGGGGGGGGACTCACCGGCCAAGCCGAAGCCATCCGGCTCGGCATTGCCCGGGCGCTCGTCGAGTACGACGAGGAGTTGCGCGGCCCCCTCCGCGACGCCGGCTACCTGACCCGCGACGACCGCATGGTCGAGCGCAAGAAGTACGGCCAGCCCGGTGCCCGCAAGAAGAGCCAGTACAGCAAACGGTAACCGGAATTGGGAATGCGGAATTTGGAATGGGGAGTACGTTCCACATTCCCCACTCCGCATTCCACACTCAAAAAACCATACGGCCTGATGCGACAGTGGGTTGACCGGGGCGACAACGGTTTCGCTGCGCAGGTGACGGTCGTAGTAGTACAAACCCAATCCTTTATTCCCGAAACGACCGATTATGGCTGACGAGACACCTACGCAGGACCCCGAGACAAGTCCCGAAGAAGAAACATCTGAAGAAGCCTCCGCTGGCACAACTGAGGAGGAAACGGCCGACGAACCCGCCGACGAGGCGCCCGAATCGACCTCCGACGCCAACCAGGACGCACCCGACGAGACCGGATCGGATGCCGAGACCGAATCAACAGCCCACCCGGAGGCTACCCCCGACGAGGCTGAGGAGACGGAGCCGAATGTTGAGGAGGACGAGCTTTCCGAAAACGGCGAAGGTGCCGACGAGGACGCCGAGGCTGAAGAATCGTCCCACCGCGTCACGATCGAGGAGCTTCTCAAGGCTGGTGCCCACTTTGGCCACCTCACGAGCCGATGGAATCCGCGCATGGAGAAATACATCTTCATGGAGCGGAACAACATCCACATCA
>CAYULG010000024.1:0-19788 GCA_964445365.1 uncultured Salinivenus sp. | reverse complement strand
AGCACCAGGACAGCTTCTTCCGCTCCGGCAAGACGGACGGGTGGAAGGGCGAGCTGCCCCTCCGCCTCGTGCGTAAGATCGAGAAGGACCACGGCGACATGATGAACGCGCTGGGGTACGAGTATCTGTAACGGGATCCCCTCTCGGACGTGGCGGCGATCGTTCGTCCCTGGCGCCCCGGCATCCTGGTGTTCGCCTCGGTCTCCGCAGGATGAGCGCCCCCGTCAGCGGCTCAGCTGTGCCAGCAAGTCCCGCAGGTCGGCGCTCTCGACCGGCTTCCGCAGGAGATGGTTGATGCCCACGACGCGCGCCTTCGCCTCTGAGATCTGCGCCGACAGGCCCGTCATGAGCACGACCGCGGCCTCACATCCCTTCTCTCGAAGCGCGTGGGCCAGCTCCAGGCCGTTCATGTCCGGCATGTGGTAGTCCACCAGGACCACGTCGAAGGCCGATGGGTCGTCGTCAATTGCCGCCAGGGCCTCCTGCGCGTCGGCCTTGGTCACCACTTCGTGCCCGAGCCGGGAGAGGCGCATGTTCTCCAGCGTGCGCACCGTCTCGTCGTCGTCCACCACGAGGATGTGCTGCGCCGAGGCCGGACCGGACGAGTCCGGATGTTCCTGAACAGAGGACTCGTCACTTTCCGATGCAAGCGGCAGATAAACGTTGTAGGTGATGCCCTCACCGGGCTCGCCCCGTACCGTCATCGCCCCGTCGTGAGCCTTCACAATTCTGTGAGAGAGGGAGAGATGCGCGTCGTCCTCATTCACCGCGATGGCCGTTCCCGGGGCCTCCCGCTCTCCCCCTGCGTCTCCCCGGGCCGTGTCGCTCACGGCAAGATGGACGTAGGCTCCCGGCTCGACGTCCAGGTACTCCCCAGCCAAGTCAGGATCGGCGACGACCGTCTGCACGGATGCTTCCAGCACGGTCGGGTGCTCTTCTTCTTGCCCCTCCATCCGGGCCCCGGCATTGGTGACGAGGTCGGCCACCATCTGCTCGAGCTGCGCGGAAACGCCGAGCACTTTGCAGTCGTCGTCGAACCGGGTCCGCAACGTGAACTCGGTTGGAAAGGCCGACTCAGCGAGCGCCATCACCGCTTTCACCTGGGCGACCAGGTCGACCTCCTGCTTCTCCACATCCCCTCGTTCTTCCCGACTGAGGGTGAAGAGCCGCTCCACCAAGTCCTCAATCTCGCTGAGACTGGTCAGCGTCTGTTCGATGTAATCCTGAGTAAGGTGATCCTCGGGAAGGTCCCTGTGGGTCATCTGCAGTTGCACCTTCGCCGAGTGCAGGAGGTCGCTCATGTTTCGTCCGATGCCGTCGGCGAGCACGTTGAGCGTGCGCATCCTCCGTATCTGATGAGCCAGAGGAAGCTCGTTTTCTTGGGAGGGACTGACTGGAGGATCGGTGTGGCCGTCGGACATGGTAGGTACCTATCGGTGCGGAGTGAGGCGTTCCCTGTTATCTACTTCGCTCATTCATTTTGGGTGAGGAGGCCACCCTTAGCCTAGTCGCGAGGGTTCGGTGTGCGGTTCTGATGCCAGACCGGTCAGGTCTGCGTACGCGCCTTGCGCCGGTTCTCGTGTGCGTCCGGGGGGGATTGGCTTTTGACCGCGAGGCTCATCCTGCTCGACGATTCGCGGCCTTCGAAGCGCCGTTGGGGGCCAACGGTGTCTGTTTGGCGACACCGATCAATCTGACCTCGTACAACGCCGTTGGAATCCATCGACGCTTCCTCGGTTTGTCTTCTTCGGTCGAGAGGACCCCGTTCAGGCAGCGCGGCAGACACCCGGAGCAAATCTGGTCGGCGCTAAACACACACGTCCAACGGCGCTTCAGCGAACAGAATGATGGGTATCGTGACATGCGTGCAGATCTGCTGAGACCTGGCAGGTCGTTCCCTTTAGAATCTGCACAGCGATTCTGCGCAGATGGTATTAGCTGAAGAAGACGGCGCTTTCTTTCTTTTCACTCAGGTCTTGCATCAGATCGATGGGGTTCTGCTTTTCTTCGTCTTCAGTGACATCGAGAACGTTGTCCCATACGGGATGGTTCGTGCACGTTTGCCAGTCGAGCTCGGCGTCGGTCGGATGCACCCCTATGAACGCGGGGCCCATTGCCTTCGTGAATCGATTGGCCGCCCCTACGACCCTCAATGTGTTCATGGCGTCGGTCTTCCCGTGCGCGTCATCGACGTCGTGGTGGTACCGGATGACGTCGATGAGACCCTGCGGGAAGTTCAGTTCCGAGGCCGCGTAGCCTCCGGCCTCCGTGTGGTCGCATCCAAAGACGAGTTGCTCCAGCACACGCTGGTCCGTTTCGGAAAGATACTCTTGAAACATCCTGTCCTCGTAGAAGGAGATTGCCTTCTCCGGATAGTTGTAGATCAGAACCAGCTTGCCGAAGTCGTGGAGGAGCCCTTCGGTAAATCCATTGCCCGCAGGAAATGTCTCATCTTGCCCTTGTTGCTGGGCTTCTTCGTCCAGCAGATGTTCGGCCACTAAATACCGCGTAAGGAACGCGGTGGCTTCGCTGTGGCGGAGGAGATTTCGGTAGCACGGCCCGGCCGGCCCCTTCGTCAGTTCGTCGATCTCAAGCATGCACAGGCTGACGACGATTCCAATCGCTGTCTCGGGTCCCATCATGGCGACGGCCCGCTCCACGTCGGCCACGGATCGGCGCAGGCCGTAGTAGGCAGAATTAACGTGCTTCAGAATGCGAGTGAGAACGGCCGGGTCGCCTTGGACGACGCCGGCTACGTCCTCAGCCGTCGGAGGACCCGGCGCATGGAGGACCTTCAGGACCTTGGGGAGGGTCTGCGGGAGGGGCGGTAAGCACAAGTCGAGACGACGCAAGCTACCCTGGGCCTTCGAGGGGCCGCTACGCATGAGCTCGATTTAATTCAAGAGAGGGAGAAGTGACGTTGATGTAGGTCTTTCAGCGCTCAAATCGGCGAGTTGGGCCAGCACGGCCGGCTGGATTCCAGTCAAGGGAGCGGACAGCTACACGCTGGTCTTTCCCTTCGATAAGAGGTAGATCGATCAGAGAAAATTGACCAGGGAGGCCTGCTGTTGCGTCGTCGCGACGGCTTTGAGGGCCGCCTGTAGCTGGGTCTGCTTCTGCTGAAGGGCCGATGCGGCCTGGGCGATGTCGGTGTCCTCCGCGTTGGACTGCTGCTCCCGTACGTTCAGCTGGGTCGCCTCGAGCTGGTCCTTCGCCGCGGTCAGGCGGTTCGAAATGGCACCGGCCTCGGACCCTTTCCCCAGCACGTGGTCGTAGGCCGTGCCGACCTCCTCCAGGGCGGCCTGCACGTCGTTGGCCGGAAGGGTTGGATCCTCCGGACTGTCGTTGGGATCCACTGCGTTGATCAACCCATCGAGCGCCCCCGTGATTGTGTCCGGCCCCGGCGATCCCTGATCGTATTGCTGCAGCTCGGCCCCGGAGATGTTGATCGCAATCTCCTGTCCCGGCGCGAGAGGTCGGGTGCGCTCCCCGTCGATGCTGTCCGGGGTGCCGTTGACGCTCCCGTCCTCATCGAAGGGCCGAGTCTGGCTCCGGTCGCCCCCAAACAGGTATTCGCCCCTGTAACGGGCGTTGAGGCGGTCGACGACTTCTCCCTTGATTGATTTGAGCTCGCCGGCTATCGTCTCCCGTTGGGCGTCGGAGAGCGAGTCATTTCCGGCCTGCACACCCTTTTCCTTCGCTTCCGCAAAGAGATCTCCGATTCCTTCGATCTCTTGCTGGGTCCGGTCGACGAACGTCCGGGCGTCCTGAATCGACGAGAGACGCCGGCCAATCTTGTTGTCGAGTTGTCCCAGTTCCTCGGCCTTGGCATAATCAATCGACCCGTCGGACGGGCGGTTGATGCGCTCCCCACTGCCAATCTGCTCGCGCAGGCGGCTGATGTCCTGACGGATCTGGGGAAGTTCTTGGTCGGTGATGTTGCTGAAGAGGCCCCGCTGACGGGCCACGCTAACGGACGATATGGGCGGATCCATGACTACCCTCTGTTTCGGTTACGGAAAAACGAGATCGTCTCTAAATCTGGAGGAGCGTACTCGTCACGTCCCGAGCGGTACGCAGAACACGGGCCGACGCGGCAAACTGCTGCTGCTGCTCGATGAGGTTGCTCATCTCCTCGTCGAGGGAGACCTCCGAGACGCCCGCCGCCAAGTTCTCCAGGTTCTCGGCGCTGGCGGCCTTCGCCTCCTCTCGGGCCGTGGCCTGCTGGACCTTCGACCCAACACCGGCGGCCAGGTCGATGGACTGCGGCGTGAGGTCGTCTGAGAGATCGGCGATGTTCTGTGCCGGGGTGGTGTCGCCCGACGCGGAGGTGGTGACGGTTGTGGAAAACGACTTTGTATCCCCCACGGCCACGTCGCTGGGGGCGAAGGCATTGACGTCGAGCTTGAGGTCGCTGCCCCCCACGGCGGACGATTCTTCCAGAATGATGTTCGCATCGGTCCCACTGTTGACGTCGACGGCCTGCTCGCCGCCCGTCACGACTTCGCCCTCCGCGTTCTCCACTGTGAAATTGAGGTCCTTGTCTGGTTGGGCAGGGTCGGTGTTTCGTTCGACGCGTATGTCGAAGTCTCCGCCCTCCACTCCTCCCTGGAGGTTTCCGTCCGGACCAATGGAAGCCTCGACCGTATTTCCCGCCACGTCTCCATCGCTCAGCCTGGGGTCGAGATTGTCCGGTCCCTCGTTGAGGCCAAACTCTCCCGTGTCAACACTGACGGCGTTCTCCCGCCCCGATGTCGTCGTCAGGTCGAGACCGCGGACCGCCGCGATGTCGCTGGGCCCCTGAACGGAACTGTCGAGCTGAATTGTGGCGGCGGTCGTCTCACCGGGGTCGAAAAACGGCTTGCCGGTGTCGCCGTCCTGGTCGGACGCCCCCTCATGGATGGCGTTGACCTGCTCCACCACGTTCTTCGCGATCGTGTCAAGTTGGCCCTGCACCTCCGGCAGGGTCTGGTTCAGGCTCCGAAGCTGGGCGCCGATTTTGCCGGCATCCTCTTCGCCCGGCTCGTACGCCACGCCGGTGTCCCCAAATTCCACGGCAGCCGGCGAGGGCGACGTCACGTTCTTGGCCCGGAGACGCGTGGTGTCTCCGCCCTGCACCACGGTCATGCCGTCGATCGAGAGCGCGAACCCTCCATCGTCTCGCCTCTGGGTCTCCACGGGCGCGAGCCCGGAGAGCTCTTTCACCAAGTTGTCGCGGCGGTCTTCGGCGGCCAGGTCGGGCGAGCCGGTGGCGCGGGCCTTACTGATCTGGTCGCCGAGGTCGGCGATCTGCTTGATGAGATCATTGGCCTTTCCGACACTGTCGGACAGCGCCGATCCGGTGTCGTCGGCGAGCTCAGAGACCCGCTGGTCGAGCCGGTTGAACTCCCCCGTGAGGGCCTCGGTCTTGGCCAGCACGGCCTCGCGGGCGCCCTGACTGTCGGGGTTGTTGGCGAGGTCGCTGAACCCGCTGAAGAAGCCTTCCAACGACGAGGTGAGGCTACCCTCCGAGTCGGTAGCCAGCGTTCCTTCCAGCACGGATAAGATCCGCGCCTCCTCGCGGGCCCCGCTCTCGCCTGCCTGTGCCCCGGTGGCGGCCTGATCAAATATTTCGTTCTTCACGCGCTCGTAGGACGCCAGCGTCACCCCGTCGCCCGGGGTACTGTTCTGGGTGGGCGACGTGTACCGGCCGGGCGAAGCGGTATTGCTTGCCTGCAGGGTTGCACGTCGCCGGCTGTATCCCTCCGAGTCGGCGTTCGCGATGTTCTGGCCCGTGGCGTCCATCTTCGCGTTGAGGGCGCGGAACGAGCGTTGGCTTATTTCAAATAGAGAGTTTATACTCACGGGTCTATCCAAGGGTATCTACAAAGGAACGATCGGGCGCGCCGGGCTTGGACTGCCCCTCAGCGGTGTAGGTCTGGCCGTCCGCCTCGCCGGCGGCCTCCTGCATCGCCGCGAGGAGTTCGTGGTTGAGGTCGGCGGCGTATTCGAGAGCCAGACGGAGCGTTTCGCGGCGCTGGTTGACCGTCTGGGCCCGCTCAGCCACGGCCGTCTGCGCCTCTGCCACCTTCTCCCCGAGCTCCGGGGCGGCATCGCGGAGCGCCTCCACCACCTCCTCCAGCGAAGGCTCATCCGCGTCTATGCCGAGCACACGGCCCAGTAGGTGGGCCTGTCGCTCGCCTCGCGCATTCACGTCCTGGAGGGTGGCGGTCTGCACCTGGATCTCGGTCGTGCGCTTCTCCATCGGGCCTGTGTCGTTGGCCCGAACGGCCTCGAGTTGCTGGTCGTAGAGGCCCTCAAGTGTATCGAGGGCCTGGACCTCCATCTCGAGCGTGTCGACGAGGGCATCCGCGGCGGGTCTGATACGGTTAGGCGGCATGGTCAATGTGCGATTCGTTTGGGGGTGTAGGGAGTGGGTCTCTGGGGCGAGGGTCCGGCGCCGCAGGAGCGGCAGGCACGTCCGACGGCACGTCTAGCGTCTCCTGAGCGGGGTCCGCCGGCTCCCTTTCCCCATCAGTGGCGTCTTTCGGTTCTCCATCAGTCGCGCCCCATTTTTGCATCAGCTTTTCTGAAATGCCGAGGGTGTTGGACTCCACCAGTTGTTCGGTAATCATGTCGGTCACGTGCTTGCGCTGGCGATCGCGCTGGCTTTCCATCCACTTCCCTCCCCCCTCCCCCGCCATGGAATTCGAAAACATGTTTTCCGTCATCACCTTGGTGAACTGGCGAACCAGCACCGTCTCGAACTTGCGCGCGGCCTCTTCGGGCGTGCTCGGGGCATCGTCGCCGGCCTGCGGGCTCGGCGACGCGGCCGCCTCGGGCTGCGGTTGCGCGGCCCGTTGGGTCGCACGGACAGGTCCGTCCACCGGGGAACGGGTAGGAGTCATGGAAACCGAAGAATGAGTGGGGGAAGGAATGAGCGATGGGGCCGACTACAGAATGACGAGCTTCGCTTTCAGGGCGCCGGCGCGGTCGATGGATTGGAAGATGGAGATGACGTCCCGGGCGGTCACACCGAGCTCGTTGAGAGCGGTGGCGAGGTCGCTCACGTTCGTGCTGGGGGGAAGCACGACCGATTCTGCCCCCCGCTGCTCCACCGACGCCGCCCCTTCCTCTACGGTTTGGGTCTCTCCTTCCGAGAGGGGTTGGGGCTGGGACACGAACCGGTCTTCTCGGGTAGACACGGTCAACCCCCCGTATGTGACCAGCACTTCGTTGATCGCCACGTTGCCCCCGGCCACGATGGTGCCGGTCCGTTCGTTGATGACCACCCGGGCGGGCGCCTCCGCTTCAACCTCGATCCCTTCGAGGGCGGCCATCAGCTCCGACGCACTGGTCAGGGCATCGGGCATCGTCACATCCACGCGTCCCGCATGGGAGGCCTCTGCGGCATCGGGGAAGACCTCGTTGATGGCCTCCACGACCTTTTCTGCGTTCGTGAAGTCCGGACGGTCGAGCACGAGCCCCACCCCGTCTTGGCTCAGGTCGACCGGAGGTTCTTTGCGGACCAGCGCCCCGTTGGGTATTCGCCCAGTGTTGGGGTGATTAACTTGAACCTCCGTCCCCTGGCTGGAGGCCTGTGCCGCCCCTGTCGTGAGCGGCCCCTGAGCAACGGCATAGTTGACCTCCCCTGCCGGCCCCTTCATCGGCGTACGCAGGAGCACGCCCCCAGAGAGCGACCGGGCGTCCCCCAGCGCCGACACGGTGACGTCCAGCTCGCTCCCCGTCCCGCTGAACGGATCCATCGTGGAAGTGACAAGCACGGCCGCCGCGTTCCGGGATTCCAAATCCTCCGGGCGGACGTTCACGCCGAACTTGCGCAGCATATTCGCGATGCTCTGGACGGTATAGGCGGCGCCCTGTCGCCCCCGGACCCGATCCCCTGTGCGGTCGAGCCCGACGACGAGCCCATACCCGGTGAGCTGCAAGGGGGACGCCCCCGCCAGCGACACCATGCTCTTCAGTCGGGTCGTGGTGGCCGATTCGGATTCTGTATCTGCCCCGGCGGCGCCCGGTCCATCCTCAGCGTCTGTCTGTGCCAGAGCAGTCCCGCTCCCACATAGTACCAGGGACAGACCGGCGGCCAGTATAGAACGGAGCAACAAACCAACTCTCATAGGTAGATGCGTGTGATTGACTGAGGCCGGAAAAGGTCGAATGCAGAGCCGAATCCCCCTCGGCCCCCAGCGAACACCGAATTCTATGCGCTCAGGCGACTGCCAACGAATGGGCTAGTTGAGCCCCAAAAAAATGCTGACGCCGACCAGCACGGCGGACCCTGCCTTCAGCAAAAAGCCCTTCGAGAAGAACCCGCCGTGGCGGTTCCCCTCCTGGTTGTACGTGACGTTCGCGTTGGCAATCTGGTGGGAAAGCACGGTGTTATCGAATCGGACGTCGTCGGTCCGGACAATCCCGGACACCTTCATGACGTGCGTCGCGCCGTTAACGGTTAGGGTGCGCTCGCCCGTGATCAGCAGATTACCCGCCTGATTGACCTCCACGACGCGAACAGTCACGGTTCCGGTAAGGGTGCCGCTCTGAACGGACTGGTTGCTGTTGTCGGTCTCGTTCTCGATCTGTGCGCCCGCGTTGAACTGGCTGCCGAGGCCGTTGCCCGTCGCCGAGGCGTTCCCGCTCACCTCAGAGCTGGAATTCCCCTGGTAGCTGCTTTCCCGCTGGGCAGAGGTTCGCTCATCGAGAACCACCGTGAGCACGTCCCCGGGCTCTGCGGCCTGAGGGTCGGAATAGAGGGACTGGCTCTGCGCTGACGCGGACAGGCCAATCAGGACCACAACGACGGGAGTCGCAATGGCAAGGAGGAGGCGAATATTCGTCATGGGAGGTCTCTTTTTTGACAGACAAATGCCTTCGGGGTCAATGGTCTGACTGAAGGGTTTCGACCCATTCAGCCCTCTTCTCACTCATGATTCGGGCGCGGTACATGGTCTCAAGGTCAGCACAGTACACCCGAATGGCCTCGTCGACGACGCCCGCCTCGCGAGCTGTGCAGGCGAGCCGGAAGACGAGCCGGCCGCGGCGGTACACGACGCGGACCGAGGATCCTGCGTCGACGGTGTGAGGGCGGCGTACGTCCTGCTTTCGCAGCACTCGTCCCGACTGTAGATGGCGCTCGGCGACGAGGTGCCCCCGCCGCGCCCGAGAGCGGACTGAGTCGACCTGCATGGGCTCGCCGTGCAGGTCCGTGGTTTCGATCCAGGCCGTTTCCAGTTCGGATGCGGGAATCGATTTGCCTCCCTGCACGCGGCTGCGAACCGTAGCGACGGAATCGAGCCGGGACACGTCGAGGAGCACCCATCCCGCGCTTTCCCACGCCCCGTCTGGTCGCTGGGTGTAGAGGCTGGCCTGAGTCAGTCCGGTCGGGGAGCCCCGTCCGTCCGCAAGCCGCAGTCGGAGGCCAACCGACGTGTCGATGGTCCCTCGAAGACGGCGGACGCGCACCTTCAGGTGATCGGCCCGTCCGGGATAGTGACCATCGAGCGTTTCGGTGGCTGCCGCTCGAACCGCTTTCTTCCGCGACTGCTGGGCCTGGCCCGATCGGGCGAGCCCCAGCGCGAGCAGCAGGAGAATCGAGGCGTAGGGGAGAAGACGCCGCATAAGCAGTGCGTGGAGGGATCATAAAGATTGATTGCTACTCGGTAAATCGTCTCAGATGGCGTCGCTCTCAGCGTAGAGTGGCTTCTGCGGTGCAGATCCAAGATCTCCTCGTCCGACCTTCCAGTTGTCCCGCCACGTCTCATTCATCCACGAGATTGCTTCCTAGCGTTTTACGTTGTTGGCGGTCTGCATCATGTTGTCGCTGGTCTTTACCATTTTCGAGTTCAGCTCGTACGTGCGCTGGGCCTGGATGAGGCTGGTCATTTCCTTGACGACCTCGACGTTTCCCTTCTCCAGAAACCCCTGTCGGACCGAGCCCATGCCGTTGCGGCCGGGGGCGCCGAGAAAAGGCTCCCCACTTGCCTCGGTTTGCTCGTATAGGTTCCCGCCAACCGCTCGGAGGCCGTTCTTATTTGAGAATCGGGCCAGCTCTAACTGCCCTAGCTCAATCATTTCGGACTCTCCCTGAAGCCGGGCGGAGACGACCCCCTCCTTGTCGACATCAATCTCCATGGCGTCGGGCGGAACGTTGATGTTGGGCTCCACCTGCATCCCCGTCTGCGTCACAATATTTCCGTCGCTGCTCAGCGTGAACGTCCCGTCGCGGGTAAAGGCCAGACTCCCGTCTGGGCGTCGCACCTGGAAGAAGCCATCCCCATTGATGGCCATGTTGAGGGAGTTTCCGGTTTCGGCGAATCCCCCTTGCGAGAAATTACGCATGGTGGCGACCGTGGTGGACCCGTGGCCCATCTGCAACTCGGCGGGCTCGGCCCCGGTCCCCTCCCCTTCTCCATCCGCCTGCACGTTTTGGTAGAGCAGGTCCTGAAACACGGCCCGTGAGCGCTTAAACCCGGTCGTGTTCGCGTTGGCGAGGTTGTTGGCGATGTTGTCGACCCGCGTCTGCTGGGTGTTCATCCCCAGGGCAGCGGTCTGCAGCGAGCGTGGCGGCATAAGTGGATCGTTTGTATTGAGGGTTAGACGTACCTGAGACTGACAAGGCCTCGGGTGGCGGTGACCAGGCCGGACTAGAGCTGACCCAGGTCCTTCGTCGCGCGGCTCAGTGTCTCGTTGGCCGCTTGGAGAGAGCGTTGATGGGCCTCGTACTGCCGGGACGTTTGGATCATGTCCGTCATCTCCTCGACCGGGCTCACGTTGCTCGTTTCGACCATTCCCTGGAGCACAGCCGGGTCCTCCATCGGCTCCGGCGCGGCCCCCTGGGCGACGAACGAAGCCCCCTCCCGGCGCTCCATCTGTGCCGGGTTGTCAACCTTCACAACTTTGAGACGACCAATCTCCTGATCGCCTGCAGTGATCGTCCCGTCCGTGGCGACGTTGATGTCTCCCTGCTCGTCCACGGGAATCTGGATGGCTCCCCCTTCTCCCATGACCTGTCGTCCATCCGGAGTGCGCAGGGTCCCGTCCGGCCCAACGGCGAAATGCCCGGCCCGGGTATAGTGCTTTGCGTCGCCTCCTTCCGGCTGGACTTCAAAAAATCCGTCGCCGCCGAGGGCCACGTCGAGCGGATTCTCGGTTTGCTTCATCGATCCCGACGACATGTCCCCGGTCTGCTGCATGCGCCGGTCGCTGCGCGGGGCGCGCTCGGCGTCCATGCGCTCGTCGAGCGCTTCTGTGAAGAAGCGATCCCGCTTGTACCCGGTCGTGTTCGCGTTGGCGAGGTTGTTGGCGATTCGGTCCTGATTGTGCTGCAGTGTGTTCATCGCAGCCGCGGCGTTTTGGAGACGGAGCAACATGGGCCCAATCGTGGTTGCGGGAAACGGGATCGGTGATCAGTCACCCCTATTGGTCTCAAAGAGCCTTCCAAGCTGGCGACGGGCCTTTCGGGGGCAGAGTCCCTTTCCGCACCGGAATGGCGGGCACATTTTGCCCCCGTTCGACGGCAGATCCTGCCGTCCCGGCCCCTTGAAATTTTGTGGGACAGAGCGGGTGGGGGAAGTGCGGGACAGGCGGCGGAAAACCCCTGCCCGCTGAGATGGAGGCGAGTTCGGGCGCGAGGGCCTCGATGGGGACGGGAAGTTCTTGCCGTTTCGGAAGCGACAAACGGTCTGCCTTTCTGTTCGGCGAAGCAGATCGCTGGACGCCCCGGCGGCTCGCCGTGGAAAATCGGGCCCCAACGTGATTGCTCCGGAAGGCTGGTCACCCTGCTTCGCCGCGGCTGTAACCTCCAGTGCCGGCGAGGAGAGCACTGAGTCCCCTTCAGACGACACAACGCGCACGAAGAGGGCCTTAACCGACGCCTGCCCTGTCGGCTCGTTTCGGGCTTGGAGACTATTCTACGATTCGGTCCCTGCGGGCGTGACCGCGCCTTCTCTCCGACGTCGTCCCCGGATGGAAGCAGATGCGGGAGCGGCGGGAATGCTCGCCAACGACCTCGCCACGTCCGGTTGGGAATCCAATCCTCCAGAGCCCAATTGGCCTCTTGTGCCCCCAAGTCTCTCACGCGAGGTTGAAGACCTCCCCTGCACAACGGTCGACGTCACGCCGCCGGCCGAACCCACTCCGCTTCATCTCGCAGGCATTCCATCTCCGGCGGGTACCGGACGGGCCTCCTCGCTTTGCTCGCCCTCGCCCCCTTCGCCGCCCGACTCTTCGATCTCGAACTGCTGGACGCTGTCCCGAAGCTCTGCGGTGAGGACGTCAAGGTCCGTCGCTGCATCGGACACTTCGGTCACACCGGCGGCCGACTCCCGCGCGGCCGTCGACATCGACTGCACCGACTTCGCAATCTCTTCGCTGGTGGTGGACTGCTCCTCGGAGGCGGCCGCAATCTCGTCGGCCTGCTCTTCGACCGTCGCGATCGCCTCTACGATCTGCTCGAGGGCCGCTTCTGCCTCTTCGGCCAGCTCAAGCCCCTCCTCGGCCTGATCGCTGCTCTGGCGGGCGGTCCCGATCGCCTCGTCGATCTCGGCCCGCACCCCTTCCATCATCTCCTCGATCTCGGTGGTCGCCGCGTCGGCCTCCTCGGCCAACTCGCGCACCTCCTCGGCCACAACGGCGAAGCCTTGCCCCTCCTCCCCGGCCCGGGCGGCCTCGATGGCGGCGTTGAGCGCGAGGAGGTTGGTCTGGTCGGCAATTTCCCCGATCCGCTCGACCACCCGGCCGATCTCGTCTCCGTACGCGCCAAGGCGCTCGATGGTGCCGGCAGTTTCCTCGACGGCGGTAGCGATACGCTCCATTTTGCCGGTGGCCTCCCGGACGATGTCCCCACCGCGCTGGGCTTGCTGGCTGCCGGTTTCGGCGACCTCGGCGGTTTGTTGGACGCTGCGGGCGTTTTCACCAATGGTCTGGTTCAGTTCCTCGACGGCGGCGGCCACCTCCTCGGCCTGAGTGGACTGCTCCTCGGTACTGGCGGCCATCTGGTCGCTGGAAGCGCTGATCGTCCTCGCCGTGGCGTCCGCTTTGGCAGTGGCGGAGGCCACGTCCGCCAACACGTCCCGAACCGACTGGATCGCCTCTTCAAGCTTGGCTCGAAGCTGTCCAACCAACTGGGCGGCCTGGTCCGTGTTGGGACTCATGGATCCCGTCCCTCCGCCAACAAAGGAAACCGTCAGGTCCCCGTCGGACAGGCGCTCGATGCGGCCGGTGAGGTCCTCGATTTCGGCCCGCAGAAACTCATTTTTTTCTTGTGAGGCTTCCGACGTGCGCGCAGCCTTCTCCTGGGCCGTCTGGGCCTCTTGCTTTCTGGCCCGAGCCTCATCCAGTGCCTCTCGGACCTGATCGACCATTAGGTCGAAGGACCCCATCAGTTGCCCAATCTCGTCCTCTCGCTGGGTGTCAATCTGGACGTCGGTGTTTCCATCCGTGACCGCCTGCACCTTTCCGGTAACCGTTTGCAGCGGGGACACGACCGACCGGCGGGTCAGATAGAACATTAATCCCAGAAGCAGCAGTAGGGCGGCCGCCCCGAGACCGAGAAACAGGGTGCGCAGATGATACACCCCTGCCAGGATTTCCGCCTGGGGCACGACGACCCCAGCGGCAAATCCACCGGTCCCAACGGGCTGGAGATTGATCTCGGCCCGCTTGCCCGTTACCGGATCCGAAAACTGGAAATGTCCCCCGCGGCCCTCCCCCACCTGCTCGGCAATCTTTCGGAATACTGGAATCGAGAGACTGTCGGCAACGGTGAGAAGGGTCTCGTCCCCGATCCAGCTCTCCTCTGGGTGAGCCACGAAGGCCCCGTCGGAACTGACGATGAACGCATATCCGGACTCTTCAACACTGACCCGGCGGGCTCGCTCTTGCCAATAGCCGACGGACACGTCAACGCCACCGACCCCGACCGGCTCCTCCCCTCGCTTAATCGGATGCAGGTAGCTGATCATCATTCGCCCATCGTAAACGAACGGGCCCTTGACGACCAATTCTTCGGACTGGATGGGTTGCGTGTACCAGTCCTGACTTTCCAAATCTTCGAGGGGAGACAGATTGAGACTTCCGTCGAATCGATTCCAGTACGGAGCAAATCGTCCCTCCTCGTTCGAGCCGCTCTCCCCCTCGCCCCTGTACAGATAGTCCCGACCGTCGAAGGCGTCGGGCTCATAGGCCAAGTATGTGCCGAGGACGTTGGGATTTTTCTCGGCGGCTCGCCTGAGCATCTGATTTGCCTCGGTGCGATCGGCCCCTTCCCGATCATACCGCTCCATCGCGGAGACGAGCGTCTCGGACACCTTCAGGTTCTTCTTCATTTCCCCGTTGAGCGTGCTCGCGAGCCGCTCCGACTCCAGTCGCAGCTCTTCGACTTTCCCCTGGGAGAGCTGGCTCGTCGCCCGGGTGGTCAGAAAGAGGGTCAGGCCTCCGAGGATCAAAATCACTGCTCCTCCGAGGGGAAGAAGGAGTCTCTTCTGAATGGAGTCGAACATAGGTGCTATGTGGGTTGTAGACCGCAGGCGCACGCCGACTTGTCGTTCCACGTTCGGACGATGGTGTGCAGATCGCGTCTCAGAAGCTGGCGTCCTGAGAAAAAGCCCCATCCCCGCCAGCATTCTCCGGTCCCTTCATCGGCTCCGCCGGAGCAGTCGCAGAGCTTTTGGAGCGATCATCGTTGCCGTTTACCACAAATTCCTCGACCAGTCCTCTCAGGCTCCCCGTGAGATCTTCGAGTTCCTCCGTTGCCTGAACGACTTCCTCGATTCCGTGGGCCGACTCGGCAGAGACCTCTGAGATGGCCTGTACGCTCTCGGAAATTTGGTCTCCGGTCGCGGCCTGCTCCTCGGTGGCCGTGGCGATGCTATCGACGCGGTCGGTGATCCCACCGGTGCTGTCAACAATTTCCTCGAATGCGTCGGCGGCCTGGCCGGCCAACTCGATGCCGCTTTCCACCTCGTCTCGTCCCTGCTCAATCGCGTCGACGGCCTCGCTGGTGTCTTCCTGGACCGAGGAGACCATCTGCTCAATCTCGTCGGTCGCCTGAGACGTACGCTCGGCCAGTTCGCGGACTTCTTCGGCGACGACAGCGAAGCCCTGTCCGGTTTTGCCGGATCCGTCGCCGCCTGCGCGGGCGGCCTCGATGGCGGCGTTGAGGGCCAGAAGGTTGGTCTGCTCCGCAATTTCGTCGATCGTGGCCACGATTTCACCAATTTCCTCGCTCGACTCCTTGAGCCCGCTCACAGTCTCGGCGGAGTGCTGAACGACGGAACCAATCTCCTCCATCTTACCGACGGCCTCTAGAACAATATCACCGTTCTCTTCGGCCAGTTCCCCATTTCTCTGGGCCGCCTTGGCGGTCTCGGTGGCGTTTTCTGCGTTGTCGTCGATCGTACGGGCCATCTCCTCAACGGCAGCCGCAACCTCGTCGGCCTGCTCGGCCTGCCTCTGCACACCTGCATTCAGTTGATCGGCCGAGCCCGCAAGCTGATTGGCCACGGCGTCGGTCTTCTCGACCGCCTCGGACAGGCGATGAAAGACCTGTCGGATGTTCTGAACGGACTGGTTGAACTCGCTTTTGAGCCGCTCGATCTCTTCTGCTTGAGCTGCTCCCATCTGCGTCGACGCAAGGTCTTTCTCGGTACTGGCCTGGACCGTTAGGTCTCCGCCTGCGAAGCGCTCCATGGCCTCTACCATCCGATCGACCTCCTCGGATAGTGCCTGCTTCTCCTCCTTGCGCTCATTGGCGAGGGTTTCCGCTTCGCGTTTGGTCTCCTCGGCCTCGGCCTTCCGTTCCTCCGCCTCCTCGATGCGGTCCCGGAGAGACACCCGCAGGTCGTCGACAGCCCGATATACGTCTCCAAACTCGTCTTCTCGTCCCGTGCGGATTGACGTGTCGAGATTTCCCTCCGCCAGCTTTGAAGTCGCGCGACGCAGGTCCGTAAGGGTCGTAATCGTGATCGTCCCTGTTATGGACCCGATCGTGAGAAACCCGACGAATGTAGCCAGTCCGCTGGCTAGGGGGCTCTTCGTAATCAGGACAGTCGTAACGATCATCACGCCCGTGAGGAAGTACCAGAAGGCGTACTTTGTAAGAAAGCGATTCATGAAAACAGAGTGGTTATGCCGGTGAAGCGAGAATGCGGAGCGGATTGATTCCCACCAATGGTCAGGCGGCAGCCCCGGCCGCAGAGGGCGTTTCCGAGCGAGAGGCCGTTTCTTCCTTGTGACCTCCCACTCGCACAAAATTCTTCCGGGCCCGGTATATGAAGTAGACGAAGGGGACTTTCGCCGTCACGTCGAGATAGGTTATGATTACCGCGATGCCCTCTGCACTTACCCATTGCAACCCCGGTCCGAACAGCCAGACCAGCGGGTACGCGAGCCAGAGCAGGCCGATGTAGTTCAGAAGAAGTCGCCCCAGTCGCCGACGTGAGGGCTCTTCATTGTCCAACGCGGCGTTCCGAACCGGCCCATACAGTCCAGCCAGCAGGGCAAGATGACAGAGACTTGATAGCGCGTAGAAAACCCACTGCGTGGGCGGAGCAAGCACGACGGCCACGGCCCCGAACACAATCATCAGAAGGTCGGCGACGGCGACCCCGGCGATGGCCTTTCGCGTGGCTCCCGCGACGTATGCGGTGTATCCGACTAGAAGGGGGGTGGTCAATGCCCAGTCAGCGTACCGTGGCAGGGGAACGTGATATCCCTGTGCGGTGATTGAACCGATGTCGAACGCCATCACCGCGTACATGAGCGCAGCGGTGCCGGGGATGAGGTACAGGTAGTCGAAGTCGAGACCAACCTCGTCATCCACCAATCGGAGGGCAGGTGGGATGCCTATCAGCATACCGAACGTTCCAACCGCGTATAATATCGTCATCGACTCCATGGCAGCGTATTTCTTTATCCGTTGAGGGAGCGTGCTAGCTACTGAGCGGACGCCGTTATGGCGGGCGTTGGAGGTCCAGTGATGATGTCGCCGAAACACCCAGGGCATCGCCTCCGGCGCCCGTGCTCTTGCTGTTCGGCCCGAGTTATCGGTCATGGAGCAGAACCCTTTAAATTCGAATCTTCCGGGCCTGGCGAAGCAGACGCGGCGGTCGGCTTTCATCTGCCGCCGTTGCCCCATCCATTCCAGTTCGATATTCATGACCCGGATCGTTCTGCCAAAATCACGACGGGATCGGCGGCACTTACTGACCTCAGCCGCTCCTGGCTCATATCTTGTGTTTCATCATTTTAGATGTTTCATCATACGAAACATCGTCCATGCGTCTGAATACGAGTTGGACGCCGGGCAATTGCCGGGAAGGGTTATCAAGCTATGGGTAATACAGCGCTCCACCGGTGAGATTTGCCAAGATCCGACTGTCCGACTCGGTACGGGATTCCCCCTTGCTCCGTATACACGGACGCTCAGAGGCCAAATATGGACCTCGACCAAGGCGGAGAGAGACGGCACCATCTCTCCCCTTCAGATGTTTTGTATTTTTGTATGAGAAAACACAGGCTATTACGATATGAGCATACTCTCGCTGATCAACAACAAGGGAGGGGTCGGAAAAACAACGACCGCCGTGCACCTGGCCGACGGGCTGCAGCGCCAAGGGGCCAAGGTGCTGCTCGTAGACCTCGACGCGCAGGCGAGTGCCTCATTGTCTCTGGGGTGCGAGCGCGAGGACTTGGAGCCGTCGATCGCCACGATGCTCTACCAAGACCCTGAGCCACGGGAGGTGATCCGAAGGGCTCCGGGCGCCGAGATCGATCTAATTACTGGTTCAGAGCAACTCCAGAGCGCGGATGTCCGGCTGGCGGGAGAACTTGGGCGGGAACGAATCCTCGACGACCTTCTCCGAAGCATTAGGTCAAGTTACGACGTAATCATCCTGGATTGTCCGCCGTCGCTGGCGCTGCTTCCAGTAAATGCAATTGTTGCCTCGGACTGGTTCATCGTGCCGGTCGAGCCCCACTATCTTGCCCTCGAGGGTGTGGGATCGATGCTGGACACGGTGCAGTCCATACGGCAAGAAATCGGGGAGGCCGCGACCCTTCTCGGTGTCGTCGTCACGCGAGCGGACTTCCGAGCGAAAGCGACGAAGCAGGCAATCGAGATGCTCCACGAGGAGCATGGCGACACGATGTTCGATACCGTCGTTCGGGGCAACGTGCGCGTATCCGAAGCGACCTCGTTCGGGACCACCGTCTTCGAGCATGCGCCAAATTCAACGGGGGCCGAAGCGTATCGGAATTTGACGAAGGAGGTACTCGATAGACTCAACAGCAAGACCAAGTAAGCTCATGGCTAAAGGAATGAATACTGACCGGGCCCGGGGAAAATCCAAAGGGCGTGGAACGGAAGACAGTATCATCAAGTCGACAACGGAAGAGGGAGGAGGGAACCGGACTTCTTCCGAGAAGACCTCCGCCGGAGGGAGGCCCAGCACGATCGAAGACCCCTGTCGCACAACCTTAACCCTGGAGCAGCGTCACATCGATGACCTGCGTCAGATTCGAGCGGCAATTATGGGGGCTGGGGGGGAGGAAATTAGCCGAAGTGCCGCGGTCAGGGCCGTTTTCGATGCAATAGGGGCTGTAGATCTTGACTACTCGAAGGTACAAACGAAAGAAGACCTCCGGGATTTTCTGACGGAGAAGCTCGGGTAGTAGCCTCATCATTGGCCCGAAGCGTCTTCGGAGGCAAGAACGAAGCGTTCTATCCGTCTGCGCTTTCCTCGCTCCACCTCCGCTTCATGGTTCGGTATGTTTCGATTACGAGGATTGACTCGCTCCGACCTTGGTTGTTGTCCTCCGCCACCTCACGCGCCTGGTCGTGGAGACGCTCGAGCTCCTTGTCTGTTATCTTCGACAGCTCTTCCTGAGACAAGTCTTGCTGGAATAATGCAGTTGCATCGAGTTCGGGGCTGTCGTCCTCAGAGCCGGTAAAGAGAGACGCTTGCGCGTCTGGATCAGCATCGGGGATCTGCGAATCCACACTCCGCTCGTCATCTCTCCGCTCCGCGATCTCCTCCGCTTGCTCCTCCTCGTCGGGCAGCTCTTCGACAGTCGGCTCAATGTCCTCGTTCGGGTGGATCATGAAGTTGATGCCGACCGGCGTTCGCCCGTCCCGCTGAACCCGGTAGGTAAAGTAAATGTCACACGTCTTCTTAATCTCCTTCCGGGTCGGCTCGAGAATGTGCTTTTTCAGGTCCGTAAACCGGTCGTACTTGTGCTCGACAGAGAGCGTCTCTCGCAGCTCCTGTATCGTCATGTGGACGAACCGGAGATCCTGACGCATCTTGATGATCTCGTACAATCGGATCGCGTACGGGGAGGAAAGGCGCATCACGAACTGAAGCCTGTACATTGTAAAGCGCCGCTTCAGCTCCAGCAGAAAAGGGCGCATGTCCGGATTGAACTTGGCTCGGATGGTGCCAGACCCCTCGACATACTTGCACGCACTCATCAAATTGTACCCCCGATACTCACGGTCCCCACTCTCCGTCTGGTTTCTAATCTTGATCTTCTGATCGAGGAGCTTATCGCAGATCTCTTCGGCTCTGCTGTAGAGATCATTCGACTTTGAGCCCGAACGCTCGATGAGATCCTTGAGTTGAACCTTCTGGTACTCAAATTCAGAATCCTCTTTCCGAAGCTGGGCAATCATCGTGAGGATGACTCGGTGCTCAACCGTCGTCCAGTCAAGTTTCGCTTTGACGAAGTCGTTGGACTTGACGACAACCCCTGACTGAGGGTCAGAGGAGGTCTCCGAAGCGTCGGCTTTCTCGG
>CAYULG010000023.1:0-21739 GCA_964445365.1 uncultured Salinivenus sp. | reverse complement strand
GGCTTCACGTCGCATTCGAGGTGAAAGATCTGCTGCCACGTGCCCAGAATGGGCTCGCCATCGCCGACCGGCACCGTAATGGACGGACCTAGGGTCGTCGCCTGCACGTGCAAGTGGCCGCACCGATTCGTGAAGAACCTCTTGAGAACTGCATCTGGCTTCGAGAAGCACGGTCCCCGTTCCTTCTCAAAAGTATTCGTTCGAACTCAAACACGAATCGGTATCGTCGTGCCAGCGCTGCTCGTGGGCACAGGTCGCGTCCGGCGGAATGACTTCATCCAGGAACTCCGGGAGGTCCTGCTGCAGGCCGGGCTCAAACTCGATGGTCCCCACCGCCCCGGTGCTCCCCACGTTGTGGACGTGCGCGAGCCCCGTGTCAATGCCCGACGCCCACACGATGGCCGTCACCGGCTCTGTGAGGTCGTGTACGTCGCGGTGCCCGCTCGACGAAATCTCGATGCCCTGATGCGTGCTCATAGTGACCTCGGATCAAGAGAGCGCTACGCGGACGAGAATTTAGCATTCCCAGAGCGAATGGGCAGTATGCTGAACGTTCCAACGTGAGAACGTTGGACATTGGAATGCGATGCGGGAAATCCGGGAGAGGAGACACATTCGTGCCTGATTCCCTGGGCTCTACGATTCGGCGTCCTCCCCATCCGCCCAATCCCAGTCGCGGAGGTCATCGAGGGCGCTGTGCGCCGTCATGTCGGGCTGGATGGGGGTGACGGATACGTACCCCTCCTCCACGGCGACCGTATCCGTCTCTAGTCCGTCGTCCAAGTCCACGAACGTACCTGAAAGCCAGAAGTAAGGCCGTCCCGCCGGGTCGGTGCGGGCGTCGAAGCCCTCTTCCCACTTCGACCGCGCCTGCCGGGTAACAGCCACGCCCTCCAACTCCTCCGCCGGAACGGCCGGGACATTCACGTTCAGCAACACGCCGCGGGGGAGGCTCGAACGCAACACCCGCCGCACGATGCGCCGAGACCACCGCTTCGCCCCCGCAAAGTCCTCGGACGACCAGTCGCACAGCGAGACGGCCACCGCGTCGATGCCCAGGATGGCCGCCTCTGTGGCGGCGCTCACCGTGCCGGAATAGAGCACGTTCACCGCGGTGTTGGGCCCGTGGTTGATGCCGCTCACTACGAGGTCCGGCCGCTCGTCGAGCAGTTCGTGGCACGCAAGTTTGATCGCGTCGGTGGGGGTGCCCGACACAGCCCATGCCGGAATGGGGCCGGAGGGGACCGTAAAGTCCACCTCTCGGGCCCGAACCGGGTCGCGCACGGTGATGGCGTGCCCGGCGGCGCTCTGCTCCGACTCTGGAGCGACGACATGGAGGTTGCCCAGCCCGTCTAGCGCCGTTGCCAAGGCTTGAATGCCGGTGGCAGTGATGCCGTCGTCGTTGCAGAGAAGAATCTGCGGCTCGTCGGAGGAGGAACTCATGGCCACGCGAGGTCAGGAACTGAAGCTCAAGAAGAGAAGAACCCGTGTCGATGGGGACATCAATAGCTTTCCCCGTCGGAGGGAAAGGATCGACTGCGCACATCCGTGACGTACTCCCCAATGGCGTCCGTAATTCGATCTTCGAGTTGGGCATATCGACGCACAAAACGGGGATTGAAGTCCGTGGAGAGGCCGAGCGCGTCGTGGGACACAAGGACCTGCCCATCCGTCTCCGCCCCGGCCCCGATGCCAATCGTCGGGATCGAAAGCGAGTCGGTCACCTCCGTGGCCAGTTCAGCGGGAATTTTCTCCAAAACGAGGGAAAAGCAGCCCGCTTCCTCCAACGCCATCGCGTCTTTGCGGAGTTGATCAGCTTCCTCCTCGTCACGAGCCCGGACTTGGTACGTCCCATAATCATAAATGCTCTGGGGCGTGAGGCCGAGGTGACCCATCACGGGAATGCCCGCCTCCACGATCCGCCTGACAGTGCCCACGACCGGCGCTCCTCCCTCGAGCTTAACGGCGTGCGCCCCTGCTTCCTTCATCACACGAATGGCTGATTGCAGGCCCTCTTTCTCGTTGCCCTGGTACGACCCGAAGGGCAGATCTACGGCAACGAGCGCCCGGTCGATGCCCCGCACCACGCACTGCGCGTGATAAATCATGTGGTCGAGGGTCATCGGGAGGGTCGTCTCGTTACCCGCCATCACGTTGGAGGCCGAGTCCCCCACTAAGAGCACATCAATCCCCGCCCGGTCAAAAAGCCGTGCCGACGTGTAGTCGTACGCCGTCAGCATAGCGATGGGGACCCCTTCGTCTTTCATCTCCTGGACGGTCTGGGTCGTGACGCGGGGCACGTCCGCAACGTCAGGGGGGGACGAGTCGGCATCCATGAACGTAAGGGGTGAGCTTAGACAACAGGGCTTGGGGCCGAACCTAGGGCCGGCGCGCAGACAGAACACCCGAGCGCCATTTCATCAACGGAGGACGCAGGAACAGGGTTCTGCGCAGGCCCTCATGCCGGTCCTTTCTTCTCAACAAGTGAAGAACCACTGGACCCCGAACCATACGAAACGCCGATCCCGAAACTCGAGACCGGCGTCTGACCTGATTCACAGGAGTCAAAACCTATTGGCCGCCTCCACCGCCCTGAGTAGGGGAAGCGCCGGGCTCCACGGTCGGTGCCGGTTCGCTCGGGGACTGCTGGAGCTGAATGCCGAGCTCCTGCGCAACTTCCGGCGAAATATTGACGACCGCGTTGCTGTTCTCGTTCACGTCGAGCAGGGACTGGCTGCGGAGCACGAGGTCGACGCCTTGTCGCTCAGAGACAGTCTCGATCGCACTTTGCAAGTCTTCAAGGAGCGGTTGCATCAGCTCACGCTCTCGCTTACGAAGCTGCTGCTGACGCTGCTGGGAGGACTTCTGGAGCTGTTTCTGGCGTTGACGAAGCTGTTGTTCCCGCTGGGCCTTCGCTGAGTCCGACAGAAGCGACTGCTGCTGCTGGTACTGCTGCATCTGCTGCTGCAGCTGCTTTCGTTCCTTCTGGAGTTCCTGCTGCTGTTGGCGGGCTTCCCGTTGAAGCTGTTTCTGTACCTCGCTCATCTCCGGCATATTGGCCAGGATGGCTTCCTGGTTGGCATACCCAATCTTTTGAGCGTGGGCCGCCGGCACTACCAAGAGCCCGGCAAGGACAAACGTGAACGTGAGGATGGAAAGACGCTTCATCATAGGAATGGATTTCATTATAGTAGTAAAGCTTTAACGAGTAGAGACTTTTTAGGTGACCGCCACCTCTAATTCTGTTGATCAACAGTAATGCCAAGCTCACGAAGGATCTGATCACTTAGATCGTGCTCTTTTCTCGCGTACAAAAAGAGGGCTTCCCCCTTCTTGTCAACGACATAGTCGTATCCTTCATCGGTAGCAACGCTCTCGGCCGCTTTGAGAATCCGCTCTTGGAGGGGACGCATCAGGTCCTTTTGCCGTGAATACAACTGGCCCTCCGGCCCAAAATATTTCTGGCGAAGCCGCTCAACCTTTCTCCGGGTACTTTGGATGACCTTCTGCTTCTGTTTTCGCTCCTCCTCGGTATACAGGAGTTCACGCGCCTGAAACTCCTGTTCCAGCTTCTGCACTTCCTGTTCTTTCTGCTGAATCTCCGACCGCCACTGTTCTTCGAGCTTATCCAACTTTTGTTGAACGGTCGCGTGCTCCGGCATCTGATTGAGCACATACTCCGTGTCCACGTACCCAATCTGCTGCGCATGCGCAGACAGGCTTCCCGCCCACACTCCCCCAATCACCAAAACGATCAGGATCAGCCGAAGGCCTTGAAGCCCCTTCAGCAGGCATGCAGTAGCCGAAGCAGTCGAATCCATCGCTGAGCTGAAAAATTGACGAGCCGGGATCAGCTTGGGAAACGCAGGCCACAACGAATGAGCTACCGTCCCCCGCCTCCTCCGCCCTGTCCGATCGAGAACTGGAACGACCAGCTCGGGGTACCTTGCGCCTCTGAGCCCGTGACAGGCGAGAAGCGGTCGAAGTTGTAGCCATAATTGAACTCAAGCATCCCGACGATCGGCAGGAACAGCTTCACCCCGATCCCGGCCGATCGGTAAAGATTCGAAGGCGAATAGCTTTGAACGTTCTCCCATGCACCAGCAGCGTCGAGGAAGAGGTAGGGGCGTGCCTGCAACTGTTTCGACTGCACCGCCATCCACCGGAGCTCGGAGGTATACTTATTCAGGACACGGGCTCCCCGCGGCTGCAACGATCCGCGACGAGTACGTGCCTTGGGACCAATTGACCCTCGGGGGTACCCTCGCATAAAGACCGGATCGGTTCCGAAGTTACGTCCCTGATAATCGAAGGCCGTGCCTCCCACCTCGAATCGTTCAAATCGAACCGGCTCACCGGAAATGGTCCCAATGTACCCAAAGTTCGTATTCACCCCGAACGAAAAGTGGTCGCCGAGGGGGACATTCCACTTCGAGTCGAGTTTCCACTTGTGATACTGCTCAAACTCCCCGATCGGCGGGGCCAACTCCACCGACAATCGGACCTGAGAGCCCGAACGGGGGAAGCGAGGATTATCGAGGGAGTTTCGGGTAAGGGACTGCTGCACACTGAGCGACTGGCTCCGTCCCGGTGGAATGCTTCCTTGAATCAGCCCGACATTCTGAAGATTGCCATCTTCGTCTTCGGCGAAGCCCCGATTGCGGTACAGATTATACCGTAGGGACGTACCGGTCTGAAACTTGTCGTCGGGCCAGTCGAGCCGCTGCCGCACAAAGAGGCTCGTAGAGATCCGCTGAAAGAGCCCATCCTGCACCCCGCCGCGTCGAGAGTTAAAGACGCCCCTCGTGTACCTCGAGTACGAGACGGATCCGCCGACCGGCGTCGGGTTGCCCCTAAACCAGGGTTCAGTGAAGGACAGCGAGTAATTTTGGTAGAACCGCCCGTTTGTGCGAATGTTGACCGACAACTTTTGGCCGTCGCCCGAGGGCAAGGGTCGCCAGGCGCCAGCGTCAAAGAAGCTTTGGGCCGAGAAATTGTTGAATGTGAAGCCCAGTTGTAAAACAATGCCAAACTGTCCGAACGTCCCGGAAAGTTCAAGCTGGTCACTCCCAACCTCCTCGACATCATAGGTAACGTCTGCCGTCTTCGAATCCTGGTCCACGTCGAGATCAGGTCCTCCCTTCAAAGACTCCTTACTGAAGTAACTCAACTGACTGAGCCGTCGGATCGACTCCTGAATAGCACTGCGACTAAAGCGCTCCCCCGGCACGGTGTACAGCTCCCGTCGGATGACGTAGTCGTTGGTTTTCGTGTTGCCGGTAATTCGGACGTTGCCGAACTCGTAAACATCCCCCTCCCGCACGTCAAATATAAGGTCAAGCGAGTCTTTACCAGCTACGCGGACGGTGGGTTGCACCCTCGCTCGCATGTAGCCTCGATCCATGTACAAGCCCTTCACGTCGCTTCCTTCTTCATTCCCGCGCAGGTTCTTCTGCATCGCCACTGCGTTGTAGACTTCCCCCTCTTGAAGACCGAGACGCTGAGTGAGGGCGTCGTCAGGATAGACAGTGTTGCCCTTCCAGTCTATGCTTCTCACGTAATACTGGTCGCCCTCTTTCACGGTCACGTCAATCCCAACCCCCTCCTCCCCAATGTAATATACCGAGTCTGAAACGACCTGAGCGTCGTAGTATCCACTCTCACGGTAGTGATCGATCACGCTTTGGAGATCTTCCTCGTAGGCGTCCCGCTTAAACTTTTCGCCACTCCAGACGCGCCACCATCGATTTTCCTTCGTTTCGTCCATGGCGCTTCGGAGATCTCCGTCGTCGAACTGTTCGTTGCCTGTAAACCGGATGCGCTCTACCTCCATCTCCTCATTGCGCTCGACGTCGAAGGTGAGTCGAACGTTGCCCGCTTCGTTCTCTGATCGCTTCACCTCTACGTTGGTGCGCAAATACCCTTTCTCAGAGTAGAACTCTTTAATCGTTTGCTTGGTGCGCTCGATGTCAGAAGGGCGCACGGGTCGACCCTTTACCAGAGGAATTTTCTTCTTCAAGTCGTCCTCGTGACGCCCTCGGATCCCGTCCATCGTATAGGACGTGAGCGTCGGCTCAGGAACCACGTCGATGACCAAATCGACGCGATTCCCATCCCGGTTTTCTTGATGAATCGCTACGTCGGAAAAGAGACGGAGATCGTAAATTGAGCGGATCGCCTCGGAGATCGCGTCTCCCGAGGGCAGCGTAATGGTCTGCCCCGTCGAGAGACCGCTCGACTGAATGACAAATTTTCTCTTTCGCTGGTTCTCAACGCCCTCTACCGTGATGTTTCTAATTACATAAGAAGGCGCTGCTCCGGCCCCCGAAGCTCCCATGCCTCCGGTCTGGGCGAGTGCCGGGCCCCCTCCCCCTAAACACAGACTCAAAGCCAGAAACAGGAGTGTAAGCTGAGAGCGCATGGTGGTGTGTTAGATTATGGAGGGTCGCAGTGCCGCCTCTCGACGAACGAGCGAGCCCCTCAAACCGCGTCTGGAACGGGCGGTTTCAGAGCTCGGGTGATCTATGTGTACACCAACGATCCTTCCCCGAGAATTATTCTCTTTGGGGACGCGGGGCTGTCGACCAGCACTGTGAAGTTTGGCGGAAGGCGCCGTAGAGGAACGAAACTGGTGGGGCGCACCAGCCTGCGTGCTGCCAACATGTCAACCACTCGGCACGGTCTACCTATCCTCAGACGCCTCATCCTCGTAGGCGGCCGATTGAACTCGGCCGAATCGCCGATCTCGGTCCTGGTAGCCACGGATGGCCTCGTAGAGCTGATCACGCCGGAAGTCGGGCCAGTACTGCTCCGTGATAAACAGCTCCGTGTAGGCACACTGCCAAAGGAGAAAGTTGGAGAGGCGGTATTCTCCCCCAGTCCGAATAAGCAGGTCGGGATCCGGCATGCCGGCCGTATCCAGGTGACTTTCAATTACCGAATCGTCTACCTCCCCGGGCGACAATTCGCCTGCCTGCACCTGACGCGCAATCGCCTGTACGGCCTTGACAATCTCCGAGCGCCCACTGTAGGACAGCGCAAGCGTCAAAGACATACGATCATTATCCGCCGTGTGGGCTTTCGTCCGATCAAGTGTTTCCTGGCATTCAGAAGGCAGCTGCGATAGGTCCCCGATTGTTTGCAAGCGGATGTCGTTTTCCATCAGGGTCGACCGCTCCTCTTCCACCGTGTGGACGAGCAGTTCCATGAGCGCGTTCACCTCGGGTTCGGGACGCTCCCAGTTTTCGGTGCTGAAGGTGTAGAGGGTAAGGTGCTCGATCCCAAGTTCGGCACACGCCTCTGTCACCTCTCGGACAGAAGCGACCCCCTCATGATGGCCCACGAAGCGAGCCTTTTCTCGCCGTTGAGCCCAGCGGCCATTGCCGTCCATGATGCAGGCGATGTGAGCCGGGAGGTCTCCCCGTTCTTTCAGTGTTTGTGGCTGTTGATCCTCCTGGATAGACCCGTCGACGGAGGACGAAGCATTGGGAGACTGTCGGGTAGATTCCGTAGGCATATCAGGATCCGACCAGCAGAAGAAGACATCGGTAGGAACGGCCCGCGGTCAAGCAAGACACAATTCCTGACGGTATACATCTTAGTAACATATGCGCACAGTCGACCGAAGATCAACGTGGCCGCGTGGAAACTATCTCAAGATCGCCCTTCCCAACGACAAGTAGGGGTGGTTCCTTCAGAAAAGGGAGCGACGGAGACGTCCTAAAGCCGCAGAAAGTCGTTGAAGATCAGAAAGGCCATGAAGCCCAGAAGGAGGATCATCCCGATCTGCTGAGCCACTAGGCGCACGCGCACAGAAGGGCGACGCCGTGTGATGGCCTCGTACAGCAGAAACATAAGCTGTCCCCCGTCCAGCGCAGGAATCGGAAGGATGTTCATGATGGCGAGAGTCACCGACAAGATGGCCACAATTCGCCAGAACACGGCTGGTCCGGCCGCGGCCGCGTCGCTGGTGACTTTCGCAATCATGACCGGTCCCCCCAGGCTTTGCCGAAGGTCATCTCGGCCCGTGACCACCCGCTGCAAAGTGACGACGATGTTCCGGGTGTTTTCCCAGACGGCTGTAAATCCGGTCCTGAATGCTTCGACTGGACCATATTCGACCCGCTGTACGCCAAACTTCTCCTGTAGCATCTCCTGTGTGAGGGGCCGAACGCCCAACAGGTACCGGTCTCTCTCTTCGTCGTACCTGGGGGCCACGGTCCCCTCATAAATCGGGCCGGCCTCGGTGCGGCTCACGATCGAAGACGACCCCCTTGGACGGGTCGTGTCTGACGCAAGCGAATCGGGCCGACGCCATCCGAATGAGGCCCGTTCGCCCTCGGTCTCCTGAATGAGGACGCTCATTTCCAACCAAAAACGAACGGTGTCTTTCCCGACAGTGAGAATGCGATCGCCCCCCCGAACCCCAAGAGAATCCGCGGGGCTGCCCTTCTGCACACCTCCAATTAGAGGCGGCAGGTAGCCGAGTCCGGGGAGGGGCGCCGCCCCCATGCTCGGCTCGTCGTCATTTTGGGCACGGCTGAGGCGCGTGATGATGTCCGGGGGACCGACGAGCCGCTTCCTCTCCCCCTCCCGCTCCACCGTCAGGGTGAGCGTATCCGCCGCCACGATCGCGGACGGCGCAATCTGATCAAAGCGTTCAAACGCCATCCCGTTAACCTTTCGAATCTGATCCCCGGTCCGCAGGCCCAATTCGTGGGCCACCGAGCCGTCCTGCACGTACACCTGTTCGACGTTTTGCGCTGGGATAAACGAGTCCCCCTCCGACCAGTTGATCCCGGCAAAGATGAAGAGCGCGAGAATGACGTTGAACACCACCCCCGCGCTGATCACGATGATGCGCTGCCAAACCGGCTTAGCCCGAAACTCCCAGGGATCCGGCTCGGTCTCGACGTGATCGGTGTCAAGACTCTCATCGATCATGCCACTGATTTTAACATACCCTCCCAGGGGGGTCGCCCCGATGGCGTATTCAGTGTCACCGTACGTCCGACCGTACAGGGTTGGGGGGAACCCAACGGAGAAGCGTTCCACCCGCATGCCGAAGTACTTCGCCGTGATGAAGTGCCCAAACTCGTGGACGAACACGAGGATCGTGAGTGCCAGGACCACCCATAGAGTGGACGAAAGAATGCCGAGCAGAAGGTCCATACAGCGCAGTGACAGTCAGAAAATACGAGACCCAGTGAAAAGTCACCTGGAGCGTGGGCGACCATACGCCTGTTCAATTTAACGATGTGGCGGCTAGTTCCTCGACGCACCGACGGGCTCGCTCGTCTGCATCGTAGAGGTCATCGAGCGTTGGCCCTCCGTTCACGGAGATCCGTCCTAAGGTGCCCTCAATGGCGCGTGGAATATCGACGAACGAAATCTCTTTGTTGAGAAAGAGCGAGACGGCCGTCTCGTTGGCGGCGTTGAGCACGGCTGGGGCCGTCCCTCCCGCGTCGAGCGCGTCATAGGCAAGTCGCAGGCAGGGAAACTTGTGCGTGTCCGGTTTCTCGAAGTCCAACCGCGAGAGCTTCGACCAGTCCAGCCGCTCGTGTGGGGCCGACCACCGGTCGGGGTAGCTCAGCGCATACTGAATGGGCACCTTCATGTCCGGCTCCCCGAGTTGCGCCTTCACCGCCCCGTCCGCAAACGCAACCATCGAGTGAACAATGGACTGCGGGTGGACGAGCACGTCGATGCGATCGACCGCAAGATCAAACAGCCACCGGGCCTCGATTACCTCCAGGCCCTTGTTCATCATCGTAGCCGAGTCGATCGTAATCTTCGGTCCCATTGACCAGTTGGGATGGTCGAGCGCCTCCTCCACAGTGATATCCGAAAAGGTGTCGGCGGCCCGGGTGCGGAAGGGACCGCCGGAGGCCGTCAGAATGATCGTCTCTAGACGTTGCTCCGCTTCGCCGGCCAAGCACTGGAAGATGGCGGAGTGCTCACTATCGACGGGCAGCAGTTGGCCCGTGCCCTGCTCCAGCGCGTCGCGCACCAGCGGCCCGGCCACCACCATCGTCTCTTTGTTGGCAAGTGCCACTTTCTTCCCGTTCTCCAGGGCCGCCAGCACCGGGGCGAGGCCGGCAAACCCAACCACGGCAGCCATGAGGACATCCACATCCTCACGAGTGGCTATTCGGCAAAGGCCCTCCTCTCCTGCCCGCACCTCCACCGCTAGGTCCGAGAGGCGCTCTCGAAGTGTTTCGGCCCGTTCGGCCGATCCGGCCGCAACGACCTGCGGACGAAACTCTCGGGCCTGCTCGACAAGCAGGTCAACGTTTGTCCCGCACGTTAGGGCGCGCACGTGGAAGCGATCCGGAAACAGCCGCACGACCTCGAGCGTCTGCGTGCCGATAGACCCGGTGGCGCCGAGGACCGCCAGGCCCTGTGGATCATCGTTCGTTGGGGATGAATCGTGTAGGTCGAACATAACCAAACGGATCGAGTCCAATAGTCGTAATTTCGAACACTGGGCCGCGTGTGCCGGCAGTTGTCTGCCCTCGGTGCTCGGGCGAAGCGGGGAGGCCGGAAACGCGCCGCTATGGTGCGTCGTACGGGCTGTACCGAGAGAGGTCCCGACGCCCAAGCAAACCTGCTGGGATGTCCCTGACGCGATCTCGTCAACGATTTTCTCCCCTGTGCTGTACGCCTCGATCACCTCATTTTCCCAGAGCGTTCTCTCCGTTGTCTCAATCCGGCATGGCCTCGTCCTCGCCGCGGTCGCGCTGTTGGTCGTACTTCCCATTGGCGACCCCCCCGCTCGGGCCCAATCCGCTGACAGTACGCAGCTTCGACGGTTTCGCGTGGCCGACGCCCACCTCCAGACCGGAAAAACTGAGAAGGCCATCTCCATCCTCAAAACCCTCTATGCGGAGTCGCCCGGCAACTCCTCGTTTTACCGAAAACTGAAGGAGGCTTACGAAAGCGTCAAGCGCTACGATGATGCACTGGCCCTGGTCGAGGACCGTATTGGCGACAATCCCACACCGGGCCTCCTCTCCGAAAAGGCGCGTCTGCTGTACCTACAGGGGGCGGAGGCCGACGCCCGTACAGCCGTCGACGACGCCATCGCACTTGCCCCGGACCGTGCCACCACCTACCGGCTCGTCTACCAGACTCTGGTGGATCTCAGACGGTTCAAACAGGCGATTGACGTGCTGCAACAGGCCCGCACTCGCCTAGATAACGATAATCTCTTCCGCACAGAACTGGCCTACCTATTCGGCCTCGACGGGCAGCATGGGGCCGCGATGCAAGAGTACGTGACCCTGCTGGACGAATCTCCTGAACGCGTGTCGCTCGTCCGGAACCGGCTCCAGACCTTCGTCGAACAGGGCGAGGGCATTTCCTCCAGCGTCGAAATGCTCGAGAAGGCCGTCGAGGATCATCCCCTTAATCCGGCTTACCGGAAGCTCCTATCCTGGCTCTACATGAAAACGGACGACTACGAGGCCGCCTACGACGTGTACCGGGCCCTCGATCGGCTCCAGCAGCGGAAGGGACAGGCTCTCTTCTCCTTCGCACAAAAAGCTGCCGACGCCGACGAATATGCTGTTGCCACCACGGCGTTTACGGCAATTCTGGAGCGTCACCAGGATGCAGAGGTGGCTCCGAAAGCGCAGCGCGCCCTCGGCGACACCTACCGTGAATGGGCCGACAACCTCCACGGGTCGTCCCCCGCTCAACTCGACTCTACCTCCCGCTACGACGACGCCCGCCAAGCGTACCAAGCGTTTCTGAACACGTATCCCGACCATGACGCGTACCCCACGGTTCTTGCGCAGCTCGGGACGCTCCAGTTGGATGTATACCGCAACTTGGAAGAGGCACGGTCGACCCTTGAAGACGTCGTCGCCTCTTACCCAGAGACATCGGCCGCCGACGAGGCACGCTATGATCTTGGGCGCACTGCCCTCCTGGAGGGAAACTTCGAACGAGCCCAGGTCCTCTTCTCCCGTCTGGCGAAGCGATTGCGGGGCGGTGATCTTGCGGATCAGGCGCGGTTCGAACTCGCCCGTCTTCAGTTTTACCAGGGAGAGTTCGAGACAGCCCGTACACGGGCAAAGGCCACGAGCGCAAGCACGTCCTCTGATGTCACGAACGACGCCATTGAGCTTAGCGTCCTCATTCAGGAAAACAAGGGCCCCGACTCGACGAATACGGCGCTACGCCTCTACGCCCAGGCCCAGCTCCGGGCTCGCCAGCATCGTCACGCCGAGGCAACCGCTCACCTCGATTCCCTCCTCCAGACACACGCAGGCCACCCCCTGACCGACGACGCCCTGTTCCGGCGGGCTGAGGTCTCTCTGGTACAGGGGGACACGGCCCGCGCCGTCGAGACCTACGAGAAACTGCCCCGGGAGCACGCTCGCAGTGCCCACGCCGACCGCAGCCTCTACCGGCTTGGTGAACTGTACGAAGACCAGGGACGGACCGATACCGCCATCGAAATTTACAATCAGCTCCTTACCGACTACCCGAAGTCGCTGCTGGCCTCCGACGCTCGTACCCGTCTCCGCAAGCTACAGCGGGGCCGCAGTTGACTCCTCCCTTCTCACGCCTGACGTTTTGCTTCGGCCACACGCCCCCAACCCGACTGCTCACGCCGTATCGAAATCATAGATGAACCCTCCTGTGGCTTTCTTTTCTCTCCCCATATCGCAGACCGTCCCTGCCTCCTTTTCAAACTCCCTCCGCTCCGTGATCATCACGGTTCTTCTGGTCCTCCTTACCGCGGGCACCGGACTCTCGACCGCAGCGGCCCAAGAAGTGCTTATCCCAATGGATGAGAAGCAAGCCAACCACCTGAAGGCCTACGGGGCGATCTACATGACGTTGCAGGAGGGACAGACGGTGGATTGGCTTCTCAACTACCGAGGGGGGTCTTTTCTTACGCAAGCGTCCGAAGCCGCAGTCCAAGAGCTCCGCTCCCGGGGGGTTACGTTTCAGGAAGTCGGGGGCGCCCAGGCCTCGCAAATTATCTCGAAAGTGGAGGCCGACGGCAGCAACATGTCGGTAGTCCCGTTGGACAAGGCACCCAAGATTGGCGTCTACGCGCCGGAGGGAGCCGTTCCATGGGACGACGCCGTGCGGCTCGCCCTGGAGTACGCCGACGTCCCCCACGATATCATCTACGACAATGCCGTCCTCAACGGTGAACTCAACCAGTATGACTGGCTCCACCTTCACCACGAGGACTTCACAGGCCAGTTTGGCAAGTTCATCCGGTACCGAAACGAGCCCTGGTACATCCAAAAGCAGAAAAAAGCCCGCGATCTTGCTCGGAAGCACGGGTTTCGGAAGGTGAGCCAGTTGAAGCTGGCCGTAACGAAGCGCATTCGCGGCTACGTGTCGAAGGGGGGCTTCTTGTTCTCGATGTGCTCCGGGACGGAAACCTTCGACATTGCCCTCGCTGCCCGCAAGACCGACATTGTCCCTGAGGCCTATGACGGCGATCCCGTAGACCCCAATGCCCTGGGCAAACTCGACTACGGCCCCACACTGGCCTTCACTAATTTTCGCCCCAACCTCAATGCACAGGAATACGAGCACTCCAATATTGACGCAGGTCCACCACCAAATGAGATCCGAGATCCCTCTCTCGACTACTTCACCCTCTTTGACTTTAGTGCAAAGTGGGACCCGGTCCCGGCCATGCTCACGCAGAACCACGTGGCGACCGTGAAAGGCTTCGTGGGGCAGACGACCGCTTTCAACAAAGATGTGCTGAAAGAGAACGTGGAAGTGCTCGCCAAGCCCCCGAATCGGGATCAAGTGCGGTACATCCACGGGACCCTTGGGCAGGGCACGTTCACCTTCTACGCGGGCCACGATCCCGAGGATTACCAACACTTCGTGGGCGATCCCCCAACGGACCTTTCTCTCCATCCCAACTCTGCGGGCTACCGTCTCATCCTGAACAACATTCTCTTCCCCGCAGCGAAGAAGAAAAAACAAAAGACGTGACCCCTTGGCATCCCCGCCAACACGTCTTCGTCCTGCCGTGTAAACGTCTACCCTGAACCAGACTACCGAGCCGAATTGCGGTCCCGCACAAATAAAATGGCGCCTTCTCCTCCCGCTAAGCCTGTCTCGGCCTCGACCTGTAAGATGACCGAGATTGTGCTACCGAACGACACCAACAGCCTCGGCAACATGATGGGCGGACGGCTGCTGCACCTCATGGACAAGTGCGCCGCCATCTCCGCTCAACGCCACGCCAACCGTGTCTGCGTGACCGCCTCGGTCGACAATGTCCAGTTTCAATCGGCGATTCAGGAGGGAGAGATCGTGGTGATCGAAAGTCAGGTGAATCGAGCGTTCCGCACCTCGATGGAGGTGGAGTTGAACGTGTGGGCCGAAGATCCACGAAATGAAACCCGTCGGAAGTGCAACCGGGCCTTCTACACGTTCGTCGCCCTCGACGAGGACGGCTCCACGGTCGAGGTTCCTTCAATTGAGCCAAAGACCGAGGACGGACGCCAACGCTACGAAGCCGCGGCGAAGCGCCGGGACATTCGGCTCGTCCTGTCCGGCCGGATGGACTTGGAAGACGCAGACCACCTCAAAGAGGATATGCTCACCGCCTTGAAGCGCACCCCGAATGCAACGCAGTAATGGTCTTCTCCACTTCGGCCTTACGAGTAGCTTTTCGTCCTCGGTGTTCGGGCTTCTTCTGCTCTTCGGCCTCGGAATGGGGCGACTCCTTCCCTCCACAGCCGTCGGTCAGCGAGTAAAGGGCACGACCAACGTCGGATTGCAAGTTGGCCAGCCTGGGGGCGTGTCGGCGAAGTATTACCCCTCCCGTAAACGGGCTTACTCAAGCCTGATCACCACCGACGGCGACCAGATCCTGGAGTTTTACATGCATCGGCTCCGCGAACGCCCGCTGCCCGACTCCCTGGTCTACCTATACGCCGGACCGGGCTTACTCCTCGGGACCCGGACCCTTGACGAGCCTCCCCCCACTCCCGATCTTGGACTCACCGTCCAGGTCGGGCTCAACTTCTACGCGGAGCGTTTCGAGGTTTTTTTGCATGCCACTCCCGTACTCCGGGTCGTACCGGCGATAACCCCCCAACTCGGGGGGAGCGTGGGACTGCGGTACCGCCTCGGCCGCCCGTGATGATCTTCGCAATTGCCCATCCGAAGAACCACCGCTTTCGAAAAGGCATCTTCCTTCTCTCATCTGGTTTCGCTCACCCCGTCCCGCCCGGCATCGAGGCACTGACCTTGTTCCCCTAACCGACCGATCCCAATGCTCCGCACACGCATTCTCATCACTGGCGCCAACGGCCTCCTGGGGCAGGCCCTGGTACGACGACTGAGTCCTTCCGGGGACCACAACGTGCTCGCCACCGCGCTGGACGATCGGCCTCGCTTCGACGTGCCCTGCGAGTACACGCCCTTAGACGTGACGACCCCCGACGAGGTAGAGACAATTGTCTCAGAGTATGACCCCGACGTGGTCGTAAACTGCGCGGCCGTCTCGGACGTGAGCGAGTGCGACGCGAACCGGAATCGCGCATGGGCCGTTAATGCTCGCGCCGTGCGAACCCTGGCAAAAACGTGTCGCACCGCAGACGCTCGCCTCGTGCAACTCTCGTCCGACTTCGTGTTCAACGGAAGGCGGGGCCCCTACGAAGAAGATGACCGCCCCGACCCCGTCAACTACTACGGCCGGACGAAGCTCGCAGGGGAGAATGCGCTCCGCGAGTTTGACTTCCTCGACTGGGCGATTGTGCGGACGGTCCTCTTATACGGTACCGCGAACGACTTGGGTCGCTCAAACGTGGTGCTCTGGATGATCGATCAGCTCTCTCAGGGTGAGCCGATTCACGTGGTAAACGACCAATACCGAACGCCAACCTATGTGCATGACCTCGCCGACGGCGTCGTGCGCCTCGTCGACCGCGAGCGAACCGGCATCTACCACGTCTCCGGACGCGAAATGGTGACCATCCACGAGCTCGCCCAGACGGTGGCTGAGGTGTTTGGCTTCACCGCCTCCCTCATCGAACCCGTCCCCAGCGACTACTTCGAGGATGCCGTGGATCGCCCGCCCAAAACCGGCTTCATCATTCTGAAAGCTGAGACCGAGCTCGGTTACGACCCCCGCTCGCTGAAGACGGGACTCCGGGCGGTTGGTCAAGAGCTTGGCCTCTGATCTACCTCCTGATCCTCCCCCTTGATCTTCGAACGGAGTTCAGAGTCGGGCCGTGGGACCCGCGACCCTGCTTTCTACCTTCATGTAGTGTCCTTGCCTGCTCTTCCTCGCTCATTACTCCATCCCTCCTCCATGCTCGACATTGACGCCGTCCGCTCAAATCCTCAACGCGTAAAGGAGGCCATCCGGGCAAAGGGTACCGGCTCGCCTAACATGGTCGACGATCTTCTGAACGTGGACGAAGAGCGGCGGTCCGCCATCACGGAGATGCAGGAAACCCAGTCCCGCCAGAATGACCTCTCGTCTGAGATTGGGAAACTTAAGCGCGAGGGCAAGGACGAAGCGGCGCAAGAGCGCATCGAACAAACGAGTACGCTCAAAGAAAAAATCGACACCCTCAAGGAGACCGTCCAGGAAGCCGAACAGAAGCAGCGCGAGCTCCTGCTGCGGATTCCCAACGTGCCTCATCCCAGCGTGCCGGTCGGCGCCGGTGAGGAGGACAACGAGGTCGAGGAAGCGGTCGGGGATCAACCGGATTTCGACTTCGATCCCCAGCCGCACTGGGAGTTGACCGACCAGCACAACCTCGTTGATTTTGAGCGCGGGGCGAAGGTTACGGGCAGTGGGTTTCCGTTCTACACGGGCCGGGGGGCACGGCTGCAGCGGGCCCTGCAGAACTACTTCCTTGACCGAGCCCATGAGCGGGGCTATCAGGAAATGCAGGCCCCGCTCGTCGTAAATCCGGAGAGTGCCGAGGGCACCGGGCAGCTTCCGGATAAGGACGACCTGATGTATCGCATCCCGAAAGACGACCTTTTCCCCATCCCCACCGCCGAGGTCCCTCTCACGAACTTTCACCGGGGCGACATCCTCGACGCGGACGCCCTGCCCCTCAAGTACTGCGGATACACCCCGTGTTGGCGCCGCGAGGCCGGCAGCTACGGCTCCGACGTGCGGGGCCTCAACCGCCTCCACCAGTTCGACAAGGTGGAATTGGTCCACATCGTTCACCCCGACAACAGCTACCGTGCCCTCGAAACGCTGCTCCGAGACGCCGAAAGCGCGCTCGAAGCCCTTAATCTGCCGTATCGCCGCCTTCACATGTGCACAGGCGACATGGGCTTTACCCAGTCCAAAAAGTACGACTTGGAGGTGTGGAGCGCCGGACAGGAACAGTGGCTAGAGGTGTCCTCGATCTCAAACTTTGAGGCCTTTCAGGCGCGCCGCATGCAAATCCGCTACCGCCCGGAACCGGAGGCCAAACCGAAGCTGGTGCACACCCTCAACGGTAGCGGCCTCGCCTTCCCGCGCATCGTAGCGGCCCTGATCGAGAACAATCAGGAGGCGGATGGCACCATCGAGCTCCCGGAAACCCTTCACTCGTACACCGGCTTCGACCGCATCGAATAGATCGTCGCCCTCGTCGACATCAACGAACGCCGGAGCGCCAAGATGTTGAGACGTGGTCGTGCGCTAGCACCCGTTCCCTACCGAGAATGATCGAACCGGCGTCGGATTACGTACGACCTGCTGACCAAAATCCGGAAGGTTATCCCAAGAATGAGATCAGTGTAGATCCCCGACGAACCCTGCCGAGGACGGCTTCCTCGTGGTTGGCCACAGAGAAAATATTTTTCTCTACTGCAATAACAGAAGCAACGCCGACCGTTAAAGTAGTCGATTTAGCCTGAGAAGCTGTTTGGTGGATTGATGCGACGCCGAGACACAGTGGGCGACGCTGCAAAATGGCGCTCAAATGACTCCTTGTAGCGGAGCTACCAGGGGAATGCAGAAGCCATTTTGCACGAGATCCACGAAGTCGCAGGCAACAGAATGTCCGCCAAACAGCTTCTGAGAACCTGAAGCATACACCCTCCTGGTAAAAAAGCAGCGCCCGAGAATAATCCGGACGCTGCTTGGAAACTGGACGGCAAATTGGAACCGACAATCATTCGGCCTCTTCGGCGTCGCCTGGGGCTGAGGTCGCCTCTTCCGGCGCCCCATCTCCGCCCGTAGGCGGCGCGGCCTCGTCGATAATCTCCGCCACGTCCAGGTCGTCGGTCTCGCCGGGCTCACGATTCAACTCGCGGGGATCCTTGCCCTCGCCGTCGAACTGCTGGATGTGCTCGGACGGCGGGGTCTTGCCGGCGTCACGCCCGAGGGGACTGCCCTCGTGAACATAAAATTCGTCGTCCGGCAGCGTGTCGTTGAAGGCACGGGCCGCCTCGGCGGCCTCCCGCATCGCCTCGTCGGCGTTGTCGGCCATCTCGTCGAAGTTGCGGTGGATCTTATGGGCGAACCAGTCGAAGAGGTACTCGAAGGCCGCACGATCCCGCTCAAATTCCGGCCCAAACTCGCCGGTGCGGAGCTGGTCGTCCATTTTCGAGAGCGAGCACGTAAGGGCGAACAGGAAGATCGCGTTGTCCGCCACCCGGGCCTGCTGGGCCTGGTGCTTCACCACGTCCTCACGCTCCCACTTCGAGACCATCTTGAAGTAGTGAGAGTGCTTCTGCACGAGCGTCGCAAGCCGATCGGCCTGGTCGCGCACTGCAGGGTGCACGTTCCGGATCTCCGGCGCGCTCGGCTTGAGGCCGAGGAATAGCTGGCCCGCCAACGGCAGCGCCTTCTTCATCACTGTGGGATTGGTGGCCGCCGTGAAGATGCGGCTTAGGTTATCCCCGATCGACTCGTCAGTGTCCCAGAGCAAAGCCTCCTGGACCGAGACCATTTGTTCGGCCAGCTGCTTGCCGCCGTAGGCAAAGATAAAGCCCTGCATGACCTCGTTGGAGCCCTCGACGATCGAGTGAATGCGGTTATCGCGCCAAGCGCGCTCGACCTCGTGTTCGGTCATGTAGCCTTCCCCGCCCATGATCTGCATGACTTCGTCGATGACCTTCCACCCGAACTCCGAGCAGAAAACCTTCGTCATGGCGGTTTCGACCATAATGTCGGTGTCGCCCCGGTCGAGCATGCCCGTCATCATATAGAGCATGGCATCCATGGCGTAAGTCACGGCTGACATGCGGGCAATACTCTGCTTGACCAACTCAAAGTCGGCGATCGGACGATCAAACTGGTACCGCGTCTGCGCCCACTTGATGCCTTGTTCCTTGACAGCTTTCGCGGAACCCGTAATGCCCGCACTGAGCGTGCAGCGGCCGTAGTTGAGGCACGACAGCGCAACCTTCAGGCCGGATCCTTCCTGGTGCATCAGATGATCCTTCGGAACCCGCACGTCATTGAAGCGGAAGCGCGCCTGCCACGTGCCTCGAATGCCCGTCTTGGCGCGGTTCTTTTCAAAGATCTCGACGCCGTCCATATCGGGCGTCACAATGAGCGCGTTCACGCCCTTCTGCTCCAGTTCGCCCGTCTCGGGGTTGGGCACCATGTTTTTACACATGACGGTGAAAAGCCCACTCATGGCGCCGGACGTGGACCACTTCTTCTCCCCGTTCAGAATGTAGTCGCCGTCCTCCGTCCGTACCGAAAAGGACTCCTGGTTCCCGGCGTCCGAGCCCACATTCGGTTCCGAGAGGCAGAAGGCGCTGAGTTTATCGTTGGCCACCATCGGGAGGTATTCCTCCTTCTGCTCGTCGGTCCCAAACATCACGAGCGCCTTGCACCCAATGGACTGATGAGCCGACACCAGGACGGCCGTCGAGGCGCAGTAGCGCCCAATCATCTCCAGCACGCGGTTATAACTCGTCACGCCGAGGCCGAGGCCGCCGTACTCTTCGGGGATGATCATGCCCATCACGCCCATCTCAAAGAGGCGGTCGATCACCCACTCGGGAATGTACTGTTCCCGGTCGATTTCGACGCGAGGATGCTCGTTCTCCAGGTACGCCTCCAGTTCCTCCAGGAGCTCGTCGCACTTCTGGCGCTGCTCCTCCCCTTCATGGGGGTAGGGAAAGACGAGATCCTCCCGGAACCGGCCCCAGAAGGCGTTTTTGATGAAGCCCATGTCCTCGGGCTCGGGGCCCATCATCGCCTCGATGTTTTCGATCATTTTCTGATCTTCTTTCGAGACGCCCTTGATGTTACTCAGTCCTTGGTCTGCCATAGTAGGTGTGGGTTGTTGATGCCAGCCTGTGGTACGTGTGCCCCGCGTCCCGGAAACTGCGAATCGGCCCTCGGCAGGCCTCCCCGACCGTGAAATGGGACTGCGGAGTTCGATCTGTCAGAATTGGAAGCACTTCCAACAGCCGGAGAAATTGATAAGTGCCAGGGGACTGCCGGTTCCTACTAGCCCTTCCTGTTCGGGAAAATCCCCTTGCTCTTCACTCCCCCCGGGCTCCGCCGACATTCACCTGATTCTCCTCTTGAAGCCTGCACGCGAGGGTTTTCTTTTTTCAGAATGTAATCTACATTTATCTTCTGTCCGATCGGGTAGCCCGCTTCTGCCTTCACGTTGGGGCTTCAGTCTTTTCCGACAATCCAACCGTTACGACCATGAAAAAAGCCTCCTCTCTCCTCAGCGGTCCGGCCCGTGCGTCCTGCTTCTCGCAGTGGTCGCCGTGGGCCTCGTCGCCTGCGACTCGTCCGGGACGGCCGACCCGCCCCTGTCCCCGAACGTCCTGGACCCCGGAGCATCCTGGACGTACGATGCCCGCCTCATCCAACCTCCCCTCGACTCCGCCGACGTAGACACGGTCAATGTCGCTCAAGTTCGCGCGGAGGTCGCGGCCGCCGGCGTCGAGCTCGGCGGGCGGTCGGGGCTCGTTCAGCTGGACGTGTTTGAGCCCTCCGCCCCGGAAAAGGTTAATCGGAGCTGGTACCAGCAGTCCCCCGACTCCCTGGTGGACGTGGCCCACAGCTTTGATGGGTACTCCGGCATCAGTTTTTTTAGCAATCTGAAAAACGACAACACGGCGAATCTCGGGCGCGGCCTCACGGGCCCCCCGCTTCTGGTCCAGGATCGGTTGCAGAAACGAGGAGGCCGTGCCCGAGACCCCGCCGCCGACACAACCGTGCGAGACGACTCGCGACTGGTCCTCAAGGCTCCGCTGGAGCAAGGGAACTCATGGACGGCCCTCCGCGATTCGTTCCTGAACACGCGAACCGTCGTGGGAGACACCAGCATTGCCACACCGGCGGGCCGATTTGACGCCGTCGAAGTCAAAACCACCCATCGCTCTGGCGAAGACACGTTTGAGTGGTCCGATTTTTACTCCAAGGTCGGGCTTGTCAAGCGGGTCTTGACCGATACGCTGGAAGGGCGCGACCCGGACGGGACCCAAATTGGGTTGGTTTTCTACCAAGAGGTTCACACCCTTACCGACCATCAGGACTGACTCTTCTTCCCTCCAGGCTCAATGATTGACCGACTCCGTTCTCTTCAGCGCGAAAAGGAAACGGCCGTCTGCGTTGGCCTCGACCCCGACCCCGAGCGCCTGCCGGCCCCGCTCCGGGACGGGCGCCTCCTCACCGACGCCGTGCGCGAGTTCTGCGCGACCATCGTGGAGGCCACCGCCCCCTACGCCGCCGCGTTCAAGCCCAACTTCGCCTTCTTCGAGGCCCTCGGCCCCGCCGGCCTCACGGTACTGGACCAGGTGACGG
>CAYULG010000022.1:0-21913 GCA_964445365.1 uncultured Salinivenus sp. | reverse complement strand
ACCTTCCGCGGACACTTCGACATGGACCTCTACACCGAGGATGCGACCGACCGCTTCCTCGAAGCCCTGGACGGAGTGGTGGATCCGGAAGAGAAGCGCGTCATCATAGGCAACACGTTCATCGAGGTCTTCGAAGAGCAGACCGAACGGATTGCCGACGAACTGGGGCACCGCCCCACGTACTTGGCGCAGGGGACCCTCTACCCCGACCTCATCGAGAGTGTCTCATTCAAGGGCCCCTCGGCCACCATCAAGACGCACCACAACGTCGGCGGGCTGCCGGAGGAATTGGACTTTAAACTCATCGAGCCCTTTCGGGAGCTCTTTAAAGACGAGGTCCGTGAGATCGGCCGCCTTCTGGACGTACCGGAGGCCACCGTGGGCCGTCACCCGTTCCCAGGACCGGGCTTGGCCATTCGCATTCTGGGGCCGGTGACGCCGGAGCGGCTGGCCTTGCTTCGCGAGGCCGACGCCATCTTCATCGAAGAGTTGCGGGCCAACGACCTCTACGACGAGGTGTGGCAGGCCTTTGCCGTGCTCCTGCCCGTGCAGAGCGTGGGCGTGATGGGCGACGAGCGCACCTACGAGAACGTCTGCGCCCTCCGCGCGGTGACGAGCGTGGACGGCATGACGGCCGACTGGGCCCACCTGCCCCACGACTTCCTCGGCCACGTCTCCAACCGCATCGTCAACGAGGTGGAAGGCATCAATCGAACGGTGTACGACATCAGCTCCAAGCCCCCGGCCACCATTGAGTGGGAATGACCCGTGCTCACGTGTGCGTGCGCACGCCAGTCCTTTTCTCTCGTACTGCTTTTCTCTATTTGGTTTGGCCTGAGAGACTGTTTTGATTTCCGAGCGTCTTGAAATCGAAAGCCGTTCGGGGCGGCCCGGGTGCTCGCGACCCTTTCGGAACGGGACGTGATCGAACGGGGGGCGCCGGTCGGCAATCGTCACGTTCCGCTTGAGTCTCCATCGTATAAACTCAAAACAGTCTTTTAGCCCTCGGAACGGAGGGGATCCGGGTCAGATGACCCCTGGCCGCAGCCGAAACGAACGTACACACGCACAAACGCATCAATCTATGACGAGCCGCGCATCGGCAGTCGCACAACTTCTTCTTGGGAGTGCTCTCCTCGTCGGACTGGCGGGGGGGCCGACCGTAGGACAGGCCCAGGTTCGAGACACGATTCCCCGAAATGCGGACGCCGAATTGATGTTTGAGCAGGGCGTCGCCGCCTTCGAGCGGGGCAGTTACGAAAAGGCCGCCGAGCGTCTCCGACTCGTCAGTGATTACGGGCTCAACCGGAAAACGACTCCTGCCCTCGCGATGCAGAGCAAGGCTCTTCTCCGGCTTGGGCGCTATCAGGAAGCGATTGACGTGGTGGACGCCCTCCTCAGCCGGTATCCGGAGACCTCGTACGAAGCGGAGGTGAAGGGCGTGCGCGAAGCGGCCCGCGAGCAGATGAAGCAGCGCGAGCAGCGTGTCGACACGCTCCGCGTCGGCGTTGCGCTGCCGATGCGGGACGAGTACGTCAGCTTTTCCCAGGCGCTGTTCAACGGCATTCGCCTCGCGGTGGACGAGCACAACGGGCTGCGGCGCCGCTACGTCCCCCCATCCAACCTCCAGGTCGCGTCCGACTCGTTCGACGTAGCGTCGACGGCCCGGGTGTACGGGGACAGCCTGGCGGAGGCTGAGGGGCAGACGACCGTGACCACGGCGACCGACACAATCCGCGTCGACTCTATGCAGGTGGTGGCGCAGCAGCAGGAGCGACCGCCCTGGGTGGCCAAGATGTACTTTCGGGCCACGAAGGGAACGCCGGAGGGCGCTCGGGCTGCCGCCGATTCGCTCATTCAGCGGGACAACGTGGACGTGATTCTCGGCCCGCTCTTCAGCCCCACGGCCCGGGCTGCCGGGGCGGTCGCCGAGCGCACAACTACGCTCCTCATCCCCCCACTTGCAACCGATGAGAGCGTGTCCGAGGGACGAAACTACGTCTTTCAAACCAATCCCACGATCCGGATCCGTGGGCGCCTCATGGCCCGCTTTGCTTCGGAGAGCCTCCTCACCGAAAGTGCCTCCCTCATCTATGAGCGCGGAAGGTCGGAGAGTGAGCGTATGGCGGAGGGCTTCCGCGAGGAGGCCGAGCGGCAAGACTTCCCCGTGCCGTTCACCCTCCGCCTCGATACGCCCCGAGACTGGACGCGCCTCCCGGAGGTCATCGAAGCGGATTCGACCATTACCGACTCCCTGTTCGCGGCGACGGACGCCTTCTACCTCCCCATCGGGGGGAGCAACGCCTCCGGCAAGATTCAGGATGCCCTGACTGGACTCGGTCGACTCAACACAGAGGCTCGGGTGTTAGGCAACTCGAACTGGCACAACCTGTCGGTAAAGAAAGAGGCCAGCGCGTTCACGGCTACGTACGCCAACCCGTTCTACGTGGACCGGAAGCAGTCCGAGGTACAACGCTTCATCCGGCGCTATCGGCTGCTGACGGGCACGACCCCGGACGTACTCTCCTCACCGCGCGAGCAACGACTGGCCTACACTGGATACGACGTCGCCCACTTTTTGCTTACGACCCTTACCCCGTCCTCGAGACGCTCCGACCCCTCTACACTGCGAGAGGCCCCGACCCATGAGGGCCTCAGCATCCGGATTGACTTTCGCGAGGGGACCGTCAATCGGGCGATGTTCTTCCACCGGTACCGCAACAATCAACTCGAACTTCTTCGGTAGCGAGACGCCTTCCCGCGTCGTTCCACCTGTCCTTAACGAGCCAGGAGGAACAGACCTACCCCCGTGCCGTTTCGGCTCCGCGTTGCATCATCGCACCGACGCCGTCGTGCCGCGACGAAATTTTGGCACAGCGCACTCGCCGCTGCGGCTGGCTTCTGTGACAGTGTTTTTCGGAACGTCCCTTTGGTTTATGCGTCTTTCGGTTCTTTCGTCGCTTCTGAGCCTGGTCCTGTTCATCGGATTGATTGGATGCTCGGGCAGCCAGCGTGTGGCGCACAACAGCCCCGAGCAGGCGTACAAGAAGGGTATGGAGCAATTCGAAGCGGAAAACTACGACAAAGCCCTTCGCTATTTCCGGGGCGTCCTCAGCTACGGTCGCGGCAACGAGTGGGGGCCCGACGCGCAATTTCAGCTGGCAATGACCCAGCGCAAGAAGGGCAAGCATCTGGTGGCGGCCAACGAGTTCAAGCGCTTCACCCAGCTGTACCGAAACAACGAGATGGTTCCGAAGGCCGAGTACGAACGGGCCCGCGCCTACTATTCCCGGTCGCCGGAATATCAACTCACGCAGACCGATACGCGGAAGGCCATTGAGCTCTTCCAGCTCTTCGTGAACCGTTATCCGAACCACGATCTCGTATCGGACGCCCAGACCAAAATCAACGACCTCCGGGCCAAGCTCGCCCACAAAGAGTTCGACGCGGCGAAGCTCTACGAACGGCGCGACATGTGGCGCGCGGCAACGATCTCCTTCGAAGACGTATTCGATAAGTACCCCGACACCCCATGGGCCGACAATGCCCTCCTCGGGGCCCTGCGCACCTACATTCAGTACGCCAACCGGAGTATACAAGAGAAGCAGGCAGAACGGTACGAAAAGGCCATTGCGCAGTACGACCGGCTCACGCAACTCTTCCCGGACAGTCCCCTCCTGAAACAGGCCCACTCGCTCCGAGACGAGGCGCAGCGCAAGCTTGAGCGTGCTCGGGAGCAGGCGGAGGATCAGCAATCCCTTGCTCGAGACGGAACGTCCGACACGTAAACTATCGGATGAGGGTCCCCGATCCCACCGATCCGTGAGAACATACGCCGGTTACGTCTTACGGAAGATGGGCACATGCTTAGTCGTGAAAGAGACGATCTTCACACACCTCTTCACGTATCGCCATCATGGATGTCGGTCTGTTCGGGGGCTCGTTTAATCCCCCTCACGTCGCGCATCTCGTCGTCGCCGAGGTTGCCTGCGACCAGTTTGGGTTCGACGAAGTCTGGTGGATCCCCAACGCGACCCCCCCACACAAGTCACCCGGTGACCTGGCGGACGTAGACCATCGCCTGGAGATGACCCGGCGGGCCGTCGCGGACAACCCGTCGTTTCGCCTCTGCGACATTGAAGTGGAACGGGCGGGCGTGTCGTACACTGTAGACACAGTTCAGGCCCTGCAGGAGCGACATCCGAATACGGACTTCGGCCTGCTTATCGGCAGCGACAGCCTTCACCACTTTGGGGAATGGCACCGGCCCGAAGAGATTGCGGAACGGGTGCCCCTCGTCGTGTACAAGCGACCCGGCGTCATTGACACCGTCCCCGAGTCGCGCTTCGCCAATCACGTGCGGTTCGTGGCCGCGCCCGTGATGGAGGTGTCCGGCACCGAAATTCGGTCTCGCTGTCGGGCTGGCCGTTCCATCCGGTACCTCGTACCGGAGGCGATCCGCACCTACATTGAAGATCATGGCTTGTATCAGTGATCCGGGTCTTCTGTGCGGGGAACCCCCTGTCCGACGCAAAATGAACACACCCGTTGCCTTCCGCGCTGAACTTCGTCGCGTCGGTCGTGGTTTGCCTGACAGTTAAAAATGAGGAATGTAACTACACTCCTCTTTTCCCCACCCACCATCCCGACCGTTTCACCAACGTCCCCCTGCACGATGGCTGTCACTGAGTCAACCATGATGGAACTGGGGCAGACGGCCCCCTCCTTTTCGCTTCCGGCCGCCAATTCCGACGTAGACGATCGGGGCGGCGATACGCGCTCGCTTGACGACTACGACGACGCAGAGGCGCTCGTCGTGGTGTTCACGTGCAACCATTGTCCGTATGCCAAGCACGTGGAGGATGAACTGATTGCCGTGGCCCGAGAGTACCAGGACCGCGGTGTCCAGTTCATCGCCATCTGCTCGAACGACCCCGAAAATTATCCGGACGATGACTTCGAGAGCATGGCGGAGCGGGCGGACGAAAAAGATTACCCGTTTCCCTATCTTCAAGACGAGACGCAGGAGGTTGCGCGGGCCTACGAGGCGGCTTGCACGCCCGACTTTTTCGTCTTCGACGACGACCGCCATCTGGCGTACCGCGGTCGCTTCGACGAGACGCGCCCGGACGACGGCACGCCCCACGGCGGCGACCTGCGGCAGGCCCTGGACGAACTGACCGGTCAGGGAGAGGTGACAATGGAGCAGAAGCCGTCCATGGGCTGCAACATCAAGTGGAAGTCGGGCAACGAGCCGGCACACGCCTGAACGAGAGCGCTCGGGGGGCAGACTCTTCGGGACAGACCTCGTTCCGTGCCGAGGACCGGCCGGACAATCTCCTCTCATGTTTGATGGTTGGGCCTTTCAAAGCTGGGGACACGTGCTGGTTGGGGCCTGTGTCTTGTCGAGTCTATTCCTCGTGCTCATGGTGATGACCGAGGAGGTAGTCGGCGACGGGGCACGCCTCACCCGAGCAGCCCTGATTGTGACCGTCGCGGCATTCCTTGGGTATTTGGGAACGGCCTGGATCATCCGGCGCGAGATGGCTTCGGATGGCTGATGGCCAGCGATGTGAGCAGCCAGCGGAATCAAAAACGGCCACGAGGCATAAAAGTCATCGACTGTTGTTCGTCACTCGCCTCGCATCCCGTCGTTTATACAGGAGGTTTTGGAAGCGCTTCCGAAAAGAGGGGCGGGTCCCAACGCCGCATTTTCGACCAAACAAATCAGTAACAACCGCCATGATGGACAAAGACGCCGTTGACACGCCCACGACGCCGGAAGACGAACGCTCTGCCTACGAGAAGGCGCAGGAGGAGCAGGAGGATGTTGATCCCCGAACCATTCCGCAGAAGCTGGAGGAAGAACCGCCGATGGGGGGCGAGATCGATTATCCGGACTATCTAGAGGAAGACCACGAGACGTGGCAGATCCTCGTCGAGCGCCAGATGGAGCAACTCCCCGGACGAGCCTGTGGCGCGTACATGCGCGGGCAGGACGTGCTGGGCCTCGAGGCCGACCGCATTCCCCACTTGGGCGATTTGAGTAAGCGCCTGAACGATGAGACGGACTGGACCGTGGCGAACGTTCCGGGCCTGATTCACGAGAAGGACTTCTTCACCCTGCTCTCGGAGCGCAAGTTTCCGTCCACGAACTACGTCCGGCCTCGGGAGGAACTCGACTACACGCCTGCCCCGGACTGCTTCCACGACATTTTCGGCCACATGCCGATGCTGACGCAGCCGGACTTTGCGGACTTCTACCAGCTGTTTGGGCAGGCGGCCCTCAACGCCGAGGGTGCCGACCGGCCGCGCCTGGAGCGCCTGCACTGGTTCACCGTCGAGTTTGGTCTGCTCCGGGAAGAGGGCGAGGAGCGCATCTTCGGCGCCGGCATTGTGTCCTCGAACGAAGAGGTGACCCACGCCCTCTCCGACGAGGTGACGGTCCATCCCTTCGATCCCGAGCACATCGTGGAGAAGGACGACTACGAGGTGTACAACCTTCAGGACGAACTCTTCGTGCTCGATTCCTTCGAGCAGCTCGTGGAGGGGTTCAAGGACTGGACGAAAAGTAGGGGCCTTTTGTAGTCTACGACTGAATGATCGGTACGGGCACGGGGAGACGGTTCTGTGTCCATTCGTTTCTACGCCTCGTTCCGAAGGCATTCGGGACGGGGCGTTTTCTGCAGACGGGTGTTTGTTCGGCCCGGAAAACCTTGAGGGCCAACATGTTTATAGGAGACGAGCGTAGTCCGTCGAATACAAGAAGAGTAATGCCATGGAAACGGACACGAAAGAGCGACTGTCGGCCCGTATCACGGGGCGCGTGCAGGGCGTGGGCTTCCGCAACTTCACACGCATGCGGGCCCGTCAGCTCGGCGTCACCGGCTGGGTTCGCAACGAGCGCGACGGGTCGGTGCTGCTGGAGGCCGAGGGGCCCCGAGCGGCGCTTGAAGACCTCCTCGACGCCGTCCACGAGGGGCCACGCATGGCCCGCGTCGACGACGTAGACGCCGATTGGGACGACGCGACGGAGGCGTTCGAGAACTTCCGCGTGCGCCGATAGGCGCCCTTCCGCGACCGCCTTCTTCTCGTCATGGCCTCCTCGTCCGACGAAAAAACAAATACCCCCACGCGGCTAGCGGTCCTCGATCGGGCCGCCGAACGATTGGACGACGCCGACCGGGACGTGCCCCGTCGGACGGCGGAGTGGCTGCTCACAGAGGTGCTGGACTGCGATCGCGGCCAACTCTACGCGCATCCGGAGCGTTCGGTGTCCCCTGAGGTTTGTCGCCGCTTCAACGACATGGTCGATCGCTGCGTGGCGGGCGAGCCCCTCCAGCACGTGCTCGGCTACACCTCCTTCCGGGGGCTGCGCATTGCTGTGTCGCCCGCCGTCATGGTGCCCCGTCCCGAGACCGAGGAGGTCGCGGAGGAAGCGCTGACGGCCCTCGACGACGTAGAAACGCCGTGCGTGCTCGACGTGGGGACCGGGAGCGGGTGCATCGCCCTTGCCCTCAAGCACGATCGCCCGGACGCCCGGGTGCAGGCGTGGGACGTAAGTCCCGACGCTCTCGACGTGGCCCGGAAGAACGCGGGTCGGCTCGGCCTCGACGTGCGCTTCGCTCAGGTCGACCTCTTCGATGAGGACGCGACGGAGCATCTCCTTGAGCCGGTCGACCTCCTCGTCTCAAACCCGCCGTACATCCCCGACGAGGAGGCCGAGACGCTGCCGTCCGTCGTGCGCGACTATGACCCCGACGTGGCACTCTTCGCGGGCGACGATCCCCTGCACTTCTACCGCACCCTTGCTGCCCGCACCCCGGAGCTGTGCGCGCCGGGGGCGGCTCTCGTCCTCGAGACGCACGCCGAGTACGCCGACGCGGCGGCAACGGTGTTGGAAAACGAAGGCCTTGCCGACGTTTGCCTCCAGGAGGACCTCAGTGGGCGGCCCCGCATCCTAACCGCAACGTACCCGGAACGTTGAACCCGCACCCGTTCTCCGACGATCTCTTTCGCAGCGGCGCAGCATTTTCCACGTGAGCGTATGGATGACCAACCCCGTAAACTCGACCGACTGGAAGAAAATCTCCGTGAGCTGGCCCACTTCCAGAACACCACGCTTGCCGGCCTCGACGACGATCAAAAGGCTCGGTGGGGACTGCGATACGGGGTTATGGAAACCGTCCAGGTGGCGATCGACCTCGCCTGTTCCATCGTCCGTCGGCATGATCTCGGCGATCCCGACCAGCCCGCGGGTTGCTTCCGCCTTCTCCAGCAGAACGGCATTCTCTCAGAGGCCGTTGCCGACCGTCTCATCCAGGCCCTCGACGCGCGGGATGCCGTCGCTGCGGCCGGTCAGAGCGCGGACGACGCCCTCGTGCTCGACGCGCTGGACCGCCTTGCGGACTTCCGCACGTTTGCCCGTGAGATTCGGGAAAACGACCCGTCCCGGGACCATTCGACGTAGCCAGATCAGGACGGGGCCGAGTGGGCCGCCGCCCCGAAGACGCGGGCGGCCTCCCGGTGCATGATGGCGTGCAGGTCGGCCGTGGCCGTGGGCGTCTCGGCGTAGCCGCCCGAGAGCAGAAGCACGACCGGCAGGTTGCGCGCGCGGATCTGCTCCAGCACGTAGCCGTCGCGGGCGTGGAGCCCCTCTCGCGTGAGGGCCGTTCGGCCGAAGCGGTCGTCCGCCGCCACGTCAATGCCACCGAGGTAGAAGACGAGGTCGGGGTTGACAGTATCGAGTGTGTCGGGCAGATAGGCCTTCAGGGTCTCCAGGTAGGTCTGGTCGCCGGTCTCGTCGTCGACCGGCACGTCGAGCGAGGACGGGGGCTTCTCGAAGGGATAGTTCTTGTCCCCGTGCATCGAGAAGGTAAACACCGAATTGTCGTCGGCGAAGAACGCGGCGTTGGCGTTGCCCTGATGCACGTCCAGATCCACGATGAGGATGCGGCGCGCCCAGCAGGCGGACTGCAGGACGCGGACGGCGACGGCCACGTCGTTGAGCACGCAGAACCCCTCGCCGCGATCAGGAAAGGCGTGGTGTGTACCCCCGGCCAGGTTGGCCGCAATCCCGTCCGTGAGGGCCATGAAGGCGGCGTTGACGGTGCCTTGCACGGCCAGCCGCGACCGGTAGACGAGTCGCTTTGACCACGGCAGGCCCATCCGGCGCTCGGCGTGGTCGGAGAGGGTACCCCGGGCGAGACGGTCCAGATACGACGATGTGTGGGCCCGGCGGAGGTCGGCCCAGTCGGCCTGGCGCGGGGCGACCACATCCTGCGCGTCAATCAGCCCCTCCCGGAGCAGAAGGCGATGCAGGGCCGGAAACTTGCCCATGGGAAACGGGTGGCCGTCCGGCAGCGGCACGTAGTACCCGTCGCTGTAGCTGACACGCATACGATGACCTGGACGTGAAGGACTACTTACCGGACAGTTTGCGCAGGGCACCGAAAAATCTTCTCCAACCGTCACGCCAGCCTCTGAGCTGGAGTCTATTTGTCGTATGGTAGGATAGGCTCCAGGGGATCCAGATCCTCAAGATCTCAGATCTCCCATCAAGTTCGGACATCTCAGATGCTGGGAATCTCAGATTTCCTGGAACGACGAAGGAAATACTGGAAATCGTTGGTGCATGTTCAGCAGTTTTGCCTGTAAATAGCGCTCCCGAAAGAAGGGTCAGCGGCTTCGCCAGAGATTTTTCGGTGTCCACAGCTTTGGAATCGAAAACTGACCGGTAGCTAGAGAGAGGGACTTACTCGGAGCGCTCGCTTGTAAATTCCTGAAAGCTACTATCCTCGTAGGCCCCCGATCCGACGTAGCGGATGATCTTGAGAAACTGCGGGCGCTTGATGTAGCCGGGCTGGTGGGCGATGGGGGAACCGTCTGCTTTCAAGAAGGTGGTCGTGGGTACCCCCTTCGCGCCGAGCACCGAGGCCAACTGCTTCGTGGAGAGCGTCCGGTCCTGGTACTGGTGCGTGCCGGCCGTCGTGTCACTGTTGAGGCGAACGTAGGTAAACGTCTCGTCGAGGTACTTGCGGACGGTTTCGTTCGTATACACGTTCTCCTGCATGCGCTGGCAGTAGGGGCACCACGGCGCGTAGATCTCAACGAGAATAGGCTTGCCCTGAGTCTGCGCCCGGTCGATTACGTCCTCAAACGACTCGGGGGGAATCTCCATCTGGGCCTGAGCGGGACCGGAGAGGATCCCTCCCCCGAAAAGGCCGACGGCCACGATGACGACGAAAAAACGAGGGCGGCGCATGGGAATCGGGCCGGAAAAGAAAGACAGATCGCAACAGGTGAGATGGATCGGACCGGTGAAAGTTTCCCGTTGACGGTTGCGCGGCTCCTCCCTTACCTTACATCTGACGATGGTTCTCGACCGCAGCTTTCACGGCCCAATGTTGTCCAACCACATGACGCCCGACCTTCTTCTTCGCGGGGGGACCCTTCTCCACCCCAAGACGGAAGATACTCAATCCGCCGATCTCCTCATCCGCGACGGCGCCATCGCCGCCATTGGGGAGGATGTGGCCGCCGAGGCGGACGTGCCCGCCTACGACGCGACCGATAAGCTCATCTCGCCCGGCTGGATGGACATGCGCGTGCACCTGCGCGAGCCGGGGTTTGAGCACAAGGAGACGATTGCCACGGGGGCCCGCGCTGCGGCGTTCGGGGGCTTCACCGACGTGGCGTGCATGCCCAACACAGACCCGCCCATTCACACCCGCGACGTGGTGGAGTTCGTGTTGGAGCGCGCGGGCGAGACCCCCGTGGGCGTCCACCCCATCGCCTGCGTGTCGAAGGAGCGCGAGGGCAAAGAGCTCGCTGAGCTGGCGGACCTGGCGGACGGAGGAGCGGTTGCCTTCAGCGATGACGGCGCGCCAGTGCAGCACGCAGGCCTCATGCGGCGCGCCTTGGAGTACAGCACGATGCTCGACTGCCCCATCGTCAACCACATGGAGGAAGAACCGCTCAATCCGTCTGGTCAGATGCATGAGGGAGACGTATCCGCACGCATCGGACTCGATGGTATTCCCGGCCTCGCCGACGACGTCATGATTGCCCGTGACCTGGAGCTCGCAGCTTTCACAGGCGGGCACGTCCACGTGGCGCATCTCTCGACGGCGCGGGGCGTGGAACTCGTGCGGCGGGCCAAGGCCCGCGACCTGCCGGTCACGGCAGAGGTGTGCACCCACCACGTCACCCTCACCGATGAAGCCGTCGAACAGTCTGGGTTTGACACCAACACGAAGATGCATCCGCCTCTTCGCTCGGCGACCGACCGGGCGGCGCTCAGGGAGGGCCTTGCCGACGGCACCATCGACGCCCTGTGCACCGACCACGCCCCTCATGCCGCCTTCGAGAAAGAGGTCGAGTTCACGGCTGCGCCCTTCGGCATCACAGGACTGGAGACGGCCTGGGGCCTCATCGGGCGCGAGCTCATCGAACCGGGTGTGCTCTCGGTGACCGAAGCGGTACAGAAGCTCACCGTAGCGCCGCGGCGCATCCTTCGTCTTGATCCTCCAAGCCTGGAAGAAGGCGAGCCGGCCGCACTCACTATTTTCGACGCCTCCACACGTTGGACCTATACCGAGGACCACGTCCACTCAAAGAGCCGGAACACGCCTTTCCTAGAAGACGAGCTCGTGGGACGCCCCTGGGCCATCTACCGCGAGGGCCAGTTCGTGCGGAACGACAAGTGACCATCAGAGGACGCGATGCAGGCCGTCGACGGGGCTACAGTCCCTCGTAGAGCCGGGTGGCCAGGCGGTCGGGGAGGGCGTCGGTGTTGCGAATCTTCTGGGCGGCCCCGTCAATGTCGTAGCTGAGCCGCACATTCTCGTACTCAAAGGTGTCGGTGTCGAACAGCCCCATACTGAGCTTCGGATTTTGGTCGCGGGGTTGGCCCACACTGCCTACGTTCACGAGGAAGCGATGGCCGCGGCGCACCTGGAGCACCCCGAGCGTATCGCCCATCACCGCCGGGACGTGCGTGTGACCGAGGAAGCACACGTCGGTGTCGAAGTGCTCGAACTGCTTCTGGGCGGCCGGATAGGTCGTGAGGCGCTTCCACGCGGTTGGGGCGTCCGGGGTGGCATGGACGAACGTGCAGTTCTCAACGGTCGTCGTGAGGGGCAGGTTCGCGAGGTATGAATGTTGGTCGTCTGAAAGGCAGCGGCGGTTATGCCGAGCCGCTTCTTGCCCGTCCGGCGGGAGTGCCTCAACGGCGTCGTTATTGGCCACGGCTGCGTCATGATTCCCACGCACCACGCCTGCACAGTGCTCCCGCACGAGGTCGACGCACCGGGCGGGATCGGCATTGTACCCGACGATGTCCCCCAGACAGTAAATGGCGTCGACCTCGGCGCTCTCGATGGCCTTGAGGGCCTGCTCGAGAGCTTCCAGGTTTGAGTGAATGTCAGAAAGAAGGGCAAGTCGCACGGGGAAACGTACGGGAGTTGTGATAGGAAGTAACCAAAAAGAGCGCCTATCCCGATTTTTTGTCTTACAAAATCTGACATTAACGTAAGTAGCCGCGAATTTACACGCTTATGCTATCAGGAAAGAGAAGGCCTCGGTATTCACGTTCGGGTTAGGTGAAATTATTCAAATATACTCTTGGAGACAATCATCTCGCGTGACATTTGTGGTCATACAGAAGACAAACGGACAAGAACCTTGGGAAAGCTTAGTGAAAAGAGCACAAAGCGTACAAAATAGGCAGTGCCCGCTTCAGTCTGTGCTCGCGTGTACACACTTGTGAAGAACGCGATGTTTGGCGTCGGTGTGCGCTCCCCCATCGCGCGCACTCGCGTCGGATGGGAAAAAGTGTCCGGCACAGAAGATCAACAATGAGGAAATCACTCACATTCCGTTTCATTACGTTCCATTCTGGCAATGAAGCTCATACTTTTGGTTGAGGATGATTCCGACCTGGCCAGCACCATAGAGAACCGACTGACCAGGAGCAATCCGTTGCAGGTTCATCACGTCAAGAGTGCCGAGGAGGCGCTCGAACAGGCAGCATCCCACCGCTACGATCTTGTGATCCTCGACTGGATGCTCCCGGAGATGAACGGTCCCCGGTTCATCGAAGAGTTGCGCGCGGAGGGATACGCCACCCCGGCCCTCATTCTTACTGCACGGGACGAGGTAGACGATCTAGTGCGGGGACTCGAGAGCGGGGCCGACGATTACATGACGAAGCCGTTCGAGTTCGCAGAGCTTGAGGCACGAGCCCGGGCCCTGCTTCGCCGTCCCCCGAATTGGGCAACGCTCGACAAGGTATCAGCCGGCCCCCTCGAGATCAACACGGCACGGCGGGAAGCTGTACTCGACGACGTGTTGCTTGATTTGCGCAAGAAGGAGTTCGACCTTCTACGCCTATTGGCGGACAAGGTCCCCGATGTCGTGTCTCGGAGCGTTATTGCCGAGCGCGTGTGGGGATCGGAGTTCGTCTCCGACAACTCGATTGACGTCACGATCTCGGGGTTGAGAAAGAAGATTGACGATGTGCTCGGAGAAGACAACGACATCCTACGGCTCGAAACTGTACGGGGAGTGGGATACCGGCTTAGAATCGTTGAGGAGGAAGACGAAAAGGAGTAGTCGGCAGGCGTACATTTCCGACACACCAGCCGTCCCCGTCGATTCCCGGCGGGGGCGGCTTATCGTTTGTGGATCATTACCCAGTTTTGGCCGGTCTCGTCCCGATACAAGCGCACGTCAACCAGAGTGGGGCGCATCTTGTAAGTGAATGTGTACGTGAAGCGTTCGTCGAGGCGGCCCTTCCGCACGCCCTCCTCGAATCGTCCCTTAAAAAGCCGACTGTTGCTGCACGGCGCCAGCTGGTCAAAGAAGTTCTGCCCAACAGCGTCCGAGCGATCCACGCCGCTGAGATCAGACTCGTAGCGGTTGTAGAACGTAACCGTGCCGTTGTCGTCGAGCCGAACGATGCCGAAGGAAGCTTCGTTGAGCTCTTCCTCGCTGGCCTGACGGAGTTGTTCGCCCACGCCCTCCGTGTCGAAGGTGAGGGACGTGTCGTCCGCGTCGTCGGAACTGGAGATGGGGACGTCCGACTTCGGGCGGGGCGTCAGTTCACTTCCTTGAAGGAACGAATACAGGTCGCCGGAAGAAGCCATTGTCGGGAAATGGTCAGAAACGAAGAAGAGAGCGCAGCGACGAACCAGCTACGACGGGCGGTACATCAGCCAGGTGGTCTCGCCGTCGAGTGTGCGATAGAGGTGAACCGCAAAGGGCTGTGCGCCCTCGTCGGGGCTGGTAAAGGTGTAAGGGAATCGAGCGTCCATCTCTCCCCGGCGTTGCCCCTGCTGAAAGCGACCGTAGAACAGGTTGTTTTTCGTGCTCGGCGCTAGGTCGAGGAAGAAATTTTTGCCAACCACGGAGGCGGGGGACTCCACGGAAGAGAGCCCAGGCAGTTGCAGGGCCGCCTCATTAAGATACTCGACCGTTCCGTCGTCGTCCAATTGCACGACCCCAGCGTCCAAGGCATCCAGTTCGGCGGGCTCCATTTCGTCGAGTCGGTCTAGCGTGTCGGTGTCCACGAATGGAGAAGCGGCTTCGATGTCGAGCCCGTACTCGCGTTCCGTCGATGCTTCCGACGGGGGAGCAAGAATATCGTCGAGAGAGGCATCGGCTTCTGACTCCAGGGCCTGCACGAGCGTCACGAGTTGGGAGACGCTTGCTGTTCCGACCTCCGACTTGAGCCGCTCGAAACGCTGCTCGTAGGTGTGGTTCTCACGCTGTAAAGCATCGATTTGCTTCTTCTGCGTCTGGAGCTGCGAGACAGCCTCCTGTGCGTCAGAAAATCCGTGGTGAAGGAGAGCCTCTTTCTCCCGGTAGAGGGCCTCTAGCTGCCGCTCCATGCTATTCATTGTAAGGCTTGTGTCAGCCTCATCGGGAGTCGGCTCGTCCGCCGAGGTGGATGCTTCCGACTCGTCGGGCTCCCCAGGCAACACATCATCTTGCTCCTCCGGGTCGACCTCCGCGTCGCGGCCTTTATAAAGCTCGTCGATTTGGGTATTGAGGCTCTCGACCATTTCGATGATCTCGTCGGCGGAGGAGACGCCGAGGGCCTGCTGCAGCCGTTCTCGCTCGGCGTAGAGGGCTTCTAGTTGCTGAAACGTGCTCTGATCATCGGTGTCACCCACCGACTGAATCCGCCGTAGCGCTTCCCGATCTTCGTAGAGGTCGGTTAGCTGATCTTCCATGTTTTCGACCATGGCGACCGCGTCCCCGATGCTGTCCAGGCCGAGTTCCTGGAGGTTTTCTTTTTCTTTGTAGAGAGTCGTGAGTTGTTCTTCCATCTGCCGCGCAATCTCGGAAAGTTCTTCGGCCTCCTTACGGGTGGAGATCCCGAGTACGTCCTCGATGGCGGCCAGTCGCTCGGCGGCGTCCCCGTCTTCGTCCTCCTCCAGCGAGCGGTACAGGTCATTGAGTTGGACCTCCATGCTCTCGATCATGGCCACGGCCTCGTCGGCGTCAAGCCCCGCCTCGGCCAGGGCGTCCTGTTCGGTGGAGAGTCGGTCGAGACGGTCGGTCAGTAGCTGAACGACCTGCGAGAGATCGTCGATCGCCTCCGGGTCGGTGTTCGTAAGGGTCGCAACCCGGTCTCGGAGGGGCTCATCCAGGGCCGTCGGATCGGAGGGGGCGCCGCCGGCCCCGTTCCATTCTGACTCTGAGCTGTGATAAAGGTCCACGAGCTGATTCTCCATGTTTTCGATCATGCCGAGGGCCACGTCGACCGTCAGCCCGGACTCCTCCAGCTTTTCGTGCTCCTTGCTGAGCCGCTCCAGCCGGTTGGACATGTCGCCGATGAGGTCATCGAGCTCCTGAGCATCCTCGACGGTGCGGATGCCCAAGATATCGCCGGCCTCGGGGGGGAGGGTGTCCTCGCCGGTAGCGGTCGCCTGGGGGGACGGAAGCGTGTCGAGGTGGGCAGCTGCGCTGTGAAGCATCTCCACCACATCGTCCGGCGCGTCCTCGACCGCGGCGCCGTGGGCGGCGGCCCGCGTTCGAATACGCTCGCAAAGTTGCTCGATGAGCTGGACGAAGGTATCGACCTGCTCGGGCGTGTTTACCCCAATTGGGTCGCAGATGGCGGCGGCCGTTTCTTGTGTCAACGGATCCGGCTCGTCAGCGGCCGACGCGGGGTCGTCGGCCGCCTCAAGCTGCTGCTCGAGCTGATCGCGGTCGGCCCGTAGTTGGTCGCGCTCCTCCTGGAGACGGTCGATCTCGTTGAGGGCTGCTTCGGCGTCGGAGAGACCGGCCTGGGCGAGCTGCTCTTTTTCCTGGTATAGGGCTTCGAGCCGCTGATTGAGTTTTCGAATTCGTTCGCTGGCTTCGTCCATCGTCGCCGCGTCGAGCGAGTCGAGCAGCTGTTCGGTCTTTTGGTGAAGGGCGCGAACAGGCCCCTCGATCTCTTCTCCTTCCTGCTCCAAACGCTCAACGAGAGCTGTGTTGCGCTCGCGCAGCTTCTCCATCTTCTGGTTCATCTCTCGGAAGACCTCCTCGACCTCACTGATGGTCACGAGGTCTTCTTCTTCGGGGGGCTGCTCCGCGGTCTGGGACTGGTTGATCTGTCGCTTCATCGCCTGCACTCGGGCAAGGACCTCGTCCGGGTCCGAGGTGTCGAGCTCGTCGCAGAGCTGGTTCCAGCGCCGGGCGTACCAGTCCCGATCCCGGTCGGAAGAGGAGGGGTCGTGGGGGGAATCCGAATCGGTTGCGTCGGCCATCGGGCGTCCGTCAAGTCATTCGAGAAGAAAAGGGCGCGAATCGGTCGTCCGCACTGGGAGGGGATGAGCGGACGGAGAAGGAGGTAGGAGCTGTTTGGCGGATTGTCCAAGGCCTGCTAATTACGTGGGGCTCGGCTTCTCATCCATCCATCAAACAACTTCTGAGCAACTATCCTCGAGAGAGTGTACTGTCCGGTTGGACGGGAAGGTAAATTCCCGGGAATCGCCTGTCTGGTTTCGCCAGGCGAGGATGTGCCAATCGCATGGTGAGGAGGAAGGAAAGTCCCCTCATTGCGCAAAACAGGACACACGGTGCTGGGCATGCCCATTTGGCCCGGGGTGCACCAGTGAGAGTACTATCAGTTGTTTTTCATACCGGTGGCCCTCGGGAGTCGATCCAAAAGACCGCCAGTTCGTTTGGGAACGCGGAATTGGCTTTGTGAATCCGACGATTTGGAGCAGGGGGAGGACTCATCCAAGATGTAACCAAGTCGGTATGATGCGTACCATGCTGTTTGAGAGGGAATCCATTGTTTCTCTCTATGATACCAGATAGCAGCCTAAAGGCTGTATAGACACCGTATCACTTCTGTAGTTTTTGCATAGACGATTACGCAGACCCTTGAGTACAGATACGTTGATGACGGAAGCAGACGATGAGCCTGTGGACACAAACGAGTCCGTTCGGACCCTTCACGACCGAATAGAGGACGCCCTGCGCGGGTCGATCGACGAGCAGTGGGACGAGGTATTGGACGGATGGACGGAAGCGGCTCCGTCTGAGCGGAAGGCAGTTCGGGCCTACGTGTCTGGCCTGCGCAATCGAATGCTCCGGGCGCTTCTCGACATCGACACGGAAGACGAGCTTGAGCGAGGCTTGGCCACGCAGTACATCGAGGTGAAGTGCCACTGGACGATGCTGAATACGCAGATTCAGCACCAGACGGCCCGCAGCGGGGACCCGGACGAGAACCTGATCTATCGGGCCACGTGCGTCAGCCTTATTATCCAGAATCTCGAGCCGCTGCTCAGCCAGGATCGCGTCGATAATCTTACGGCCTTTCTCGCGGAGCCGCTCCAGTAGCGCCCGATCCCGAAGAAGGGCGGACAGAGGCACCAACAGCACATTCCGATTCGTCATTGACGGGACCTCGCGTTTCCAATCGTGGGGTCCCTTTTGTACGTTCGGCGGAGAGCGACCGTCTTTCATCCATTCAGATCTGTATTCTGCCATGGCGTGGATTGCGAACCCGGAGGCCTGGATTGCTCTCGGGGCCCTGACGCTTCTCGAGATCGTGCTCGGGATCGACAACATCGTCTTCATCTCGATTCTCTCGAACAAGCTGCCGGACGAACAGCAGCCGATGGCGCGCCGTGTGGGCCTGGGGTTGGCGCTGGGGGGCCGCGTCCTGATGCTCCTGGGCATCAACTGGGTGATGGGGCTCACGGCGCCGGTCTTTTCGGTGTTTGCCAACGCCTTCAGCGGCCGCGACCTGATTCTCGCGGCCGGCGGCCTGTTTCTGATTGGTAAGTCCACGACCGAAATCCATGAGAAGCTCGAAGGGGAGGATGGAGAGATGGAGTCGGCCGTTCCGGTGACCTTCGCCAGTGTCATCACACAGATCTTTCTGCTCGACCTCGTCTTTTCCATCGACTCGGTGGTGACGGCTGTGGGCATGGCCGACGACGTGATGGTGATGATCATCGCCGTTACCATTGCGATCCTCATCATGATGGTGTCGGCCGAGGCCATTTCGTCGTTCGTCGAGGCGCACCCGACCGTGAAGATGCTGGCGCTCAGCTTTCTGCTCCTCATCGGCGTAACGTTGGTGGCCGAGGGGCTGGGCCAGCACATCCCGAAGGGGTACATCTACTCGGCGATGGCCTTCTCCCTGATCGTGGAGATGCTGAACCTCCGGGCCGTACGGGACGAGGACGAAGAAGAGACCGAGCCGGTACAGCTACATCATCCACGCCTGCGGCGGGCGGTGAAGCGGGCAATGGAGGAGTAGGCCCTTGTTGCTTGGAACGACGATTGGTTCAGGGGGGCGCAGGCTTCGTCGTAGATGGATGGGTGCGTGTTGCGTATTCCGCATTTCGTCACTACCAAACCAGATACGCAATACGCACTATACGGCGGCGTAGACCCGCGAGACAGGATCAGAGTCGTTGAAGGGTCTTTCGCATCCGCCGGCGGGTGTCGTCGTCGGGGAGGCGGCCGTAGCCGGCACGCACGTTGTCGCGCAGGTGGTCGGGGTCGGAGGTGCCGGGGATGACGCAGGTCACGGTCTCGTGGCTTAGAATGTACTTCAGGAAGAACTGCGCCCAGCTCTCGCAGTCGAATGAGGCAGTCCATTCGGGCAGCGGCTCGTCGTCGACGCGTCCGAACAGCGATCCGCCTTCGAACGGGCCGTTCACGATGACGCCAACCGCGTTTTCGGCGGCGAGGGGCAGGAGGCGTTTCTCAGCCCGCGTCGTTTCGATGGAGTAGGGAAGCTGGACGAAGTCGATGTCGCGGTTTCGGATAATCGACGCGAGGTCGTCGAAGGCGCCGAGGGTGTAATGCGTGACGCCGATGTAGCGTACCTTCCCTTCTTCCTTCCAGGACTGGAGGGTGTCGAGGTGCGTCTGCCAGTCGACGAGATTGTGCACCTGCATCAGGTCCATGGGATGCTGGTTCATTCGCTCCAGGGAGCGCTCCATCTGTCGAATGCCGTCCGCCCGCCCCCGCGTCCACACCTTCGTGGCACCAAAGATCCTGTCCGTGAGGCCCAGGTCGGCACTCAGCGCGCCGACCGTCTTCTCGGCGCGACCGTACATGGGCGAAGAATCGATCACGGATCCGCCCAGATCCACCAGCCGGCGTAGAACCTTCTTGAGTGAGGCTCGCTTCTCGGTGGCACGAGGCTGCACGTCAAACTGCTGCCACGTGCCCAGGCCCACACAGGGTAGGGGCTCGCCGGAGGTCGGAATGGAGCGCGTCCGAATGTCGCCGGCAGGATGTTCTGAAGACTCCTTGTCGCGATCCCTAGAGCTGCCGAGGGACGAGAGCGGGGCGAGCGTGAGCGCGGCCCCGGCCTCGAGGGTGCGCTTGATCATAGCGCGGCGGGAGAAGGGAGAGGGGAAACGACTCGACATCGAATCAGGGGCCGAAGAAATGAGAAAACCTCCGAGGATTGCAGTGAGTTGTACTCGACGACGAAGAAATCGCTCCCCGCGGCGGCAGCCTGCCTCAAGAGGGCACTGGGTATTGGTTCGGGCTTGCGTATACGACAGATGGCCGTCTGTTTTCTGAGTTAGATCAACCGTTAGCCATCCATGATGCGCCTGCATACACTTTTCGTCATTCTCCTCGCTGGGGCCATCGCCGCGTTCGGTAGTGGCGTAGGGGGCAGCGCTCTTACCGACGGGGAGGACAAACGGGAACGCGATCATGGCGTCGCCCAGGTGGATAGCCTCGACGTCCCCGCTCGCATTTCGCCGTCCGACACGCTAGCGATACGATTGACCGGCACCGTCGGACCCAATGGCTGCTACTCCTTCAGTGGCTTTGAGGTGGATCGGTCCCCGGATCGTCTGTCGGTGACCCCAGTCGTGACGCGCGTGACGGCCGACGACGTGATGTGTACAATGGCCATTGTGCCGCTCGACGAGACGTACACGGCCGCGCCGCCGTTTGAGGAGGGGGAGCTCATCGTCGTGGTGCCGCAGCCCGACCGGCCGGACGTGACGAAGACTCTCGAGGTTAAGTAAGACCCGCTCGGTCCGCGCTCGGTCCGGTGACCCGCCATCGTACCCCGAGCGCGTGGCCTTCCAGGGCCGATCCGCGCAAGCAGTCGGGCAATCGGTGCAAGCCAGCCGTACATAGCAAAAGCCCGACCCGATGGGTCGAGCGTCGGGGGTGCCCAGAATGGGTTCCAATTGCGTAGGACTGTTCTTCACGCGGTGCCGGTGAGGAACCGTCCTCCTCAGGAATGCAACCCGTCTGAGTCGACAAGCGTCTGTTGGGTCGGTGGGCCTCTCGCTCAAACGAGGCTCCCCTCTCAGAAGGGAAGACGTGAATGTAGTCGTCGCCTCGTCTGGGGACAACCACCGACGATTTGCCTGCAGAATACCGGGCGTTCGGCGGCAACGCGATCGATCACACCCGATTGCCGAGGAAGTCTTCCGCTACTACGCGTCGAGTTGCGTCTGTGGCTCCTGGGTACTCTCCAGAACGCGGTTCAGACGGTGCTGCATCGCTTCTTTTACGCCCTGCACCGAACTCCCGTGTTTCCGGTAGAGAAGAGCAGCACCTGTGGCGGGCAACGTCCAGAACAGTGCGACGAACAGGAGAAGGGTCGGTGTAGGAGTCATGGTTTCGTAGAGGGTTTGGGGGCGAGAAATTGTTAATCAACTGTGTGCCCGTTACGAAGAAGCAAGCGGCGTTCCGAAACCGAAAACCCGGGTGTATCCCCCGGACAGCCCGCACGAGCAGAGACTCCCCTCTCCACATGTTTCTTTTCTACACACGTGGTCGAGTTGGAATGAAAGATGTTACTCGCTATCGAGGCACTCCTGCGACTGTTCTTTCATCCGATGGACGGTAGGGGGGTACTTCGCTGCGGGACGGCTGGACCGTGGACAGAAAATCGGTGTGGGAACAAGCTCTTTCTCCGTAGTCACCGTTTCCTCGCTCTAAAAACCCGTCCCGCCGTCTCCCGACATCCGTTCCTGCGGCACAGGGCCCCCTCCCGATCTCGGTTGAGAATCAAGCGTGGAACGCTGCCCTCCGGTTTGGTGTGGGATCAAAGCCGATAACGGACACACATTTTCCACACATCCACCTGTCCAGACCGAAAGGGGCATGAGCGAGGACTTTCTTCAGCAGGACGTTCGCTACGTGAAGGGCGTTGGCGAGAAGCGGGCCGACGTGTGGGCTGATTCGTATGGCGTGGGCACCGTGCGCGACCTGTTCCATTTCTACCCCCGCCGTTACCTCGACCGCACGACCATCACGCCGGTAGATCGGCTCCAGGAGGGGCCGGAGCCGGTGACGGTCGTCGGCACCGTACGCCGCACGAACGTCGTGCCCGGCAACAACCAGAAACGGTTCGAGCTGATTCTAGAGGGGGAGCAGGGGGGGCGCATGAAATGCACCTGGTTCCAGGGCA
>CAYULG010000021.1:0-21978 GCA_964445365.1 uncultured Salinivenus sp. | reverse complement strand
GACCGAGGTGAAGCCGGCGAAGGCGCTGAAGGCTACCCTCGACGGTCATCAGGTGATGAGCATGGACGAGGCCGCCGAGAAGGGCGACATCTTCGTGACCGCCACCGGCATGAAGGACGTGATTCGGGGCCGCCATTTCCTGAAGATGAAGGACGGCGCCATCGTCGCCAACACCGGACACTACGACGTGGAGCTCAATCTCGAAGAGCTCGCCGACCTCTCCACCGACGCGCGTGAGGTTCGAGAGAACAACCGCGAGTACACGATGGAGAATGGGAAGCGGGTCTACGTCCTCGGCGACGGCCGCCTCGTGAACCTGGCCGCCGCAGAGGGCCACCCCAGCGAGGTGATGGACATGAGTTTTGCCAACCAGTTCCGTGCCCACCTCGATCTCGTCCAGCGTCACGAGTCCGACGCGATGCTGGAGGACAAGGTCTACGACATCCCGCAGGACATGGACGACGAGATTGCCCGGGTCAAGCTGCGGACCATGGGCATTAACATCGACGCACTTTCCGAAGACCAGGAGCACTACGCCACGGATTACTCGGCCGGTACCTGATCGAGTGCGGAGTTTGGACTGCGGAGTGGGGAGTGATTTTGCCCCGATGGGTTATAGGGCGCCGTCGCAGGAGCGATCCTGGGGCGGCGTTTTTCTGTTGAGTGGCAAAGTGGAAGACGGTTCCACAACGAACAGGATTGAACGGGCGAAGGCATCTGCGGTATACAGAACCCTCCAGATAATCTTTTCTTTTTCAGGCCCTTTCCATGCCGAGCGTAGCGACCCGAGCCAAGGAGCACCAGAAACGGTGGGGCGAAATCACGGCCGACCCCACACTCGAGGGCCTACCCTACAAGGTTGAGACAAATGGCCAAGGACAGTTAATCTTGAGCCCTCATAAAAACCGTCATTCCGATCTTCAAAAGGCCGTTCAGGATCATCTCGACGACTGCGCACCGACGGGCCATGCCCCTCCCGAGTACGCGCTTGCTACGCCGGAGGGTGTGAAAGCTCCAGACGTCGTATGGATGAGTTCCCCACGTCGAGAGCACATGCGGGAAACCGGCGACCCATCGACGCTGGCGCCTGAGATTTGTATTGAAATTATGAGTGAATCCAATACGGAGGAGGAGATGCAGAAGAAGCGGGCGCTGTATCGGAAGATCGGCGCCGAGGAAGTATGGATCGTAAGTGAGGAGGGAGAGGTTCGGTTGTTTGACCGAGGAGCAGGAGCGGTCCGGGATCGCGCCTGATTTCCCCTCTACCATCCAACCCTAACGGTGCGCTCGGTCCCCGGACCGGGGCCGGAACGAAACCGTGGATCGCTGGTGCGGCTGGGCGAGATGAAACCTGATTCTGACTTGCATAGACACGATGACTGACCTCCTTTACCTCCCCGACAACGACGACGTAACGACCTTCACCGACACCGTCAAGGACGCCACCGACGAGTACGTTGTGCTCGACGGCACCTACTTCTATCCGGAGGGCGGGGGGCAGCCCGCCGACCGGGGCACGCTCAACTGGGACGGGGGCACCGCCGACGTGGTGGACGTGCAGAAGGAACACGGTGACGTGCGGCACTACGCCGACAACGTTGAAGGGGATCTTCCAGAAGAAGGGAAGGAAGTGGAGGCACAGATCGACGAGGAGCGTCGGACGAAGCTCCGCCGGATGCACACGGCCCAGCACGTGGTCTCGAAGGTCGTACTGGACCTCTTCGACGCCCAGACGGCGGGCAACCAGATCCATACCGACCGTTCGCGCATCGACTTCGAGCCCGCTGACTTTTCGCCGAATGAGGTGAACGCCATCGAGGCGCGGGCGAACGCGGTCCTTGACCAAGACCTGACGATCGAGAAAAAGCAGATGGCACGGGCTGAGGCCGAAGAGCAGACGCCGGAGGGGCGGGGCCTGCTCGACCTGATTCCGGACCACGTGGATCCGCTCCGCATGGTGGCCATCGGCGACTTCGACCTTTGTCCCTGCGGCGGCACGCACGTCGATCAACTCGATGAGGTGGGACACATTCGCATCACCGGTCGCACCTCGAAGGGGGCCGATGTGGACCGGATCGAGTTCGAACTCGAGAACTGATTCGCATCCTCGTTCCGCTTCGTCACTGACGCTCATGGCCTAGTTTGTAATCGTGTCCGCGACCGCGTTCGCTCCGGGCAGCGTTACCACCGTGTTCGTTCCGCAGGACAGCGAGGCCTCGCTCGGGGTGAGCTTCGCGACAGCCGACGGGGTGACCGCCATGGTCCGGCCCGCATCAACCACGAGCATTCTCCTCGACGGCGACCCGACCGAGGTAGAGCCGGTCTCAGGTGTTCTCCGACGCCTCGACGTGGACGCAACGGTCCGCCTTGACACCGACCTGCCCATCGGTTGCGGCTTCGGCGTGAGCGGAGCCGCGACCCTCGCCACCGCCCTCGCCGCCAACGCGCAGTTCCAGCTCGACCACTCGCGCGGAGACCTGGTACAGGCCGCTCACCGGGCCGAAGTGGCGGCGGGGACGGGCCTGGGGGACGTGTTCATTCAGGAGCAGGGCGGGCTCGTCTGGGACGTGGGCGATGGGCTGCACCACACCGAGCGCACCGCCCCCATCGAGTATGCTTCGCTTGGGGAGATTGCAACGGCCGACGTGCTCGGAGACGAGGGAGCGATGGAGCGAGTTGTAGAGGCGGGACAGCGGGCGCTTGCTACCCTCAATCTGCCGGTGTCGCTCGACACGTTGTTCGACGTGTCCTGGGCGTTTGCGGATCGTACGGCCCTCGCCACGGACCGGGTGGCGGATACGGTCTCGCGCGTACAGGACGCGGGCGGGACGGCCACGATGGCCATGATTGGCGAAACGGTCGTCGCCACCGGGGAGACCGGCGTCCTCGACCACGAAACGAAAATCGCCGCCTCCGGCGCTGCACTGCGGTGAACCCGCGCCCCAATTTTTTCACTCAGACTCATTGATTCCGCATGTCATCTATTGAAGATCGTCTCATCAACTGGCTGGGGCTCGGGCCGTTGGACCGCCGGATCGCAAGTTGGATGCAGCGAAATGGATTGTTTGTCCTCCGGGTCGGCCTAGCCATCGTGTTTATCTGGTTCGGGCTCTTGAAGCCACTGGGGATGAGCCCGGCGGAGGATCTGGTTCGCAGCGTCGTCTACGTAGTGCCGCCGGACTTCTTCGTGCCTTTCCTGGGATGGTGGGAGGTCGCGATTGGGGTGGGGCTCCTCTACCGCCCCCTCAACCGTACCGCGATCTTTCTGCTGTTTCTGCAGATGCCGGGCACGCTCCTGCCGCTCGTCCTGCTCCCGGAGGTGTGCTTTACGCAGGTGCCGTGGGGGCTCACCCTCGAGGGGCAGTACATCATCAAGAACGCCGTGCTCATTGGGGCGGCCCTGGCAGTAGGAGGCACCGTCCGGGAGCGGAGCCCCGGCGAAAAGGTGTGACGATGTCACAATCCGGAGGCGATCCTCCCGGTTGTTCCCGCATCATGAGGCTGAGGACGTACCAGAACACCAGCGCGACGGAGCTGAAGTGCTCGAGCGCGGCGGCGTCGGATTGCGGCATGGGGGAGGGCGAAGAGAGTGGACGAGATGATCGAATCAACGCCCCTGAAACTGCACGATCCGGTCTCGACGACCCGGCCGCTCAGATGCTCCCTATGCACACCCCGTCCGATACTGTCAGGTACACAAGAAAATGCTGTCCGCCAGGAGAATGGAGCTCCTTCAAGGCGTTTAACGTAAAACCTTGAACGCTCCGACGTTACGGCAAATACATTTCCGTGGTGGGAGGGTTTGGCCCTTCTCTTAGGTGACGCCGTGGAGACGCGAAAACGGGATTAGAGTCCCTCCTCCGCGAGCCGCTCGGCGATGGAGGCGTAGAACGCGTTCGAGTCGAAGGAGGCGGCCAGGCGGGAGCGGAGGCCCACCTGCCGAGCGTGATCGGCGTCCACGGTGCCGAGGTAGTTCCCCCAGCGTGCACTACGGACGCTCACGATGCCGTCGTTCACCCCCTCGCGCTCATAGAGATACTTGTTCAGATATCGGAAGATCGGGTCGATGGGGATCTCGGTGCCCTCGCCGGCCTGGCAGCCGTAGGACCAATACTGGACGTCGGGGTGGTTGGGGACTTCTTCATTGAAGACGTGTTCGACGTGCTCGGGCGTGAGCTCCTTCAGGGCCTGACGGATGTTGGCCGAGCCGTCTTCCAGGATGTGGGTCCCCAGCCAGTCGGCCATCTCGGTGATCCACTTGCGGACCGCATCCGGCTGGTCGAGGAGAAGGGAGGCGACGGAAGAACCCCGGTGTGGGGTCGCAATGGTGACCAGGGTCGCGACGGTGTCGTGCCAGCCCTGCTTGCTGATGAGATGGCGAGCGTCGAGCCCGCCCATGGAGTGGGCCACCAGTGAAAGGTGGTCCGCTTCCGTTTCGTCGAGCACACGACCGAGACGGTCCTCCCACATGGCACACCGGGCCTGCACGGTGTTGTACGGCGACACGTTGGGGGCCACCGCCCGCACGCCCCGCGACCGCAGGTGCATCGCCTCCTCGTGCAGGTGCCCGCCCCGCCGGAACGAGGCCCCGATGCCGAAGCCGTGCATCAGCACGATTGGATGCTCTGTGGGGATGACGGGCGGCTGTGGAAAGGGCTCCAGGCCCGTAAAGCGCTGGAAGGCCGTGGCGGGAAACGTGTCGGGCTCGGGCATAGGAATCGACAATTGGCAAGAATCGAGAGGGAGGAAGGACGGCCGCGCGTTTCTCTCTGTTTCGCCGAGGGACTGGCAAAGGTGGATAGGCGGACGACGGTTAAGCGGGAACCACAGGAAACAGGGAAACCGGCCGGCCCAAGACGAGGGCCTCGCCCGCTACCACCACTGCCGCCGCAATGAGAGGCACACGAATGTTGTCGTTGACCGGTGCCGGCAGGGCCTCGACCACCGCCGCCACCAGGACGCTGACCGCGGCCGGGCCGAAGGCGAAGGACGAGAACCCCGACATGACGGCTAAGCCCGTGACCACGAATGCTGCGCTCCCCTCGACAGTCGCGGAGAGTCGCCCCCACGGGTGGTGGCCGAGTCGGCGCCCCACGAGGGCCGCCGCGGCGTCGGCGAGCATGGTCATGGTGAGGACGGGTACTGCGACCCGGAGCGGGAAAATAAGGGCAAGCAGGGCCGCCCCGACGAGCACGCAGGTGGCGCCGTTGAACGTGACCCCCTCGCCAACATCGGGAAGCTCGTCGGCGCGCATCAGCGGACCAAAGATCCAGCGGATCCACTCGCTGAAGATGGGTGAGTACGCACGAATGAGGTCGGCGGCAACCGCCACGAGGGCGCCGGCCCCCACCACGTACAGCGCGAGGGGCGGTCCCAGCCCCCACATCCCCAACGGAATGACGAGCGCAAGCAGATGCAGGGCTTTGCGCCTAAGCTCGGCGGCGTACGAGAACGTGTCGGGAGAGTCGGACACGGAAGGGGGGAGTAGCAGAAGAGTGTGTGTCGAAGTCCGAACCTTCGTCCTGCTAAAAAGTTCGGGGTTCTTTCGCATCTGTAGACGCCCCCACGGAACGAGCGAGGGACGAAGGCTTTCGTCCGCCCCAATCTTCTCTGATAGATTTCACTGGTTGTCATGCCCCGTTCGTTGTCCCTAATTGCGCTTGTGTCCGTGCTCGTCCTGGCCGGCTGCGGCGACTCCGACGATGCGCCGTCAGAGGCCGAGGAAATGGCCGAGGGCCACGAAGGAGACACGCCCACGGCGACCGAGGCGGCCCGTAAGCCGGCGGTTCCCGTCGAGGCCCGACCCGTGACGTACCACGCGTTCGACGAGGAAGACGCCGTCACGGGCTACGTGGCCGCGCCGGCCGCGCCCGACTCGGTGTTGTCCGCACACGGAATGGATCCGGCCAACGCACACTTGCCCGGCATCGTCGTCATTCACGAATGGTGGGGGCTCAACGACAACGTCCGCAAAGCGACGCGGCGCTTGGCGGGGGAAGGCTACCGCGTTCTCGCAGTTGATCTCTACGGCGATTCGACTGCCCAGACGCCCGATCAAGCACAATCCCTCATGCAGCAGGCGACCCAGGATCAGGAGAAGCTGATGGCGAACCTGCGAGCCGCCGATGATCACCTCCGGTCGGAGGCGGACGCGTCCCGGGTCGCGGTAATGGGCTGGTGCTTCGGCGGCGGCATGGCCTTTCGCGCCCTGGCCGATCGTCCGACGGCGTTCGACGCGGCGGTGCCCTACTACGGCACGCCGGGGCCGATGACAGAAGAGACACTACGGGCCCTCACGACACCGGTTCTCGCCCACTTCGGTCGGCAGGATGAGGTCGTCTCGATGAAGGAGGTGGAGGCCTTGCAGTCCCGGATAGAGGAAATCGACGCCGACGTGCAGATTCACCTGTACGACGCAGGGCACGCCTTCGCGAACCCGTCCGGCGACAGCTACGATGCAGAGGCGGCGTCAACGGCCTGGTCGCGCACCACCGAATTCTTACGGACCCACCTCTATTCCGCGGGCCCACAAAACTAAAGCGTCGGACACTTGGCTCGCTGGGCCGGGCTGGCAGAGGCCTCTAATCGACCGACAAGCGTCTCGTCAATATGACAGAATCTTCCTCTCGAGATGGGTTCGTGCTAATGTGGAGTGGGGGCAAGGACGCCATGCTCGCGCTCGACGTGCTGCACAGCCAGTCCCCCCGCCGCATCGACGCCCTCCTCACGACGGTCGTGGAGGAGGTGGAGACGGTGACCATGCACGGCACGCCCCTCGCGCTTGTCGAGCAACAGGCCGACGCGCTGGGAATTCCTTTGCGTGTTATGCGCGTGCCGCCGAAGGCCTCTAATCCTACCTACGAGGAGCGCCTCGAACGCGCGCTGGGCCCGCTGCTTGGTGAGGGCGTCCACACCGTCGTGGCGGGTGACCTCTTTCTCGAGGACGTGAAGGCCTACCGTGAAAACGTCCTGCGAACCGTAGGCGCCCGGCCGCTCTTTCCGCTTTGGAAGCGCGACACGACGTGGCTCGCCCAGCGCTTCGTGGAGCGGGGGTACCGGGCCATCGTCACCTCCGTCGACACCACGCAGCTCGACTCCGCGTTCGCGGGGCGGACCTACGACGCCGCCTTTCTCGAGGACCTGCCCGACGGCGTCAATCCCTGCGGCGAGAACGGCGAGTTCCACACCTTCGTCACCGATGGGCCGCCGTTCGCCGAGCCCGTACCAGTCACAGAAGGAGAGGCGCACGGAGAGGGACGGATGCGCTACATGCGGCTACGTTCGGTCGTACGTGATGAGGGACCCAAAGGGAAGGGGGAAGGCAATTCGGACTCAGACCTGACATAGAAAAGCCCTCCGCCCGGGTGGACGGAGGGCTAGTAATTGTCTCTCAGTGAGAGGCTGAAGGCGACGCTACTCATCCTCGTCCGTTGCGGCAGCGGACGCGCCTCCGGACGATGCATCGTCCACGACCCCACCACCGCCGGAAGCAGGTTCGGCTTCGCCGTTGGTGCCGTTGGTCTGACCGTTGGCATCGGACGAGAAGTGCTCTTCCTCGTCGGCGTCGGCGGATTCGGCCTCCCCCTTCTGGACCTCAAAGGAGAGCTCCTCTTCATCATCCTCGTGGGTAATGAGCACGCGGTCGCCCTCGCCAAGTTGGTCGTGCAGGATGTCCTCGGCCATGGGATCCTCCACGTACTTCTGGAGGGCGCGGCGGAGCGGGCGGGCCCCATATTTCGGGTCGAAGCCTTTGTCCGTAAGAAACTCCTTTGCGTCCTCGTCGAACTCCAACTCGAGCCCAAGCTCCTCGGCCCGGTCGAAGAGATCTTCGGACATGATGTCGATGATGTCGAAGATGTTCTCCTTGTCGAGCGGATGGAAGACGATGACGTCATCGATCCGGTTCAGGAACTCCGGGTTGAAGACGTTTTTAAGGGCGTCCTCGACCGTCGATTTCATCGACGTATAGTCCATATCGCCGCCCTCGGCCTGCGAGAACCCGATGCCCTGACCAAAGGACTTGATGTCCTCTGTGCCGATGTTGGAGGTCATGATGAGGATCGTATTCCGGAAGTCGACCTCGCGGCCAAGCCCGTCGGTCAGGATGCCGTCGTCGAGTACTTGGAGCAGGATGTTGAAGACATCCGGGTGGGCCTTCTCGATTTCATCGAGCAGGATCACCGAGTAGGGCTGACGACGCACCTTTTCCGTAAGTTGGCCTCCTTCTTCGTGGCCCACGTATCCCGGAGGGGCCCCCACGAGGCGGCTGACGGAGAACTTCTCCATATACTCGCTCATGTCGATGCGGATGAGCGAGTCCTGCGAATCGAAGAGGTACTCCGTTGTGACCTTGGCCAACTCCGTCTTTCCGACACCGGTGGGGCCGAGGAAGATGAACGAGCCGATCGGCTTTTCGGGATCTTTCAACCCCGCGCGGGTGCGACGGATGGCCTTCGACAGCTTCTCGATGGCCTCGTCCTGGCCCACCACGCGCTCCTTCAGGGCGTCCTCCATGTTGAGGAGCTTCTGCTGCTCCGGCTCGCTGATTTTGTCGACCGGAATGCCCGTCATCATCGCCACCACCTCGGCGATGTTCTCGGAGGTCACATCATGGATCTCGGTTTCAGCCTTCTCCTCCCATTCCTTCTTGGCTTGTTCGAGCTCCTCTTGGAGCGTCTTCTCCTTGTCGCGGAGCCGGGCTGCCTCTTCGAAGCGTTGGCTCTTCACGACCTCATTCTTCTCATCCTGGACGTCCTCAATCTTCTCCTCGAGCTCGAGGATTTCGGGCGGAACCTTGATGTTGGACAGGTGCACACGTGCCCCGGCCTCATCCATCACGTCGATTGCCTTGTCCGGGAAGAAGCGATCGGTAACGTACCGGTCGCTGAGCTGCACGGCTAACTCGATGGCTTCATCGGAGTACCGAACATTGTGATGGGCCTCGTAATGCGACTTGATGTTGGAGAGGATGTTGATCGTCTCCTCCGGCGTCGACGGATCGACGATGATCTTCTGGAACCGACGATCCAGGGCGCCGTCGTTTTCAATATTCTGCCGGTACTCGTCGAGGGTCGTCGCACCGATGCACTGAATCTCCCCTCGTGCCAGTGCCGGCTTGAACATGTTCGAGGCATCGAGGCTGCCAGAGGCCCCGCCAGCGCCAACGATTGTGTGGACCTCGTCGATGAAGAGCACGACCTCAGGGCTCTTCTCCAACTCCTTCATCACGGCCTTCATCCGCTCCTCGAACTGGCCGCGGTATTTTGTACCGGCGACCAGGGAGGCAAGGTCGAGCGTGACGATTCGCTTGTCGTAAAGCACGCGGCTGACCTTGCGATCCACGATGCGCATGGCAAGGCCCTCAGCGATAGCGGTTTTCCCCACACCGGGCTCCCCGATGAGGACAGGATTGTTCTTCTTCCGCCGGCTCAGCACCTGAGCCACACGCTCAATTTCTTCCTGTCGCCCCACGATGGGGTCAAGTTCGTTCTCTTCGGCGAGTTCTGTGAGGTCACGGCCAAAGTTGTCAAGCACGGGCGTTTTGCTTTTCTCCGATTCACTACTGCTCTCTTGTCCATAGCCGGAGGACAGGCGACCGCCAGAGCCACCGCCTCCACTAGAGGATGAAGAGGAAGACGAGGTTTTGCCACTAATAATGGAATCAAGTTCGTTGCGCACGGCGTCGTAGGTCACGGAAAATCCTTGTTGCAGAATTTGGGCGGCGATGTTTTCGTCGTCGCGAAGCAAGCTCAAGAGCAAATGCTCAGTTCCGATCACGTCGCTCTTGTAAAGCTTCGCCTCAAGGTACGTGATTTTGAGAACTTTCTCTGCTTGCTTGGTCAATGGAATGTTGCCAACCGAAGCCGAGTCGCCAGTGCTTCGCACTGTGTCTTCGACCGACTCCTTTAACTCAAGCAAGTCACACCCGAGGTTCCGGAGAATCTTTACGGCAATGCCCTCACCCTCCCGGATGATGCCCAGAAGCAGGTGCTCCGTTCCAATGTAATCATGTCCGAGACGGACAGCCTCCTCACGACTGTAGGAAATTACGTCTCGAACGCGGTTTGAGAAGTTGCCTTCCATACCTAGCCTGTTGTAAATACGAAAAGTGCCGCGTAGGCACCTGTACGAAGGAGGATGGATCGCAAAGCATACAACTATGCTCGCGATCTATCCCACTGCGTCAAGTATGTCTGAGGCACTAACCAGCCGTTTGCGTCCTCTGTTCCTCTTTTCCTTCGTTTGGCACATATGTGAGACGGACCAAACGGCAAGCGTTACAGGAGAACGATACACCCGGCTGGGAAGAGGACAGATGCTCGTGGGGGCGGGTACCAGGAACCAGGAGGAGAGAGAACTGAAAAGTGACGGTCTACGCAGCAAAGCTAGCCCCACAGCCGCACGTCTCCGTGGCGTTGGGATTTTCAAACGTGAACCCCCGCGCGTTCAGGCCATCATGATAATTGATCGTTGTCCCCATGAGATAAAGCCCGTGGCGTTGATCCATGTAAACAGTAATGCCGTCGATCTCGAATTCTTTATCTTTCTCGCGTTGCTTATCGAAGCCGAGTACGTAGCTCATCCCGGAACAACCGCCGCCTTTGACACCGACGCGAAGGCCGTAGCCGTCGGGGATGTTTTTCTTCCGAACGATCTTTCGGATCTCCTTCGCAGCGGTCGTGCTTATGTCGATTGGGGTGTCCGGGGTGGTCTCCGTTGCGGTGGCCATGGAAAGAATCGCGATTGCGTACGACAAACACGGGCGAGTTAGGTCAGCGTACCTCTTAACGACCGGATGAAAATCCCTGTTCCGTCACCGCATTTTTGGATTGTCGGCTTGTTTTTGGAGCAACCCTCAATGTTGTAACGGTGGGTTTGCCAAAATGAGAATCGACGAATTCCGGGTCTTCGTTCGGGGATGGACCATCAGTGTAGGGGACGGCCCACGACGACGGGTTTTTTAAAGGTGGCCACGGTGCCCGCGTCAGTCTGGACGGCTTCGAAGAGAACGACGTAAATCCCGACCCGCACCTGATTTCTCTCGTCGTCCCGCCCCTCCCAAATCAGCTCGCCGGACCGGCCCGTAAGGCGGGCGTCCTCGAGCGTTCGAACCTTCCGCCCCCGAGCATCGAAGATCCGAACGCGGATGAGGTTGGGCACCTCGTCCAGCGTATACCGGATGCGGGTAGACCCATCACGCTCGACGGAGAAGGGGCTCGGTTCGATCTGCAGGCCGGTATCGGGGGCGTCTTCGGGTGGGGCCAGGGCGACGGCGTTCGTCTGCCCCGGCGTTCCGCCCGCCGGGTCGGTGCTGCTGGTCCAGTTGCTGGGGGTGTCGGCACGGCCGCCGGGGCTAATGCGTTCGAGAGCCGTCCCCTTCGATTCTTCGAGGGCCGGCGCGTGCCAGTCCGGGGTGTAGTCAACCTCACTGATCGACGTGCCGTCGCCCCGATGTAGGCGCAGGAGATCGCCCGAATTTTTGAGGCCGAGGCGCTGTGCGTCTACGGGAAGGAAAGCTATTGAGTCGGGAGCCATCGGCATGTCGGGGAAGGCGGCCGCGAGCTGGGAAGAGTCGGCCCGACGGGCGCCGGTCGGAGCGGCAGCCACGACCCCGAACCCGCGCGGCGTGAGGGCCGTGCGGCGGCCGGCTCGGATCGTGTCGGCTCCGCCTCGCTCAGTCGGGCGGTCTGTCACGAACAGGTCACGCAGAGTGAGCGGACGGTCGGTGCGGTTGAAGAGTTCGAGGTACTCGACCTGGTTGGGGCGGTCGTCGAAGTCGTCGGCGAGCGGGTTGAACAGGATCTCGTTGATGACAATTTCTTCTTCGGCGGGTCGGTAGGCGAGAGGGACAGAGGCGGTAGTCAGCGTGTTGCCCACTCGATCCCGGACCCCATCAACGGTGACCGTTGTGCCCGACGGGGGATTTGTCAACGACAGCGTGACCACCGTGTCCGGAGAGAGGGCCGCGTCGGTGACGGTCGTGGCCGGCAGCGTGAAGGCACCTGGCGTCACAGACCCCCGTACCAGCGGCTCCGAGAAGGTGACCGTGATGCGTTGCTCGGCCGTCTGCTCGGCGAAGAGGGGAGAGGGTGGGGCCTCGTCCGGGTCGAAGCGGCTGTTGCGGGTGCCGGGGGTCGCACCGGCCTCGGCCTCCGAAGAGGCGAAGTTTGACGCGGCGTCGGACGGGCCGGCCGGATCGATGCGCTCCAGCGACCGGCCGTCGGCCCCGCCCCACGATGGATCGTAGGGCACTTCGTCGATGATGGTCGCGGACGGGGCATGCCGCAGCAGAACCGTGTCCCCGCCATTGTTGAGGGCGTCCCAGCCGGCCGGTGCCCGGAATTCTGCCTCCGGAAAGGCCGCCTCGAACGCCGTCGCGTCGCGAGCGATCACGGCGTGCGAGTCGGGGGCGAGGGGCGTGAGACGCGGCGCAAGCCGGTTGAAGTCTCGGTTCTCGTCCGCGTACTCAAGCGCCCCAAGGTCGACGGTCTTCTCCGATCGGTTATAGATCTCAACAAACTCGTTGGACGCCGGGGAGGGGGCGTAGAGAATTTCCGTCACGACGAGATCCCTCGGGTCGGGCGTTTCCGGCACGAAGTAGCGAAACGACGTCCGCGTTTCGGACTGCACATTCCCGGGCCGGTCCGCGACGTCGGTCGCGACCAGCGTAAACCTGCCCGTCGAAAGCGTCCGCCCGAACGTGCAGATCACCAGTGCGGCGGCCGTGTCGCTGACGGTGGCCGTTTCGATGGTCGACGTCTCGTCGGCGTCCAGCGCAAAAGCCGAAGGTGTTACCGTGCTTGTGTCGAGGGGCTCGGAGAATCGGGCAAGCAGTGAATCGCCGCTGGGCGTCGGCCTTACCTCCTCGAGCGTCGGGGGCGTCTCGTCCGGGTCGAAGATGCTGTTTTGTGCACCCGGCGTGGCCCCGTCGGCGGCTTCAGATGTGCCAAAATTACGGGCCTGGTCGGACGCCCCGGCCGGGTCAATTCGTTCAAGGGCGTTCCCGTCGTTGCCGCCCCACGACGGATCGTAGGGCACCTCGTCGATCACGGTGCCGGTGGGCTTATGGCGGAGCACCACCGTATCGCCCCCATTATTGAGGGCGTCCCAGCCGTCCGGTGCCAAAAATGAGACCGAGGGGAAGGCGTCCTGAAAGGCCGTCGCATCCCGCACCAGGACGGCATACGCTCCCGGTTCAAGGAGAGAATCAGCCGTCGTAACCGGAGAAAAGTCGCGGCTGTCGTCGGCGTACTGGAGCCGGCTCAATTCCACTGCCTCCGACGAGTTATTGTAGAGCTCGACGAATTCGTTGGAAGAAGGCGAGGGGGCATACATCACCTCATTGACCACCACGTCCCCGGGCGCCGGTGCGGATTGAGCGAGGGCGGTGACCGGGAGAAGAAACAGCAGAAGTGAAATCAGGGCATGCCGGGACATGACAGCCGCACTCAGTGATGAAGAGCAGACGAGAAATGTATCTCACCATTCCCCAAAGGAGACGAAGAAAGGGGGAAGCGTCAACTCTATCTTGAGACGGGAAGAAGGGACGCTAAGTGAAAGGCTTTACCGGGGGTCGTGTCGCTGCCCGTTTTCGGAGGTCGAGAGATCGTCGGCTGGGGGGGGCGTCGCGTCGGTTAGATTCTGCTCCAGGTGATTCATGAGAACGCGGGCCATGAGGCGGGCAGTGGGGGCGAGGGGCGTTTCGTCAATGTCGAAGCGATGGTGGTGAAGCGGGAAACTCGTCTCCGGACCGGAGGCCGTTCCGACTCGGATAAACGCGCCGGGCACATGCTTTAGGTAGTGCGCAAAGTCCTCGCCGCCCATGCTGGTCTGTTCGATCCAGTGGATGGCTTGTTCGCCAAAGGCTTTCCCGATCGTGTGCTCGACGTTTTCGATGGCCGTCTCGTCGTTGAGGACCGGTGGGGAGCCGTCCTCGAAGTTCAGTTCAATGTGGACTTCGTACAGGTCTTGCAGCCGTTGCACAGACCGCCGCATGTGCTCACGGATGGTGGATCGGTCGTCGGGAGAGGTGGTGCGCAAAGTCCCCCCGAATGTGGCCTCCTCCGGGATGACATTGTGCGTCTCGCTCCCGTCCATCTTTGTGATGGTGAGGACGCTCGGGTTGCGGGCGTCGGTGACGCGACCGGCCAGCTGGTAAAACTGGTTCATGAGTTGCGATACCACCCAGGCCGTATCCACACCCTCGTGGGGGCGGGCCGAGTGGCCGGTGCCCTCCTGACGCACCCGGATGTCGAACCGATCCGAGGAGGCGGTGGCGGCGCCTTCGATGAGCCCGTAGCGACCCACGTCCAGCGTCGGATCTACGTGAATGGCGTACAGGGCGTCGAGTCCCTCCACGATGCCCGACCGAATCATGAGAGGAGCGCCGCTGGGCAGGCCCTCCTCGTTCGGCTGGAAGAAGACGCGGGCGCGGCCGTCGAGTTCGTCCCGGTGGGCGTGAAGCGTGAGGGCGACCCCGATGCCGACGGCCGTGTGGGCGTCATGCCCGCACAGGTGCGCGACATCAGTGTGCTGGGAGCGGTAGGAGACGCGCTTCTGGTCTTGTGTGGGGAGCGCGTCGATGTCGGCCCGGTAGCCCACGTGCCCGCCGGCGCCGGCGCCGTCGATGTCCACATAGAGCCCCGTGCCGGCGATCGGGCCGTGGACGTCGAGCCCGTAGGCCTCGAGCGTCTGGCGGATGAAGCGGGAGGTTTCATGTTCGTTCATGCCCACCTCCGGGTACATGTGGAGGTGGCGACGGATCGTTACGAGCAGCTGGGCGAGGGGCTGCTCGCCGTCGGCCGTGTCGGTGAGGGAATCGGGGAGATGGCTTTTGTCAGCAGGAGTAACCGTAGATAACATGGGGGGATCTGGGCTCATTCGACACGTCCGAGCCTGACCGAGTGACGTCCGAATACCTCCGGAAGCAGGCGTCTTCTATTAACGCCTGGGCCAACACAGAGATTCAGCCAATCCCCTACGTTAACCCGAAGCGCTTACGAAGAGTCCACTCCGTGGCCAGTAGACCAAGGAGGATTACCAGGAAGACAGACGTACGCCACAACTCGGCCTCAGTTGTTTCTGTGGCGACCGTGGCGTCGAACGTTGAGGAGCTGGCCAGGTGATCCGGAAGCGAACCCGCGTTCTCGGTCGTGTAGGCGCGGCCGCCGGAGCGGGCGGCGACCTGGCGCATCAGGACGGGATTGGCGCGGGGCTGCTGGTACTCCAGCCGCAGAGCGCCGACGGAAAACTGCCCGCGGTCGCTCCCCAGGCGGGCGTCGCTCTGCCGGGCGATGGCCTCGTACTGATATGTGCCCTCCGGCAGCGACCCGATGTCCAACTCGTACTGCCCGTTGCCGATGGGCTCCATGGTATGCGGGTATTCGGTCCCCGCTGAGTCCGTGATGGTGACGCCGACGGTCGCGTCGGGCACCGGATCCATGCTTCCATCGTAGACTTGGCCACTGAACGAGACCGACTCGTCTCCCTCAAAGAGGGCGGTGACGGGTTGCACCCGCACCTGCCGGTCGTCGTTCTGTATGGCCACCCAGCGGACAAGGTTGGAGATAAGCCCGGGCCAGAGAGGATCCGCGGCCGACAGGTCGGACGAGAGCGTGGCCCAGCGCCACGTATCCGTGCCCAGGAGGGCCGCCGTGCGCTGCCCGGTCCGTCGCCGTACGACGAGGACGGGGTCGCTTTGCGAGAGGGCCGGCCGGGCCGCGGTTGCGAGCACGGTGGCGTCGGGGGACGGTGTCCACGCCGTGGACGAGACGGCCAGGGGCGGCAGTCGCTGAAAGAGGCTCGCGTCAACGTCGTCTATCTGGAAGACCGGGTGCGACCGTTCGGCCTCGACCGGGACGAACGAGGCCTCAGTAAACCGGAGGCGCCCCGACGGCGGATCGGCGGGAAGGTAGTCCGAGAAGTAGGTGCGCCACGCCTCCACGTCCGTTTGGCGATCGAGGAGAAAGAGTCCTGGGGTACGGCTCGACAGGGCGTCTGCGACCTGTTCCACGACCGATCCGGGGACGGCCTCACTGGGAAAGCCGGCGCTGACAACGACATCGTAGCGGGAGAGGGTGTCCGGGAGCGGTCCCCCGTAGAACGCCCCATTTTCTTTCGGCACACGGGCGGTCACGGTTGTGTTGGCGTCGCGCTCCAAAACGCGGCGGAGGGCTGCGAAGCTGGGGGAGGGGGCGGCGCCAAGCACGAGAACACGCCGCTTGTTCTCCAGAACGCGCTGTGAGACGGAGCGGGCGTTGTTGCCGGTCGTGGCTTCGCCCGGCACTGGCGAGACTCGCACGGACAGTTGGGTCAGGCCTGCTCGCTCCGGGCGGTAGCTCAGGTTTACCGACAGCTCGGCGGTGCCGGTGGGAAGTGTCACGTCCGTCGTGTCGAGCACGGTCCCGTCCTTCTGGAGGGAAACGGTCACCGCCTCCCCACCGACCTCCTCCGCGTCTAGGGTGGCACGCACCGGTACTTCCGTGTCTGTGTACGCCCGGTCGTTGGCGGTCACGCGACGGACCCGAAGATCGCGACGGCGGGACGTGTCGCCGACCGTCACGGTGTGGACGGGGACGGAGAAGCGGTCGGCCACGCGAGACGGGTTGCGGCCGCTGTTGTACTGGCCGTCTGACACGATCGCGACACCCTGGAGGTTTACGTCCTGGAGGGCCTCGGTGACATCCTCCAGCGCCGCCCCGACGTTGGACCGTGCCCCATCGAAGAAAAGAGAGTCCAGGGGAGATTCAGGGAGGCCCCGGAGGGATTGGTCAAATCCGAAGACGCGAGCGGTCCCCGGGGTCTCGTCCAAAATCGGGGAAATTGCCGGACGGAGGCGGTCCCGCACGGCCTGCGATGTCGTGTCGTCGGCCCCTCTGCTCACCACGCGCATGCTGCGGCTGTCGTCCACCAGCACGGCCAGGACGGGCGGCTGCTCCGTCTCGGTCAGCTGGCGTACCACCGGCGCCAGAAGCAGAAAGCAAAGGATCGACAAACTGGCAAACCGGAGTCCGCCCAGCAGCCACCGCCATCGCGTCGACAGTGCTGGAATCGTCGAGCGGTAGGTCCAGTAGGTAAGGCCACCTGCCAGTATTAGCGACAGGACCAGCAGCCACGGACTGTACCCGAACGAGAACGTCATTCAAGCCTCAGTTTGATGGAAAAATCGGGGCGGGACAACTTCAGTCGGAGGGCCTGAATCGACGGGTGGCGTCGACTCGGTAACACCATTTATGACAGACGCTCCAGCGGAGTCGTGTGTCATCTCTGGTGACGAGGAGGGAAGAAGCGCTTGGAACCCAGTCTTTGCATCCTCAAGTTTGTCGGAGTTTGTGTGCAAGATCACTCGTCCGCCAAAGGGAGGTTTCGACCAGGAAAGGACCGGGTCGTTGGTGCCCTCTCGCCCTGATAAGCGGACGACGGCGCTTCGTGGAAGCGGGCGCAAATCGGGACGTTACCTCAAAATGGAAAGGGACCCGGTGTCGGTTCCGTGCGGGCTTTCGAGGCGGTACCAGTAGAGACCAGGGGGGAGAGTCGTTACGTCCATGGTCAGCCAGTTGGGACCCGGACGCACGGCGTATGCCTCCGCGGCGACTGTTTGGCCCATCGGCGATTGAAGCGTGAGTCGCACCTGTCGGGTGTTGTCTGGGGTGCGAATGGGAACGGTGATCCGGGTCGAGGCGGGGTTCGGGTACAAGTCCTCGACCTGCAGGGTCGCGGGCGGGGTGGCACGGGCCCGGCGCTCGGCAGCACGGATGGCAGCGTCCGCGTCGACCATGCCCCATCCCTTCCGGTTGTCGGGATCGTCGGCCTGCGAGGCCGTCTGGCGCAGTAGGGTTCGCACCTCGATGGGGGAGAGGTCGGGATTGACCTGGAGCATCTGCGCGACCACGGCGGTCACCTGGGGGCTGGCAAAGGAGGTCCCGCCCACCTGGGCGTACCCATCGTTCTTCCAGGCCGCCAGCACGTTTTGGCCCTGCACCACCACGTCCGGCTTCGTGCGACCATCGGCGGTGGGGCCCCGCGAGCTAAAGTCGGTGAGCGTCGAGTCCGGACCCACAGCGCCGACCGTGATGGCCGAGTCGGCGTCCGCCGGGGTGTTGACGGAGTACCAGCAGGAGTCGGGATCGGCGCAGCCGCTGTTGCCCGCACTTACCACCACCGTGAGCCCGAGCCGGGCGGCCCGGTCCACCGCCCGTGTCGTGATGCCGGTGTCCCCATCCAGGTCGTCCGTGGTGTAGTCGTCTTGCCCCTCGTCGAAGGTCGTGTAGCCGATCGAGACGTTGACCACGTCCGCACCGCGTCGAAGCAGCCACTCAAGGCCGGCCACAAAGTAATCCTCCTCGACGTTTCGCTCGAACGGCGTGTACTCAGTGGAGGCCCCCAACACCTCGGCGCCGTGGGCCGGGCCCACAAGGGTGCCTGGGCTGTGCCCGACGGTGACGGACGCAACGCCCGCTCCATGGTTGCCGCTCTGCCGCCCCTCCGTAAAGCTGCGAAGGGCGATCATGCGGTTATCACGGCGCAGCGAGCCGAACGCCTCGTGACGCAGGCCCCGGTAGTGGGCGTCCAAGAAGCCGATGCGGACGCCGCGCCCGTCCAGCCCGCGCTCCATCGGCGCCACAGCGTTGATGCGGGCCAGTGGGCCGCGCGACTCGCCAAGGCGGAGGTCATCCGAGGATGGGGACGGAGCGTGGAGGCCGGTCCATACGGGTTGCGGGGACCGAGCGCGCGCCGGAACGTGACCACTTGCGACCGGACGCAGGGTCCGCACGAACGAGCGCTTCTCGGCCCACCGTTGTTGGGCGGGGGTCAGCCGGGCGCTTACGGCGTGCAGCCACCGGCTCCGCACCACCGGGCTGATGCCGTGCTCGCGGAGGCGATTCAGGTAGGTTGGGGCGACCGGTTTTGTCCAGGTCCCCGGGCCGGGGGCGTCGGTGCCGGGCCGGTCGGCCAGCAGGAGCCAGTACTTGTCGGTTTCGGTCGTGTCCGGGAGGGGACAGGCGCTAGATGGGGCAGCCGTCCCGACGGTGATCAGGACGAGCCAAAACGCCCAGGTGGGTAGGAAGGAAGGGGGAGTCACGAGTGCCGGGAATCAGAATCCGCCGTCGAACAAAAGGGAATACAGAATCGACGGAAAATAGTTGGGGAGAGTGGTTGAAAGACTCGACGATTGGAAGATTCGACAATTCGCAGATGCAAAAAGTGTGGGATTCACGGTTGGTTTGGGGGGGGCGGTCGTTTCCGTTCCGCGAGCGACGGAGAACGTCTTTTCCGAATCAGGATTGATTGAGGAGCAGCTACAGATAGGGAAGCATCAAATACGCAAAATACCCGGCGAAGGCGACCAGGAGAAGGATGCCGCCCGCCCGGGAGAGGCGGGAGTTGGTCCAGACGAGGGGGAGGAGGAGGCTGCAGAAGCCGATCATGACGGGAAAGTCGATCGTGAGGGATCGCCGCTCCACGTCTAGGGGCTCGAAGATTGCGATCGTTCCCACCACAAAAAGGACATTTAAGATGTTGCTTCCCATCACGTTGCCCACGGACATGTCCGAGTCGCTCTTGGCGGCGCTGACCAGTGAAGCGGCCAACTCGGGCAGGCTGGTTCCGAGGGCCACGGCGGTGAGGCCGATGATGCCGGTGGCGATGCCGAGGAGGTGGGCAATCTCCACGGCGCTATTCACCATCAGGCGGGCACCCCCGGCGAGCCCGATAATGCCACCGGTGAGGTACGCCGTCTTCTTGAGGGCAGACATGTCGGGGTCGGCGTCCTGCAGGTCGTCCTCGATCTGGTCGATGACGGCGGCCGTGGAGGTTTGATGGGTTTCGTAGAAGAGAACCCCGCCGAGGCCGAGGAGGACCAGCACCATGATGGTGCCGTCGATGGCCCCGATCTGCCCGTCCAGTGCGGTGACGTAGAAGAGGACCATCACGCCGAACATGACGGGGTACTCGCGCTTCAGAATCTCGGGCGTGACGGTGAGGGGAAGGATAAGGGCACTGACCCCCAAGATGAGGGCGACGTTGGAGATGTTAGAGCCGATAATGTTGCCCAGCGCGAGGGGCGACTCATCGGCAACCACGGCGAACAAGTTGACCAGAAACTCGGGCATCGACGTGCCGAGGGCGACCACGGTGAGGCCCACCACGACCGGCTTAATTCCGTATTGAAGGGCGACACTGGAGGCGCCCTGCACCAGCCCTTCGGCGCCAAAGTAGAGGATGACGAGCCCGAGGAAGAAGAGAACGGAGTAGAGAACCATCGGGGCGACAGGCGTCCGTCGGCAGCGAACAGGTGAGGGTACACCCGGGGGCGGCACGGCCCCCGTCCCTGGTCGTGTTCCCTCAGGGGGCATCGAGCAGGGCCTGTCCGCGAAAGGAACCGGGCAAGAGTGTGGAAACGGTCGTGTGCTCGGGGGGATCTGCGTGTCGATCCATCCATAGGTCCGCCTTGGGCGCAAGTTCCGCCAGGAGCTGTCGACAGGCGCCGCAGGGGGTGCCAGTGGGATCCGCCGAGCAGGTGAGGAAGAGCCGGCGGGCGGGTCCGGCGTCGTAAGATTGGGCCGTACCCAGGGCGTTGCGCTCCGCGCAGAGAATGCGAGCCCAGTCGGGGTGCTCCACGTTGACACCGGGGACGAGGCGTCCATCTTTGACCCCCAGCAGGGCCCCGACGGGAAAGTTGGACGACGGGACATGGGCCCGCTCGGTGAGGCGACGGGCGTGGGCAATGCCGTCCGCGTGGTCGTCGAGCGCGTCGTCCACGAATGGGTCTAGCCGGTCGGCGGGGGGCGGGAGGGTGCCGTCTTTGCCCGCAGTGCCTCGAATCCACGCGTCGGCGGCCCGGGCCTCGAACGGACCGTGGGGCAGTTCCTCCACGTAGAGTCCTTCTTCGCGGCGGAAGGGGCGCGAGAGGACGACCGCCGCCACGTCGGCGCTGCGCCCGGCGGCCACGGCGGTGGTGTAGGCGTTGAGCAGAGCGGGGAGGGTGAGCGAGTAGGAGGCACTCTCGACCCGCACGCCGGGCACCCAGGTGCCGTCGGCCAGCAGGAGGACGGCGGCGGTGGGGGTCTCGGAAAACGGCACATGGGCGCGTTCCCTCCACTCTCGGGCACGGCTGCGGAGCGGGTCGAGCGCGGAAGAAAGCGGCACGAGGGCGGGCTGCTGGGCACGGATCGTGAACGGGACCCGGACCTATTCGTGGGGGTGGGGTTAGGTTCCTCCTTCGCGAGGAACTTGGTCCTGTTGGGTTTGGCTCGGTCCTCGTCAACGGACCGACCGGCAGGGTCAGTCAGCGTAGAACACGCTGCCGCTGGTGCGATAAGCGGGAAATGTGTTTGTGTGCCAATCGGAAATTGAGAACTCGGACCGGCAAATTCATGATTGGGAATCCCCCCCCCTGATTCGCATTTGCTTGCAAAACCAACTTCTGGTTTTAATGTGGCGATACATCGTAATACTGGCTGTTGCTCTCACCGGATGCCAGAGCCTATCCCCTCAGCTGGAGAGTGAGAGCACAAGTGCGGTCCGGATTGTGGAGGAGGAGGACGCAGTGGCGAACTGTGCTGAGGTGGAGGAGGTTAGGGTGGCCGCGCCCTTCCCGTTCTTGACCCAATCCATTCCGGAGTCGGCGTCACTTGGGCGAGAAGAGATTCGAAAAGACCTTCGCTACCAGGCCCACCTGGTGGGAGGAGACACGGTTCTCCGAACGGGCGTGCAGGGCGGAATGACGCTGGGGACAGCGTATGACTGTGAGTAGAGGCCGATCTCCTTTTCAGGGCGGTGCCTCCACAGCTAGCGACCAGGGACACAGAACAACTGCCCGACGGACCTACAGGTACTTAGGGGTGAATCTATCGGCGCGCAGTCTCGTTGAGCGCCTATATGTACTGGTTTCTTAGCTTCCCTGCCGGGGTGGCGGAATTGGTAGACGCAACGGACTTAAAATCCGTTGGGACATGTGTCCCGTGTGGGTTCGAGTCC
>CAYULG010000020.1:0-22348 GCA_964445365.1 uncultured Salinivenus sp. | reverse complement strand
TCGTAGTCGAGCACGTGCTCGCCGTCGATGGGGAGGAAGGGGAGCTCGTTCGGGCGGGCACCGGTGGCAAGGATAACGTGATCCCCAGTCACGGTCTGCTCCTCCCCGATTTCGTCCCCGTCCATGTTCACGGAGGGCTCAATCTCTACCGTGTTCGAGTCACGGAGCCGGCCGTGCCCAAGCAGAACGTCGATGTCGTTCTTCTTCATCAGGAACTGCACGCCCTGGTTCATCTGGTTGGCCGCGCCCCGGCTCCGCTCGATGACCTTCGGAAAGTTCGGTTTGACGGTGCCGTCCAGCTCCAGGCCGAAATCGTCGAAATGAGTGGCCTCGGCCATCACCTCGGCGCTTTTGAGCAGCGCCTTCGTCGGGATGCAGCCGACGTTGAGGCACACGCCCCCGAGTTTGTCCTTCTCGACGATGGCGGTGTCCATGCCGAGCTGAGAGGCACGCACGGCGGTTTCGTAGCCGCCGGGTCCGCTGCCAACGATGACGCAGTCGTAGTGGGTAGCCATAGGAAAAAAAGGTGGCGTTGCGTGGAGAAACTAACGCGATGGCAAGATACACCCCGTGTGCCGCCAACCCCAAACGACCACCTCCCACGGGCAAAAAGGTTTTTGTGAATCCATAGACGGAAGGGGCAGCTCCGAGCCAATGCTCACCTCGTACGGGTCTTCTGGAAACGAGCGGCGTTACACCCGGCGCCCCCCCGACGTCCGTCCCAAATGGACGCCCAACAGTCCAACTGGGGATCTTCAGTCCATGCCCCACAATCCGAAGTCTGCGCCCTCGCGTCTACCGGGCGGTCAGCCAGGCAGTGGGATCGACGGACGTGTTCTTCGACCGGTCGAACACCGCAAAGAAGACACCGGCACCGCGCGGTTCTTCAGGAGTCCCGGCCAGTCCGAGCACCTCCCCGGCCTCCACCGGATCCCCCTGCGAGACGTACAGCGTCGAGAAGTTGCTGTAGACCGAGAGGTAGTCCCCGTGCCGAACGACGAGGTAGGTGCCGTAGCCGGGCACAAAGTCGACCCCGCTCACCGTGCCCTCGAAGACCGACCGCACCTGGTCTTCAGGGTTGGTGGCGATTAGAACCCCAGGGTGAAAGGTCGTGGTGCCGTGCACCGGGTCCACGCGGTCGCCGAAGCCCTCCGTAATGGCCCCCTCCGCGGGCCAGGGGAGGTTGCCCTTGCTCGCTTCAAACGACGCCGAGAGGTTGGCCGCAATGGCGGTTTGCTCTGCCTGTTGGGCTTCCGTTTTCTGCTCTTTTCGGCGCTCGATCTTCTTTGCGATCTCCTGGACCTTCTCTTGAAGTTCGCGGGCCTGCGACTGCTTCTGCTGTATCTCCAGCTCCAGTTCCGAGCGGCGGGATCGAAGCTGGCGGACGACCTCCTCACGGTCGGTCTTTAGGGCCTGCAGGTTTTCGCGCTCCGTGCGCGCCTCGGCGAGCAGTTGCTCGGTCTCGGCCTCCTTCCGCTTGAGCCTCTCGCGCGAGTCGCGGACCTGCGCGGCGGCCTGCTTTACATCGGACCGTTGTCGCTGGCGCTGCTGGGCAAACCGCTGCAAGTACCGGATGCGGACCAGCATCTGGTTGATGGAGCGAGAGGCGAGGATGAGGGCGAGGTCGGGAATCCGGTTGTACTTGTAGGCGTGGCGCACCCGAGCCTGATACTCGCGCTGAAGCTCAAGGAGCTGTCCCTCGATCTGTTCGAGCGTATCCCGCAGGGCCGATCGTTCCCGTTCGAGCTGGCTGAGCCGCTGCTGGTAGGTGGCGACCAGCTCCTCCCGAAGCGCAATTTCCCGTTCAAGATTCTTTAGCTGTTCCTGGGTGGCCTTCTCGCGCTTGGTCGTCTTCCGGAGTTGCGTCTGCGACTGTTCAATCTGCGACTTCAGATTGTCCAGGCGCTCCTGCGTGGACGCGCGCCGCACCCGGAGATCCTGCTGAGCGCGGGCGGCTGTTGTGAGGAGGACCGGTCCCAACAGGAGGAGGACAACGGTCCACGCAGATAGCAGGCGACCGTCCGAGTCGGGGCAATACCACGGGGCGTGCATGGCGAACCGGGTCCGTTCGGAGAAAACAATCATCGACCGCCGATGGGCCTGCGAGGTACGTTCGGCGACACCCCGAGCCCGAAGGACAAGTCCGAGGGATTGAGCGTGATGGTGTCGTAGTCGATTCGGGCCCTCAGGTTCTCTTGGGGACGCCGGAAAACCACCTGGTGGGGCACGACGACCCCGTCTACGAGCCGGAAATTTGAGAAGTGCCGTTTTTCGAGCACCGTCCCGTCGGCGTCCTCTTTCGTGTATCGCACGACCCGCCAGCGGCTCGGGTCCACCGTCCACTCGCGCCGTCCGCTCGGATCCGACAGGTAGTAGAGCGCGCTGTCGGCCTCGACGCTCCAGTCGGTCCCGCCGGAGGGGGCGATGAGGCCGAGCATGTTGGCGAACACGTCGCCGTCGGCGACCGGAACGGGGAGGAGGGACTGGGCGTCGGCGAGAGGGCCCACTCGTAAAGAGCGGTTTCGGCTGTCGTAAAAGTAGACGCTATCGGGGGTTAGGAGCATGCGGCCCCCCTCCATCCCGAAGAGGCTGAAGCGCATGAAGAGGGAGTCGGCCCGTCGTTGCCGCACGTCGGCGTTGAAGGAGCGGTCCTGACTCGGCGTGCGCACTGAAACGCGCGCCGTGCCGCTGAAGGCCTGAAGCGTGTCGCTGGGCTCCTGAATCAGCTGTCGAATCTGGTCGGCCGAGTGGTTGGGGAAGGCCTCGGGCATGGTGCCGGGGGCTGTGCTCGCGGACGGGCCGCTGCAGCCGAACAAGCCGAGGCTCGTACCGAGGGCGAGTGCGAATGCGAGGGCGCGACGGGGGATCATTGAGTGCGTGCGTTCGAGGATGAGAAAGTCAGCTCTGTGGAAGAGCATTCAGCTTTTTTCGGAGGGAATCGGGGGCCGGCGCCCGGTCGAGCGCCTTTTCCCAGTACCGTCGCGCCAGGTGATCGTTGCCCAGCTTCCGGTGCAGATCGCCGAACTGTTCGTAGACCCGCGCCGGGGCCTCACCGGCGTCGAGGGCCCGTTCAAAGATCGATCGCGCGTCCTGGAGCGCACCGCGCTGAACTTGTACCTGCCCAAGTGTGGCGAGGGTTTGAGGATCGTTGGGAGCCTGCTCCACCGCTCGTTGGGCGAGGGCCAGGGCCCGGTCGAGGTCGGCCGGCCGTCGGGCGAGACTCTCGGCGTACAGGCGAAGCGCCTGGGGCGCCTGCGGATCCAGATTCAAGGCGGTGTCGAAGGCCGCCTCGGCCTGTTCAACGTCACCAAGTCGGTCCTGAGCGAGGCCGAGCCCAGCGTGCAAGACCGCGCGCTCCCGTTGAGGTGCGGTCTCGTCGAGGTTTTTGAGGGCGGCTTCGAAGCGGCTGAGAGCGGCATTCGGGTTATCGAGGCGTAGACGTGCGAAGCCGAGGTGCTGGAGGAGGTCGGTACGGCCCGGGAAGAGGAGAAGTCCTTCCTCCCCGACGGCGGCGGCCCGTTGGGGCTGACCGGCCCGCAGGTGGGCGGCGGCCGCTCGTCGCCACCGCTCCGGATTGCGAGGATTCTGGTCAAGTGCGCGGTTAAGGGCCCGGGCCGCCGCGGTGTAGGCGCCGGTTTCGTACTGGATCGTGCCAAGGAGGTCGAGTGCGCCAACGTGTGTTGAGTCCTGTGCCAGGGCCTTCCGTACCAACTGCCGGGCGGGCCGCACGGCCATCGAGTCGAGTGGGCCCTCGGCCTGACGAGCATCTTCGAACAGCGACCGGGCCCGGGCCACGAGTTGGTCGGGGGCCGCTGACTTCTCTGCAAATCGGTCCCACAGGGCCTCCGCCTGTTGGGTTTGTCCCGTCTTGTCGTAGAGCTTCTCCAGGCGACTCAAGAGTTGGGGATTATTGGGAGTGTCTCCCACGAGGCTTTCCAGAAGTGGGATGGCCTCCTCGAATCGAGTTTGGTCCAGGTACAGCTCGGCGAGACGCTTGCGGTAGGGCCGGTCGGTCCGGTGGCGACGGATCAGCACCTGGAGGGTCCGTTCGAGCGCTTGTTCATCGCCGGTCCGCTCGTAGAGGGTGAGCATTTCACCGTATACCTCTGGATCAGGGCGGTTGACCGAGTCGACGTAGGTCTCGTAGGTGGAAATGGCCTCGGTCGGGCGATCCAGCTCGCTCTGAAGACGGGCAAGAGGAAGGCGCGCCTCGTTATACTCGGGAAACGTTGCCAGCAGGGTCTGGTACGTATCTGCTGCTTCTTGAGGACGCTCTGCCTCCTCCAGTAGGGCAGCCAGTTGATGGGCATAATATGGCCTTCCCGAGGCCTTCTCGCGAGCCTGCCGGGCGTAATAGAGGCCCGATGTGACGTTGTTGCGGGCCTCCTCTGCCTCGGCCAAGGCCATCAGAATGGACGGCTCACCGGGCGAGATTTCAAGGGCCTTCTCGAAGTACGTCACCGCTTCTTCGTGGTCCTCCAGGTACGACTCCGTCATCCCGCGCACAAAGAGCTTCTGGGCCTGCTGGTTGTCAAGTTTCGAGGCATCCGTGCGCTGCTGTGCCATCGCAACGGAAGGGCTCAGAACGAGACCGAGCAGGAATCCGAAGAGGAGCGGGAACGTAGCCGCCCACCGCGGCCAGGAACGCAGGGCCATGTGGATGAGCGTTGGAGCGTCTAGGGATGAAGTGAATGCATTACCAGGGACGTGGCAGAACGATGACCTCAAAGGGGAGGTTTCTAGTAGACGGTTCGTCTGCCCGCTCACCGAACGTCTTCGTGCGCTCTACTGTCAATTACAATTGTGCTCGGTCCTCATATAACAAAGGATGCAGTTCACGCACGTTCTCCGGGATCGGTAGGCTGTGAAGATGGACAGTCCTTTTCGGCGGCAGTGACAGATCCGCCCGCAACATGACAGTGACCGAACACGAGCGGCTTGTCCGGCCCGGGTTAACGGGGATTTGATAAAAACACCGGTCGATGTGTTCTTTCTTCGTGGGGTAGTCTGAGAACAGACGTACTGGTTTGCTCGATCGACAGCCAGTAGTTCGACCTGTTCTGACAGGCACTCCGTAGCACTTGTTGATTCCCCGGTCCTCGATCACTAGGGACGTCCGGGGGCTGCATTCTTTCTCTCACAGCGCGATTCACGCTCATGGGTGAACACAACGTACATCGAGACGCCGATCCCGCCGTTCTCCGCGAGTTTACCAATCATCTGATACAGGACGTGCAGGCGCTGGAGTTGATGCTCCACGAGGACATGTTCGAGACCGGTGTCCGCCGAATCGGCGCCGAGCAGGAGCTCTTTATGGTGGACGAGCGGGGCGAGCCCGCCCCGATCATCGAAGAGGTGCTCGAACGCAACACGGACGAGCGCATCGTTACGGAGCTCACGAAGTTCAACCTGGAGTTTAACATGGATCCCCTCAAATATGGGGGGAATTGCTTCCAGGAGATGGAGCAGTCCACCGCGGAGCTTATCGAGAAGGTGCGGGGACTGACCGGAGAGTCGAACAGTGACGTTGCGATGACGGGCATTTTGCCCACTGCGCATCTGTCCGACTTTGCGCTTGATTACATGACGCCCCGCCCGCGCTACTATGCGTTAAACGATGCGCTCGGTCGGCTGCGGGGCGGACCGGGGCAGTATCAGATCCGGGGCATCGACGAGCTTTTCCTGAAGCATGACTCGATTATGCTGGAGGGGTGCAATACCAGCTTCCAGACCCACTTTCAGGTTTCGCCCGAAGAATTTCCCCGGTACTACAACATTGCGCAGGTTGTGGCGGCCCCCTGCCTGGCGGCGGCGACCAACTCGCCCCTTCTCTTTGGCAAGCGCCTCTGGCGGGAAACGCGGATCGCCCTCTTTCAGCAGGCTGTGGACACCCGGTCGAGCAACCTGTACCTCCGCGAGATGCGTCCGCGCGTGCACTTCGGGAATGACTGGGTCGACGAGTCGGTCCTGGAGATCTTCAAGGAGGACATCTCGCGGTTCCGAGTGCTTTTGACCACAGAATTGGACGAGCAGCCCTTGGAGGTGCTGGAGGAGGGAGGGGTTCCCAACTTAATGGCGCTCCAACTGCACAACGGCACGGTGTACCGGTGGAACCGGGCGTGCTACGGGATTACCGAGGGCAAGCCCCATCTCCGTATCGAAAACCGCGTACTGCCGTCCGGCCCCACGGTGATTGATGAGATCGCCAACGCCGTGTTCTGGTACGGGCTCGTCGCTGGCTTGGCCGAGGAGTATCAGGACGTTTCGCGCGACATGGACTTTGACGACGCGCGCCACAACTTTGTCGCTGCGGCCCGCAACGGCTTGGCCTCGCAGTTCGTGTGGCTCGACGGGTCTAAAAAACCGGCCCACGAACTCATTCTCGAGTCTCTAATTCCCCGGGCCGAGGCCGGTCTCCGGGCGTCTGACATCAACTCGTCCGACATCGACCGCTACCTCGGGATCATTCAAAAGCGTGTCGAAACGCAACAGACTGGGGCGCAGTGGCAACTCGATTCGATGGCGCGCATGAAGGGCGTGGGCTCACGGGCCGAACGGCTCGGCGCGCTGACGCGCGCCATGGTGGAGCGGCAGCGGGAGGGGCAGCCCGTCCACGAGTGGTCCTTGGCTACGCTCGAAGAGGGCTACACGCCCACGGGCATAAAGCAGACCAATGTGGAAGACTACATGACGACGGAGCTTTTCACCGTCCACGAAGAGGAGTCGATCGAGTTTGTGGCCCGGTTGATGGACTGGCAACGCATCCGGCACGTGCTCGTGGAAGACGAAAAACACCGGCTTGTGGGGCTCATCAGCCACCGGACCCTTCTGCGTCATATGGCGGAGCGCACGGAGGTCCCGGAGGGAGGCGTGCCGGTGAAGGACATCATGGTTGAAGACCCGATCTCCGTTTCCCCCGACCGGCCGACGCTGGAGGCCGTGGAGATGATGCGCGAACACCAGATCGGTGCCCTTCCTGTCGTCCGGGAGGAGCGTCTCGTGGGCATTATTACAGAGCGTGACTTTATCCAGATTGCCAGCAACCTTCTTGACGACACCCTCGAACGCGAGGGGACGGTGCTCACCACCGACGAGTCGACTGACTCCTCACCGTAGTCGTTCGACTCGTCGTACCCCGCAGATCTTCGGCCCGAACGCTCAGGAAATCGCCTCCTGCAGGGGTTGCTGCACATCCGTCCGGACCGGACTGATATCCCCGGCACGTTCGAGCGACTGGCTGGGCGAGTAGGGGCTACGAGACCGTTTTGATTACAAACGATGGAGGTTCAAGTGGGCCGTGACGATTGCAGACCGGCCCTCCCGTTGGATTGATCTCCGTCTTGAACGGCTCAAAAGTACCCGGGCTGGACTTGATCGGCTCCCGATTTTCAGACGCTCAACAATCAAACCAGTCTCTGACGCGACGAGTCGACCAATCTGTACCCTCGTCAGCTTCGTTTCCGAAGCCGAAAAACCGCCGTTCTCAAACCGAGGGCCGTTCGTAGACAAAGAGCGATTTTACGTCGTGAAAGCCAAGATTGCACTCCTCGCCCCTCGTGGGGATATTGGGAGGCATTCTCGCTGAGAAAGACCCTTATGGAATGAAGAAACTGATTTCCTGTGTTCTGCTCGTGTGTCTGGTGGGCTTTCCGTCGGAGGCCTATGCGCAGTTCGGATCCTACGAAACGACGGGGGTTGGCCTGGGTGGGGGGGTCAACACTGGTGGCAACGCCTCCGCGGTCGGCCTGAATGCCGGGTACGTGTTTGGGTCCCCGTTCGAACTTGGAGGGGAATTCTCGCAGAGAGAATTTGATGACGTTGATCTTACCGCGACCCGCTTTGGTCCCTACGTGACCTACTACCCCATTCAGGAGAAAGACGGCTACCCGTTTTCGATCCTAATGCGCGGTAGTTACAACCACGTCCGCTTCTCGGGAGGGCGGGTGAGCAACTTCAAACAAGAGGGAGGAAGCGATACCGGGAGCCGATTTCGCTTTGAGATTGGCGCGTTTTCGGCCCTTAAAGTCAGCGACTCGATTCATCTTGTGCCGTATCTAGGAGTCAGCTACGCCCTCCGGACAGAGGCGGATGCATTTCAGGCCAGAGAAGAACTGACCGGTCTTACTTTCCGCCTCTCTTTCCAGTACAAGATCGGAGGCGCTGCGTCCATCGTCCTCGCACCCAGCGCGTTCGTCGGCGAAAACGACCTCAATCGCTTCGGGCTGTCCGCTGCCCTGATGATCTCCGGCGCAACCACCGATTGATTGGAGGCTGTAGCGGCAGGAACGCATCCCCCCTCCGCTCGTGCGACAGGATCGCCACTAACGTTTAGACTCACTCGACTTTTTTTGACAACCCTCTATCGAAGCATGGACGACGAGCACCGGGAACGCGAGATCAGCGGCAAAACTGTTCGAATTGATCGCACGCTCTGCATTGGCTCGGGGAATTGTACAAATTTGGCCCCTGAGATCTTTGTCATCCGCGAAGACAACATCGTGGACTTTCAGGACGAGACGCCCGATATTGATGAGGGGCGCCTCGAAGAATCGGCCGCCATCTGTCCGGTCGACGCGCTTATCGTCGAGGACGAAGACGGCGAGCAAATTGTGCCTTAGTTCCTTTGGTTGATCGGCCATAGCTCCTGTTTGTTAATCTTGGTCGCCGAATAGGAACCCTGGAGTCTGTGACGACCGTCCACAGCGAGGCGTGAATCTAAGAAATCGGATCGGTCGTCGTCCGCATCAGCACCGTTGCACGAAGCGTTTTTCGAGCCCTTGCGGTCACTCCTCTTGCGACGACCGCCGGTACCAGGCGATGAGAAGGCCGGTTACGAGGCCGGCTACGAGCGCCAGAAGGAGCTGAGGGAGCATCGGTCGATACTGGGTTTCGTGCGGACGTTCGGAGGACGGTCGGTTTGGGCCTCTCGGTTCGTGAACGAGCCACGGGGCGTCTTTCAGGGCCACCCTTGGGTCAGCGAGGAGTCGGGAACGGGGACGGCGCCAAAGAAAAGCGAGACGTGTTGATCCTCATTCTCTCAATGCCCTCGCTTGCTCCCAGTCTCGGAACGCATCGAGCTCATCGCGGACGCGACGCACGACCGTGGAGATCACGGTCACGTCGTCCACGAAGCCCAGGGCGCCGAGTGCATCCGGAATCACGTCGGCGGGCACGACAAAGTAGAGCAACGCCCCGACCATGAGCACCAACGGCGACCAGGAGACGCGCCGGTAGGATCGATCCGCCCAGCGCACCAGGAGCCGCATCATGGTCCGGAGGTCCGTCCACACGGCCGACAGCACGCTCGAATGGGCGGTCATACGTTCGTAGGCCCGTCGCAGGAGCAGGACCACCCGGAAGCGGCGCTGAAGCACGCGGCTGGATGCTTCCTTCAGGGTGTCGATGACCTCCGTGGCATCGGGCTGATGAGATGAACGAGTGGTGTTGTTCGATCCTTTTGCCGATCGGGATGAGCGTAGATCGTTAGACATGGACGGGCGCTTCGTAAGAGGGGGAACGTCGAGGCTCGTGTTCCGATGCTATTGAGACCCGGACCGAAAGTCAACCGTTTGGTGGGCTGCACAGGGCGATTGCATCTTAGTCCGGCTGCTCAACACCGCTACTTGCAGACGAAAAGCGTTCTTCCCCACTCTCCGTCTCCCCCATTCTCCCACTCATTCCCGGCAGAATCGAATCATCGGAAGGCAACTGAGCCTCCAGCCTCCGATCAACGCTCTAACATGCGATTGCCCTGGTCGGCTGCACTGTCGATTCTACGGGCCGTTGAACGATTCTCTGCCCGCTGCGCACTGGTGGACGGAGGGGCATGCCCGCTGCGCGAACAATGATTTCGTTAGTCTCCGTCGTGCGAACCCGTAAGCTGGGAGTGCACGCACGTGGAGTGCATGCACGGCCCGATGAAGCGGGTGCTCGGCGAAACGGTCGTGTGACTGAACGTCTCACTCAATTAGGCAGCGTCGTGGAGACTACCCGAACGTCCTCGCCCGCCGAGGCAGCAGCCTTTATCCAGGCCGGCCAGTTGGCGGCCTTCCCCACCGAAACCGTCTATGGACTTGGTGCCGATGCCCTGCGGGCCAGCGCGGTCGAAAAGATCTTTGAGGCGAAGGGCCGTCCCGCCGACAATCCGATCATCGTGCACGTCGCTGATCGGGCGCAGATTCGCTGCGTTGCGGCCGCTGTGCCGGACCACGCTGAGACGTTGCTGGACCACTTTGCACCAGGGCCCCTCACGCTCATTCTGCCGAAGCACCGGGACGTGCCGTCCGTCGTCACGGCGGGGCTCGACACGGTCGGCGTGCGCATGCCGGCCTCTGACGTCGCGCGCGCCTTCCTGGAGGCATGCGACACGCCGGTGGCTGCCCCCTCGGCGAATCGCTCCGGTAGGCCCAGTCCTACGACCTGGACGGCCGTGGAGGAGGACCTAGGCGGTCGCATAGCCTGCATCCTGAAAGGGGGGCGCACCGTTGCGGGGGTGGAGTCGACCGTATTGGACTGTACGAGGTCACCGCCGATGATGCTACGGCCGGGTGCGGTGTCCGTGGAAACGCTCAGGCAGGTCCTTGGGTCGGTAGCGGTGGACGCGACCGATGAATCGGAGGTGGAAGCGGCCCGAAGCCCTGGGACGCGCCACCGGCACTACGCGCCATCGGCCCGGGTCCATCTCGTGGAGGGCCCGTCGAACGCACATGCTTCCTCGACGGCGGGCTACATCGGCCTTGATGCGCCTCAGCACGAGGACGCCTTTCAATCGGTCCACGTCGTCTCGGACGTGGAAACCTATGCCCACGACCTCTTCGCTTTCTTCCGGGCGTGTGATCGGGCCGGATGCACGGCCATCTACGCCCAGACCGTAGCGGACGAGCGACTGGGGCGCGCGCTCAACGACCGCCTGCAGCGAGCCGCTGCACGATGATTCGAAGGCATCATCCCCGGGTGGCGCGGATCAGCCATCGGGCCAGGGGCGGAAGGAGGGAGCTGGTGCGGAGCAGGGCCGTGGTAAGTGTGGGACGAAAGGCTGCGGCGTGCACCCACCGTCCAATTCGCATACGGCGGCCAAAAGTGCGGGTCCACTGTCGCTCGTAGGCCGTTCGAAAAGAGGTCGGTGAGCGGCGGTCGGCCAACAAGTCGTCGGCCAGGGGCGCCAGGAGATCCGCCGCGTCGAGGGCCATCGCCATCCCGTCGCCGCAGAGGGGAGCAATCATGCCGGCGGCGTCGCCGACCATGCACACGTTCCCGGCGAACCGGTCCTTTGACATAAGGGGCACCTGGCTGACGGCTTCGTAGCGGTCGCTGACCCGCGTGAGCGGCCCTAAGCGCTCGTCGAGCTGGGGATTTTGCCGGAGGGTCTCGTTCAACATGGCGGCTGGGGTGCCTCCAGCTTCGTTGAGGGCATCGGTGCGCCCGATCCAGCAGACGTTGAGGCGATCGTCCTCGACGGGACCCACGCCGCAGTAGCCCCCAGGTGCGGCGTGGAGTTCGATGGTCCCGGGATCAGCGATGTCGTGGTCGCCCGCGAAGTGAGCTTTAAAGGCTACGTAGGGCGAAGACTGCTGGAGGAAGGGCCGATCGAGCGTCCGGTCGAGCACGCCTCGTCGCCCGTAGGCGCCAACGACGAGTCGGCCTTCGACGGTCTCATGTCCGGCTTCCACCGAAAAGCCGTCGGTGAGGGACCCGTGAACGGCGGTTGCCCGCGTACCGGGACGCCCATCCACACCGGCCTCGCACGCCCGACGGTAGAGGAGGGTGTCGAGCCGATATCGGCTGAGCCCAAGGGCTGTGCCGGGAAGCGAGTGGCCGGACCGCGTCCCTGTGGGGCCAGTGAGCTGGGCCTGCGTAATGGGCGCGGCCCCCGCGTCGTGGAGAGCTGACAGAGCGCCCAGCCGCTTCAAGGACGATTGTGCTTCGGGGGAGAGGAACTCGCCACAGAGCTTGTGGCGGGGATAGGTCGACTTCTCCAATAGAAGTACGTCGTGGTCCTGGCGAGCCAGTTGGAGGGCCACGCTGCAGCCCGCCAGCCCACCGCCGATAACGATTGCGTCGTATCGCATACGTCGTGGAGCCGGATGGATGGTAATCAACTCCCTCTACGGACGAGTTTGCGTATTGGTGCAACCCGTCGTGGACTGAGCGTGTCCCGTGGGCCTCCGTTCCAGTAAAATAAAAAACCACCCCGACCGGGAGCCCGATCGGGGTGGAAAAAGGGGCGACGTAGGAAGGAGGGAAGGTTGGAAGTCGGGGTGGAGCGCACTTCACGCGCCCAATCGTTTTTCCCGCACGTCCATCCCGTGAGGAAGTCGTAGTTACTCCTCTTCGCCTTCGTCGACGACCTCATAGTCGGCGTCGTGGACATCTTCGTTCTCGTCCTGCGCGGCTCCGTCGGTTGGGTTGGCTCCGCCCGCAGCGGCACCTGCGGAAGCAGCCTCGGCACCCGCGGCGCCGGCACCGGCAGCGCCCGGCTGACCCTGTTGGGCATCCTGCTGCTGAGCCGCGTAGATCTCTTGGCTGGCGGCGGACCACTTCTCATTCAAGTCCTCCAGCGCCTCCTCGAGGGCGTCCACCGGCTCGTCGGCGTCGGCCGTTTCGAGGTGATCTTCCACCTGTTCGAGTGCGTCCTCGATGGGCTCTCGCTTATCCTCAGGGATCTTGTCCCCATACTCCTCGAGGTTCTGTTGCGTGGTGTAGACCATCGAGTTTGCCTCGTTGATGGTCTCCGCACGCTCCTTGCGCTTCTTGTCCTCTTCGGCGTGCTGCTCGGCCTCCTCCTTCATCTTCTCAATCTCCTCTTCGGTGAGGCCGCTGGACGCCTCGACGCGGATGGACTGCTCCTTACCCGTGGCCTTGTCGACGGCCGAGACGTTGAGGATGCCGTCTGCGTCGATGTCAAAGGTGACCTCGATCTGCGGCGTGCCTCGCGGGGCCGGCGGGATGCCGTCCAGGTGGAAGCGCCCGAGGGTCCGGTTGTCCTTGGCCATCTCGCGATCGCCTTGCAGGACGTGGACCTCGACGGAGGTCTGGTTGTCGGCAGCAGTGGAGAAGATCTCACTCTCCTTGGTCGGGATCGTCGTGTTCTCCTCGATGAGCGTCGTCATAACGCCGCCGAGGGTCTCGATGCCGAGGTTCAACGGCGTGACGTCCAGCAGCAGCACGTCGTCAACGTCACCGCTGAGGACGCCGCCCTGCACAGCCGCACCGAGCGATACAACCTCGTCCGGGTTGACGGACTTGTTGGGATCGCGGTTAAAGAACTCGGAGACGGTCTCTTGGACGAGCGGTACGCGGGTCGAGCCGCCGACCATGATGACCTCGTCAACGTCGTTCTTCGAGTGCCCAGCGTCTTCGAGGGCCTTCTCCATCTGCGGTACCGTCTTCTCCACGAGGTCGTCGATCAGCTGCTCGAACGTGGACCGGTTGAGGTCCATGTTCAGGTGCTGCGGCCCTTCGTCGGTGGCCGTGATGAACGGCAGGTTGATCGTCGTGGTCTTGGCGCTCGACAGTTCAATCTTCGCCTTCTCGGCAGCCTCCTTGAGTCGTTGCAGGGCCATCGGGTCCTCGCGGAGGTCGATGCCCTTGTCCTTCTCGAACTCGTCGGCAATGTGGTCGATGAGGCGCTTGTCGAAGTTGTCGCCCCCGAGGTGCGTGTCCCCGTACGTGGCGTTAACCTCAAAGACCCCGTCGCCAAGCTCCAGGATGGAGATGTCGAAGGTACCGCCGCCGAGGTCGTACACGGCCACGACCTGGTCGCTCTCGTCGTCGAGGCCGTACGCGAGAGACGCTGCGGTCGGCTCATTGATGATGCGCTCTACGTTGAGGCCCGCAATCTGGCCGGCCTCCTTCGTAGCCTTGCGTTGCGCGTCGTTGAAGTACGCCGGCACGGTGATCACCGCGTCGGTGACCTCGTTGCCCAGGTAGTCCTCGGCCGTCTGCTTAAGCTTCTGAAGCACCATGGCCGAGATTTCCTGCGGAGTGTACTGCCGGTCGCCAATCTTGACGCGAGCGGTATCGTTTTCGCCCCGGACGATCTCGTACGGGACTTCCTCAATCTCGTCCTCGACCTCGTCGTAAAAGCGGCCCATGAACCGCTTGATCGAGGACACGGTGTTCTCGGGGTTCGTGATGGCCTGTCGCTTCGCCGGGGCGCCGACGAGGCGCTCGCCGTCGTCTTTGTAGGCCACGACGGACGGGGTCGTCCGCGAGCCCTCTGCGTTTTCGATGACTTTGGGGTCGTCCCCCTCCATCACGGCCACGACGGAGTTCGTCGTGCCAAGGTCAATGCCAATAATCTTGCCCATAGGTTCAAGTCTGTCTGATTCGGGAAGTTTGTCGAATGTCGGAGGCAGGTCGGAGTCTGCGGGGTGTGCCCGCTCCTACGTCGCCACCCGATAGAGAAACAAGAACGATGCCGGGCCCGGTTTGGCGCGTTCCGCCCGTCACAATGACAGAAGTGCTCGGTTTTCCGCACGGGTCGTCCCTTCAATCGCGTCAGGAATGACGGACTGCCGCCTCGCTGTCTGAAAACTTTGCAGTAATGTGGGATTCGTGGGGACAGCGTGCAACTGGGCCGTCGCCAATCCGTGAACATTTTCCCTGGTCCTCACTTTTCTTTGTGACGAGCGGTTGACTCTACCAAGCTTTTCCGGTGTATGTATACCTCTGCCGGGTTCCGCTATCTTCCAAATCTCCTGACCCTCACTCGCATCCTGGTCACGCCGCTACTACTGCTTCTGCTAACGGTGCCCAGCCAGGAGGGCCAGGCGGCTGCACTGCTTCTCTTCGTTTTGGCTTCTCTGTCTGACTACTACGACGGGGTGCTGGCGCGGCGCTTTCAGGTGTGCTCCCGGCTCGGGCAGTACCTCGATCCGCTGGCCGACAAGATCCTGGTGCTCGGCACCTTTGGCATGTTGGCCGTGGAGGCGCCCTCCGTCGTCCCGTGGTGGGCCGTTGCCGCCATTGCGCTCCGGGACGTGGCCGTTACGGCGCTTCGCACCTGGGTCGAGGCGTGGGGCAATTCGCTGCAGACGTTCCGCGTCGCGAAGCTCAAGACGACCCTCCAAGTTGCGTTCCTCTTCGGTGTCCTCGTGCTTCGGACCGGCACCCACATGGCGCCGCCCGTGCGGCAGTGGGCGACCTGGGTCTTGTACGAGACCTATCTACCCGGGGTGGCCCTTGCCCTCGTGGTTGGCTTCACGCTCGCTACGGGTGCCCTGTACCTGATTGCGCCTGTTGAGGAACGGGTGGAGGTGGAATAGAGCCGTGTCAACCGTGATCCTTTGTATGTGTCTGAATGATCTCAACACCTATTCGAGAGGGACGACAGTGGTAGAATCACTCTCCACCGACGATGTGGGGACGACCGGCACTGAGGCAGCCTGACCTCGTTTCACTCGGCCCCGGGTTGTTCCTACAATGACGTTGGAAGCAACAACGCAAAGAATGAGGTCTGACAAACCAGTAGGTCCCTGAGGCGATTCGTCGATTCCCCCGCTTGTTCAGTGAGTAGCATGATGGCCGACTTGTCAGACGAGCGTTCCGACCCGATGGTGGTACCGAGTTCGGGGGGCGACAGAGAAGAGCCCGTCCGTTCACGGCACATTCCGGCCTCTCTTCTCGACATTGGCGCGGTGGAGCTCCGGCCGTCCGATCCGTTCACCTGGTCCTCGGGCCTCGTGGCGCCCATCTACTGCGACAATCGGTTGACCCTCTCGCACCCGCGCCTGCGACGGGCCATACGGGATGGTTTCTCCGACGTGCTCACCCAGAACGGCCTGGCGTCGGCGACGATTGCGGGCACCGCCACGGCGGGCATCCCGCACGCGGCCTGGCTGGCGGAGGCGGTCGATCGGCCCATGGCGTACGTTCGCTCCTCGGCCAAGGGGCATGGGCAAGCCGCGCGCATCGAGGGGGTGGTCAGGGCAGGGGACGAGGTTGTGGTCGTCGAGGATCTGATCTCGACCGGCGGCTCGGCACTCGACGCGGTGGCGGCGCTGCGGGAGGTGGGGGCCACCGTTCCGGTCGTCCTGGCCATCTTTAGCTACGGCCTCGACGCGGCCGACGCGGCCTTTGAGGAGGCGGGCGTTTCCCGGCACGTGCTTACGACGTTCGGCACCCTGATCACTGTGGCCCACGAGCGCAATGATCTCTCGGCGGCAGAGCTCGACGTGCTGCGGGCCTGGCGCGACGATCCGGGGGCGTGGTCGGTTGAGCACGGGGGCGACGGGGTCGTTTGAAAGTCATTTTCTCATTTGACCATTGTCTCATTGAGATAGGGAGTCGGACGTGCAACTGTCTTTTTTCAATCCGTTGCGAGCATGAAGGCACATCTCCTTACCATCGGCGACGAGTTACTCATTGGCCAGACCACGAACACGAACGCCGCGTGGCTGGGGGAGCAGCTGAGCCTCCTCGGCGTGGAGGTAGAGCGGACCGTCACGGTTGGGGACGATCCGGTGCGGATGACGGACGAACTCGACCGCTCGGCCCGCCGCTCTCAGCTTCTCATCCTGACGGGCGGGTTGGGTCCCACCCACGACGACGTGACGCGGGAGGTCGTGTCCGATTACTTCGACGCGCCCCTCCGGACCGACGAGGACATCCTGGCTCGAATTCGCCGCTACTACGAGCGTCGGGGACTGCAGGTGCCGAGTGCGGCCACGAAGCTCGCCCAGGTGCCCGAGGGCTTTGAGGTCCTTGATAACCCGGTGGGGGCGGCCGTGGGGCTCTGGCACGAGACGACAGTGTACAATGGGAAGCGGCTCCTGACCGTGCTGCCCGGCATCCCAGCGGAGATGAAGGGCATCTTCGAGGCCGCCGTTCAGCCCCGCCTCGAACGGCGATCCGACCTCCGGGACGCAACTCATCGGACGCTCGTGACCTCCGGCATCCCCGAATCGGAGCTGCAGGAGCGCCTGGGGGATCTCGCCGACCTGCTGGGCGACGACCTGCACCTGGCCTATCTGCCGTCCACGAGCGGTGTGCGGCTCCGCCTCACGGCTGTGCACCGGGACCGGCCCACGGCTGAAGAGCAGCTCGACCGGCTCGAAGAGCGGATCCGCGACCGGGCGGGCCTTCACGTCATTGGAACCGGCGACGTGACTCTAGAGGAGGTGCTGGGGGCGCAGCTTAAAGACGCGGGGCGCACCGTCGCCTCCGCCGAGAGCGCCACAGGGGGCCTCATCGGGCACCGCCTCACTGGCGTCAGCGGGTCGTCTGACTACTATGAGGGCAGCGTCGTGGCCTACGCGAACGCCGTGAAGCGGTCGGTGCTGGGGGTGAGTGCGAACGTGATCGAGGAGCACGGGGCCGTCAGCGAGCCGGTGGCGGTGCAGATGGCCGAGGGCGTTCGGGATCGCCTCGACGTAGACGTGGCCGTGGCGACGACAGGCATCGCCGGGCCCACGGGGGGCACGCCCGAGAAGCCGGTGGGCACCGTCTGGCTCGGCTACACCGACGGCGTCCGGTCCCGCGCCGTGCGGCAGCAGTTCGTCGAGGATCGGGGGCTGAACAAAGAGCTCTTCGCCACGGCGGCCCTCGATCTGGTGCGCCGGGAGCAGGCGCGGCGCGCAGGGCAGGGGTGAGTGAGCCTACCTTGTGACCTGCGTGCTGTTGTTCGATCCGACGACGGACAACTGACTGCGGACCGCCGGATGTGGCGTTTGGGACGGTCCATTGTCCGCGGTCGGCCGTCCTTCTGGCGAAACGGCTGTACCGCACAACCTGCTCAAATTATCCGCTCCAGTTTCGACCACCTGTTTCACAATCACGACATCTCATGCGTGCCGTTGTCGTTACCGAAAAAGGGGATCCGGAGCACATGTCGATTCGGGAGGTGCCGACGCCGGAGATTGGGAGAGATGAGGTCCTGGTGAAGGTGCATGCCACGGCCCTGAACCGGGCCGACACGTTCCAGCGCCGGGGCCACTACCCGCCGCCGGAGGGGGCCTCCGAGGTTCTGGGCATCGAAATGGCCGGGACGGTGGCCGAGACGGGACGAACCGTGGTGGACTGGCACGAAGGGGACCGCGTGTTTGCCCTGCTCGACGGGGGCGGGTACGCCCAGTACACCGCCGTCCACAAGGATCGGCTCATGGCCGTTCCCCCCGGTCTGTCGATGACCGAGGCCGCCGCCATCCCGGAGGTGTTCCTGACGGCCTACCAGGCGCTCCACTGGCTCGGGGGGCTCCAGCCCGGCCACGAAGTGCTCATCCACGCGGGGGCCAGCGGGGTGGGCACGGCTGCCATCCAGCTCACGCGACTCGCGGATGCGCAGCCTCACGTCACGGCCTCGGCCCCGAAGCACGAGGTCTGCCGCGACCTCGGGGCCAAGACGACGATCGACTACGAGTCGGAAGACTTCGCCGAGCGCATCGCGGCGGTGACGGAGGTGGGCGTTGACATCGTCATTGACTTTATCGGGGCACCCTACTTCCACCGGAACGTCGAGTCGCTGGCACGGGACGGGCGGATTGTGCAACTGGCCACGCTGGGAGGGAGCACCGTCGAGGAGGTGAGCCTTCGCGCCCTCATGGCCAAGCGCGCGCAAGTGATGGCGTCAACGCTTCGGTCCCGCAGCCTCTCCTACAAGGTGGAGCTCACGCAAGAGTTTGCGAGTGACGTGCTCCCGCAGTTCCTGGATGGCACCCTAGAGCCCGTCATCGACTCGGTCTACGACTGGAGTGAGGTGAGCGACGCCCACCGCCGCATGGAAAACAACGAAAACGCCGGGAAGATCGTGCTGAAGGTCATTTCGTGATACGTGATGAGTGATGCGTGATTATACGAAATCCGTTCGATAATGTCGGAATCCTAGAGAAGCTGATCATTCTGAACGAGCGGAGTTTTATCCAAACGTTTATACGTAAAACGTTGAACGTTAGTACGTTACGAGGAGAAAATCGGCTACTCGAATAGTCATTCCTTTTTTGGAATCATAGATTTTGAACTGGAAACGGAATATGCGCGTGCTCTGCCTTCACGCTTCACGTTTCACGCATCAAAAAGAAAAAGCCCCAACCCTCGGAAACGAAGGCTGGGGCGGAAGGGCGTAGCGATTTGCTCTTAGCCCTCCAGGGTGGCGTCCAGCGTGATTTCCGTGCCGGCCAACGCCTTGGACACCGGGCAGCCGGATTTGGCCGCGTCGGCGAGCTCCTGGAACGTGTCCTCGTCGATGTCGGGCACGGAGGCCGTCGAGGTAAGGTGGGCCTTCGTGATGGCCGGGCCCCCCTCCAGCATCCGGAGCGTGACCTCGGCGCTCGTCTCCACGGACTCCGGGTCGTACCCTTCCTCGTCCAGAACGTTCGAGAAGGCCATCGAGAAGCAGCCGGCGTGGGCCGCCGCGATCAGTTCTTCGGGGTTCGAGCCCGCGCCGTCCTCAAAGCGGGAGCGGTAGGAGAAGGCGCCTTCGTAGGCGCCGCTCTCCAGTTTCATCGTTCCGTTTCCGTCGGGCAGATTTCCCTCCCAGCGAGCGTCCGCAGAGCGTGTAGGCATAGAGTGGGGAATCGAGTTGTTCGAAGAGCAGTGAGGGGTTCAGCCGTTCGTAACCAGCGTCCGGTCGCGCGTTCCCGGCCTTCGGGCGCTTTCGTCGGAAAGGGACAAAACAGTGGGTTGCATGTCCTTACGCTTCTGCCTCGCCGTTACCGATCCGTGAGAAAGTACGTAACATATTTTCCGCTGCAGCTGAGGACCGTGTACAGCCGCAAGCAGAGAACGGAAGTCAGAACCGTATTCACGTATCGGTAAGCTCGTCGAGGTGCACGTCCCGCTGCGGGTAGGGAATGCCGATTCCGGCCTCGTCGAGGTGGTACTTCACCTGCCGGGTCAGTTCCTGTTTGAGCCGGAAGTAGTTGTCCGGCGTGGCCCAGATGCGCACCTGCCAGTCGATCGACGAGTCCCCGAGCCCGACCAGCGCCGCCTGCTCGCCCTTGTTTTCGAGGCGGTCGTCCACGTTCCGCGCCGCCTCCAGGAGCACCTGGCGTGTCTCGTCGATGTCGGCGGGATAATCGGTGCCCACGTCGCAGTCCACCCGAATTTCGTCGTAGGCGAAGATGTTTTCGATCGTCGAGCCGAAGATGTCCCCATTGGGAATGATGACGAGCCGGTTCTCGCGGGTGCGGAGACGCGTGAAAAAGAGTTGGAGGTCTTTGACAAAACCGGTCTCCCCGGCAATCTCCACATAATCACCGGCGCCAAACGGACGGAAGATCAGAAGCATGATTCCGGCCGCGAAGTTCGCGAGTGTACCCTGGAGGGCCAATCCTACAGCAAAGCCGGCAGCGGCCAGCACCGCAACAAAACTGGCGATCTCGACGCCTACAGTCTGAAGCGCCGCAAAGATAGCGAGCAGAAACACCGCGTAGTACACGAAATTCCCGGCGAACCTCGTGAGGGTCCGGTCCACGCCCGGCGCGTCGAGCCCGTCGCGAATCTTCGAGCGGAGCCATTGGGCCACGTAGCGGCCGATTATGAGGATGATGATGAACGCCACCGCGCTGAAGAGGTAATCGGCCGCAACGCTCAGGGTGTCGGCGTTGAAGAGGTTCTGGGAGAAAAGGTCATTCATGGAGCGAAGAGAGACGTTCTACAAGAAAACCCAGTTTCAAATTCGGGGATTTGACGAAAGCAGTCAATCTCGTGATGGCAACTCCGACTTGGATCTTGGGGCAGTTTCAGAGAAATTTCGTCCCGGTTCGCCAGCCCGCTCGGCTTTCTCCTGCCCCCGTACGCGATTGACGAAGCGGCGAAGCAGGGACCGGGTCAACCGGAGTTCGGGACGCTCCTGTCGAAAGCCCGTGACGGTGCCCGCCTCGTTTCGCAGGAGACGGAAGGTGAAGATGTACTGGCCCTCCGACGTGAGCCCGGCGTCGTTGCGACCGAAGCGGACATCCTGCACTGTGAGGGTGCCGTCCGGGGTCCGCCGCACGATGAAGTAGCCCCGGGAGAACCAGATTAGTCGGTCTACCAGGGGATTGTCGGCGGCATCCCCGAGCAAATCGTGCTTCCTGGGAACGTAGCGGAAAGAGACCTGCCGGTCGTCGTCCAGCAGCGAGTAGTAGCCCACGTGGAAGCCGTCCTCGCTCTCCGAGACGCCCATCCACAGCAGATTGTTGAAGGCCGTGGGCTTCGTCAGCAGGCGCTCGGCCGGGCGGTCTTGCGACTGTAGGGACGACGCGAAGACGTGATTGACGTGCAACTTGTTGGCGATGGTGACGAGCAGGTAGGCTGAACTGAGGGCCAGCCCTGCGTAATTGGCGAGGCGGCGCGTCCGGGTGGTGGGCTCCCACCACAGAGCCCCGAGGAGCCCGGCGGCCAGCGGCACGGTATAGAGCGGATCGATGATGAAGATCGTCCCGAGGAGGACAGGGGTTCGGGAGAATGGCCAAAATACCTGTGTGCCGTACACCGTGAGGCAATCGAGACCAATGTGCGTCAGGAGCACGGCCCCCACCACAATCGCCCATCGGCGCCAGGAGGGGCCGTCGTCGTGCAGCCTGGCGAGGCCCAGACCCAGCAGCGGGGCGAGCAGGAGGGCGAGGAGCAGGGAGTGAGACGGCCCCCGATGAAAGAGGAGAGCCTGCGCTTCCGTAAGAACGGGGTTGGCGAGCACGTCGAGGTCCGGGAGCATACCGAAGAAGGCGCCCCAGAGCGGGGCTTTGGCCCGGCCCTCGCGCCCCGCCACGGCCTCCCCCACGGCCGCGCCGAGCGTAATTTGCGTCAGTGAATCCATTCTGGGAAAGCGTCGGAGGAGAGTGGAACCGATGTCGACAGTTCATGTACGGCGGCCCTGCGCTCGGGTCCCATCCCGGCCCACGCGCCCCGCTACGAATCCGTTACGACTGCCCCATGCCCGACCGCATTGCCTGCCACGTCGAGCACGGCGAGGTTCGCCCCGAGCACCACGAGACCGTTGAGGATCTCGTCTACAAGCTGTTCGAGCGGCGGCACCATCGCTACGTGGGCGGGCAGGAGCAGGATTGGCTCACGGTCGAGCTCATCCAGTCGCTGCGGCGGGAGAGCAAAGTCTACCGCGAAGAGCTGAGCACGAAGACCGACGGCCCGCTCCCATTTGCGCTCGGCTACTTTCAACTTCGGGAGGGGGCGCTCACCCTCACGACCGACGAGGTGCCCGCCAACGTGGCGCCGCGAACCCTCGTGCGGTTCCTCAGCGAGTTCGTCAAGCCCGGCGCCCGCTTTTGGTTTGGGGGCGTGGCGGAGCGGGAGGGATGGGAGATTCGGGGTGTGGACGAGATTGTGCCGGTGGATCCGGCGGAGGCGCCCGCTGAGGGCTAACCCGGATTTCTCACGGGACGCTACTGCGACTTCAGAGACGGCCCAATCT
>CAYULG010000019.1:0-23616 GCA_964445365.1 uncultured Salinivenus sp. | reverse complement strand
CGAACGCCGGAGGCGAGGGGGACGTTTCACATCGAACGGCCGACGGCAGTCGGCGGACCGCGGTCTCTCCAGTACATCCGTTCCGAGCCCTGTCGATCGTTTCGGCCGACCGTGCTAAACAATCAGGTCTCGAAGAAGGGCCGGCGCACCTGCCACACTGCGACTCCGATCATAAGGGCCGCGAACCCGCCAGTGACCGCGAGGCAGACGCCCGGCCCAGCCAGCATGCTAGCGTCCGCCGAAAAGCCGTGCAGGCCCTGCCGCAGGCCGCTCACGGCGTAGGACACCGGGTTGACCCACACGAGCCACTGCAATACCGACGCCGCCCCCTCGGCCGGAAACATGGCCCCGGACAAAAACCAGAGCGGAAGCAGAAACAAGTTCATGACCGCGTGGAAGCCGCGCGTCGTGTCCATCTGCCAGGCAATGGCAAACCCAAGGGCCGTGAAGGCCAATCCGGTGCATAGACAGATGGCCACGACCATTCCGATTCCGAGGAGGCCTGGCGACCGGTCGATTAACGGCAGGGCCACGAGGAACAGGAGCGCCTGCGCCGTAGCGAGCAGGGTGCCCCCGAGCGCGTTTCCGAAGACGAGCGCCGTGCGGGGCGTGGGCGCCACGAGCACGGCCTGCAAAAAGCCTGACGTGCGCTCCTCCACGATCGAGATCGTCGAAAAGATGGCGGTAAAAAGTAAAACAAGGGCGAGAATGCCGGGAAACAGAAACCCCACGTAGCTGCCCTCCACGCCTCCCGGCGGCTGAAACGTGTTCTGAAAGCCCAGCCCCAGTAGCACCCAGAGGGCCAGCGGCTGCGCCAGCGCCCCGAGCACGCGGCTCCGGTCGCGCACGAACTTCAACATCTCCCGCCCGGTGAGGGCACCGATTGTTCGCAGGGCGTGCATTGCGTAGCTGCGTGTGTGTGGCTGTGTGCGATTGTGTGAGATGACCTGGGGCGGCCGAACTGCGCACACGAAATGCGCAACACGAAACATTAGCCCCGGTCCGTTGCCTCCCCCGTGCGAGCCAGAACCTGCTCCCGCTCTTCCTCCGACACGACGCCGGCATGTACCATGAATACGTCCTCCAGGGTCGGAGTGCGGAGGGTGGCGCTGCGAATACGGTCGCCCAGTGTTTCGTAGAGCCGGGAAAAGAACGCCGGCGGATCGGGCGGGGCGACCTGCACCATCGAGCCCACAATGCGGGTGGACACCCCGAACTGGGCGTCGATGCGATTGCGGAGCGTCCTGGGTTCATCCGTCTCCAGCCACAGCGTCTCGTCGCCGAGCTCGGCCTTCAGGGCGTCGGGCGCGCCCTCGGCCACGAGGCCCCCATCCGACAGGATGCCGACGCGGTCGCAGCGCTCGGCCTCGTCCATAAGGTGGGTGGCCAGCAGCAGCGTCGTGCCCTCGGTCTCGCGCAGCCGCCTGACGGCGGTCCAGAACGAGCGGCGCGCCGCCGGATCGAGGCCCGTCGTCGGCTCGTCGAGCAGGAGGAGATTCGGGCGGTGCAGCAGGCCGCGGGCGAGGTCGGCCCGGCGCCGAAGCCCCCCCGACAGGTCGGCCACGGCGTCGTCGGCCCGATCGGCCACGTCGAGGCGCGTCAGCAACGCATCGATCCGCTCGCGCCGGTCTGCGCCGTGCAGGCCATAAAGAGCGGCCTGAAAACGCAGGTTCTCCCGAACGGTGAGGCTCTCGTCGAGGGCCTCGTCTTGAAAGACCACGCCCAGGCGCTGGCGGACCGCCCCCGGCTCCTTGGTCGGGTCCAACCCGAACACGCGCACCGCTCCCTCGGTCGGCGGCATCAGTGTACTCAGAAGGCGGAAGAGGGTCGTCTTCCCGCTGCCATTGGGCCCGAGCAAACCGTATAGCGTACCCGGCGCCACCTGGAGGGACACGTCCCGGAGGGCCACATGGGACCCGTATCGGTGCGTTACTCCCCGAATGTCGACGGAAGGTACGGCCATTGGGCGGAAGATGAAATAACTGTGGAGGGTGAGGAAAACGTGTACCCAGCGTGCTCGGAAGAACGGCTGGTACTCGATACTGCGTATTTCGTATTGCGTATTTCGTGACTGCCAATACGAGATACGCAATACGCAACACGAAGTACGCCCGTCAAACAAACCAGTCTACCATCAAGAGCGCCACCAGCCCCGGAACGTAGAGCACCGAGGCCTTCAACACGTGCTTCGCCCGGTTTCCCGTCCGCTCTCCATTGAAGCAGATGGTGGTCCACAGGAACCATAGTCCGATCGGGACAGCCCCGACGCCGTAGATCCAACCGGCCGTTCCGACGAGGGTGGGAAGCACACTCAGCGGCAGGAGCAGCGCCGCAAACCCGATCATTTGACGCGCCGTCGAGTCGCCGTCCGGCTCCACGACCGGCAGCATCGCGTAGTCGCCCCGCGCGTAGTCTTTCCGGTACATCCAGGCCAGCGACAGAAAGTGCGGCATCTGCCAGCAGGCGAGGATGCCGAAGACGGCCCAGCCGCCCGGCCCGAGTTGGCCGGTGGCCGCCGTATAGCCCCCAAGCGCCGGAAGTGCCCCGGGCACCGTCCCAATGAGGGTGTTCCACTTCGTAACCCGCTTGAGCGGCGTGTAGACGAAGAGGTACAGCACGACCGTGAGGGTCGCGATCACCGCCGTAAGCACATTGACGAGAGGACACAGGAGACCCACGGCCGCACACACCAGGACGACGCCGAGGCGACGAGCCTCGGCCGGTGAGACCCGACCGGCCGGCAGCGGCCGCGCCGCCGTCCGCTTCATCTGCGCGTCGTAGCGCCGCTCGAACAGATGGTTCAGCACGCCGACCCCGCCGGCACAGAGCGCCACTCCGATCATCGTCCACAGCAGCGTCCATCCATCCAGGCCTGCTGGCGACCCCAAGAGGAAGCCCGCAAACGCCGACATTGTGACGACCGACGAGATCTCCGGCTTCGCTAGCTCCAGCCAATCCCGGAGAACACGACCGACGGACCGGGACGGGGATGCGCCCGCCGCTTCCGTCGACGCAGCAACAGCCTGCGCCGCCTCCGATGGCGACCGGTCAGGGGACTGGGACATGGGCGAGGAAAACGCTCAAGATCAAAAAAACAGTGGTGATTGAGGGCAACGCTAGGATTCTGCACCGGCAAGGGCAGGCTCCGTGGAAATTGAACGCACCTCCTCGGTTGCCGATTCCGTCTCCGGTCGGCGCGCCACCAAAAGAGTCGTAACGATCGAGGTGCCGAACAGCAGCGCGCCGACGACGAGGTGGGCCACCGTGAGCAAAACGGAGAAGAGACTCAGCCCCGTCTGCGGCTCTGCGTAAAGCATCACGAGCAGGGCAGCGAGCCCGAGCGCAAACTGTAGCCCCATTGCCCCAAACAATGCCCAGGCGGCCCGGCGCACCACCGGCACGTCATCGTGGTGCTTCTCCGCGACGACGAAGACAGCCAGCACGAGGCCCACGACGACAAAGGCACCGGTCACGTGGACGGCGGTGAAGCCGGGCGAGACGCCCCCACCCGTGTGGCGAAGCAGCGCCCCCAGCACGATCTGTAGGTAAATGACGGCGGTCGACGCGTAAGCCATCCACCGCAGCCGCGTGCCCGATCGGTCGGCGGGAAGAATGCCCCGACGGTTGCGCCACGTGTCGGTGGTGAAGAGCGTCATCGCGACGAGCACGGCAAAGAAAAGCTGTGCGACGCAGGCGTGCACCGCCGCCAGATCGATAGACACCCACAGGACGCGAAGCCCCCCAAGAATGCCCTGGGCGACAACCAGGGCAACGGCCGCAATGCCCAGCTTCCGCATCCAGGCCCGGGGATCGGCCCACCACGTCCACGCAGCCAGTCCCACGGTGAGCATGCCCACGAGGCTGGCAATGAGCCGGTGCCCGTGCTCGGCGAGGTACGCCGGCACCGTCCACCACTCGTCCACCGGATTAATGAGGTTGTAGGAGCCGAGGGACGTGGGCCAGTCCGGAAACGCCATGCCCGCCCCGATGCTCGTCACGACCCCGCCCCAACAAATCAGGAGGACAGTCGTGAATACCGTGAGCAACGAAAACCGACGGCGCCACGTCCAGCGCAGGTCGGCGTTCGACGGTGCCTGTGTGTCCATGAGCGCAACGGAAAGCAGGTGATTGATACGTCCCAATTCGGGGATGTTCTTCGGCCCAGTTTACACCGGGTTCTGGCACGGAAGGGGGCCTTCCCGGTTCCATGAAGCAAGCGCGAACGCTTTCCTGCAGGATGCTCTTCTGCCGATCTTACAGATCCTGAACACCTCCCCAGAGCATTGAGACCGGAAAGATTGGAAAGACTTCAATCCACAGCCTCGGCTCCTCTTTCCATCCTTTCCTGACTCCCGTATATTTTTTGGCGCGTCGGTTCTCGAACGCCGGGGCTCCTCCCTACCGTCTTTGTCTAGCGCTTCCACTCCACCATGTCAACGAACGGAACCCTCATCGCCTCCATTTCCGGCATCCGTGGAATCGTGGGCGATGGCCTCAGTCCCTCGGTACTCGTTCGCTACGCCGGGGCCTACGGCTCCTGGTGTTGCACACGTGCCCAGCAGACCAACCGCGAACCGTTGATCGTCGTCGGGAGGGACGCCCGCCCGTCCGGGGAGGCCTGCGCACAAATCGTTATCGGTACACTGCGCGGGATGGGCTGTGACGTCCTCGACGTCGGGCTCGCCTCTACGCCCACCGTGGAGATGGCGGTAGTACAGGAAGAGGCGGTGGGCGGCATTATCCTCTCTGCCTCCCACAACCCCGAGGAGTGGAATGCCCTCAAGCTGCTTAACGAGCAAGGCGAATTTCTGACGCCCGAGCAGGGGGAGACGGTGATCGGACAGGCAAACGCCCGGGAGGCGGCCCCCGTTGAATTTGGCGACATGGGCGGCTATGAAACCCGCGACGCCCTCCCCCGCCACATCGACGCCATTCTGGCCCTCGACCTCATTGATCCGGAGCGCATCGCCGCGCAGAACTTTTCGGTGGTCGTCGACGGCATCAACTCCGTCGGGGGCATCGCGCTGCCACGCCTCCTTCATCGCCTCGGGGTGGCAGAGGAGAACGTGCACTGCCTCAACTGCGAGCCCACCGGTCACTTCGCCCACCCAGCCGAGCCCCGACCCAACCACCTCACGGAGCTCACCGAGGCTGTGCCCGAGCTCGACGCCGACCTCGGCCTGGCCGTCGACCCGGACGCCGACCGCCTTGCCTTCGTTGACGACCAGGGGCGATTCGTGCTCGAAGAACTCACGCAGGTCCTCGCCGCCGACTTCCTCTGGCAGCACCGCGAGGGAGCCTTCGTCACCAATCTCTCTTCCTCCCGCGCCATCGAGGACGTAGCCGCCCGTCACGACCAGCCGGTCCACCGCTCGGCCGTCGGCGAAATCAACGTGGTGCAGCGCATGCACGAGACCGACGCCGTCCTCGGGGGAGAGGGCAACGGCGGCGTTATTGTGCCCGACCTCCACTACGGACGAGACGCACTCGCAGGAACCGCCTTCCTTCTCCAGCACCTAGCGGAAACAAGCCACTCCCTGAGCACCCTCCACGACGAACTGCCTCACTACGCGATGGTCAAGGACAAGCTGCCCCTCCCGGACCTGCCCCCCGAGCGCCTGCTCAGCACCATGGCCGAGCGCTACGCCCAAGAAGACACCTCCACGATCGATGGGCTCAAGATCGACTTTCCCGACCGGTGGGTGCACATGCGACCGTCCAATACAGAGCCCATCCTTCGGGTCTACGCAGAGGCCGAGACCGAACAAACGGCCCGGGCCCTCACGGACCAGTTCAAGGAGGAGCTCCAAACCCTCGCCGAAGAAACAACGTCGACGGACTGACGAATTGTTGCTCCTGTTCGTTCTCAAGCGCCTCGGCCCCTCCTAACCCCTTGTAACGGTTGCGGAATTCAGGCAGGCGGCTGGAACGGTCGATTCGATGCGATGATTAACGTATACACTGGTTTGGAAACTCAGCAGAAAATCGACTCTCCCTCTTAATCCTCCAAAGAAACTCTCTGTTCGGTTGGTCTTCTTTGCGACCGCGTAGAGTGCGTGTCCCCTTCAACTGAGACTGGAAGTACGAGACCTCCCATGGCTGATCGTCACGACGCCCCAAGCGACCTCGCTTGGTATCAAGATCGATGGAAGGAGTTGATGGACTTTCTTCCTACATCCGAGCCAGAAGAGGTGGTCGATCAGATCCGAGAACTCCAGATCAGCGTCCTTGACGAGGAGGCCGAAGTCCTTGAAGACATGGGACTTACCGACGCGGAGGAGGCCAAAACGGTGCTCCAGCGCACCTTCGAACGCCTTCAAAAGCTGCGGCGCGAGAATCAGGCCCTCGAGCGCCTCGAGGACGCCGTCGGGGCCGACTCCCCGGACGAGATCGCGGCGACCATTGATGCCCTCCGTGACCGCGTAGAGACGCTTGAAGACCAGCAGGAGGTCCTCACCGAAGCGGGTTTTGACCGCCCCGAGCACGTCCTTCAGGCCATCACCAGCATGGAGCAGCAGCTGGACGAGCTCTACGACGAGAAGGGTGCCACCGAACGTTCCGTCGCGGACGGTGATCTTGAGAATAGAGGGGATACCTTCGAGCAACTGCAAGCCCTGATGGCGCGGGAAGAACAGCTCCAGCGTGAGCTCGGCGTATCCTCCCCCGACGCGGTGGTTGAGATGGTCGAGGGATTGACCGACCAACTTGAGGACGTGTACGAGGACCGCGACGCCGAGAGCTCCACGAACTCCATCTTTGCGCCTGCGCCCGAGCAGTCCAAGATCACAAACCGGCTGGAGGAAGAGTTTGGCGTATCGACGCTCGACGGCCTCCTTACCATGGTCAACGACCTGGAGGAACAGCTTAGCGAGCTCTACGCGGACCGCCAGCAGCTCGCCGAATACAACCTGAACGGGGCCGACGACGCGATCCGAATGCTGTCGAGCATGCAAGATCAGCTCGAGTCGTTCTACGAAAGCAGAGAGCAGATGTCGGAGCACGGCGTCAACAGCATCGATCATGCCCTCTCGATGATTGAGAGCATGCAGGCACAGCTCGGTGACCTCTACGATGGGCGTCACCGGCTTGCTGAGCAGGGGGTCGAGAATCCCAACGAGGCCGTCTCGCGGATTCAGGAGCTTGAGGAAAAGCTCACGGCGTTACAGGAAGAAAAGACGGCCCTACGCGAAAAGAGAGACCGCCTTCAAGCCCAGTTTGATGAATTAGAGGAAGAACTTGGAACGGACGACCCCGATGCGATTTCGGATCTCATCGACAGCATGGAGGCCCAACTTGAGGAGGCCTACGAGAACCGGGAAGCCCTCGCCGATCCCATCCCCGACGACAACCCTCTTCTCCCGGAAACCCCTGTCACCCAACTCGATAACCTCGACGACGATGCACTCGATGCACTTCCCGCTGGAATCATTGGGGTGGACGACGACGGTACCATTCACCGAGTCAATGCGAACGCTCGCCAGTGGCCTGACGTTGGAGAAAACAGTCCCGCTGCCTTCGTAGGCAATGACTTCTTCGCCGACATCGCCCCGGCCACGAACAATGCCCACTTCCGGGGCCGATTTGAAGACGGTGTCGCCGCAGGCGAGATGGACGAACGCTTCTTTTACACCTACGTGAGCCGGGAAGGCCCCCCGACGAACCTCATCGTTCGTCTCTATCGACACCCCGACCACTCGGTCAACTGGATCGTGTTTCGGGCACTGTGACCTGACCGATCCGGCCGCGGCCCTCCAAATGTGTCCTTCTCACCGAACCCTTCCGAACTGATGCCTGAACCGAATTCCAACCAGGACTCCGACGACCGCTCGATCCTCGGCTCCGATCAGCCAAACAACGGGTCTGAAGAGGAGCCCCCTCCTTCCACCGGTTCCGCGGGCTCACCTCCGTCGTCCGCCGAGGACACCGCGGAGTCGAGTGCGGATCAGCCGGAAACGGAGGCCCCGGACGAGACAACGACGATCGAAGACCTATACTTCGAGGACGACGACCTTGGAGAAAAGCTTCGGCACGCAAGCGACGAGCAGCTCAACGACGCTCCGTTCGGCATCATTCAGGTTGACGATGAAGGGACGATTCAATTTTTCAACCAGTACGAGTCGGAGCTGAGCGGTATGGACCCGGAGGAGGTTACGGGACGCAACTTCTTCACTCAGGTGGCTCCCTGCACGAACAATCGGCTGTTTCGGGGCCGGTTTAAAAAAGGAGTGCGACGGGGTGAGCTAGACGAGACGTTCAGCTACACCTACACCTACAAAATGCGCCCCACCCTGGTGGACATCTTCCTCTATCGGGACGAGGACAACAACAACTGGATTACTGTTCAGAAAATTTAGCTACTTTCTGAGGCTACAGTCTTCTCCTCGGTCCTCCCGACAGACCGTCTCCGTTCCCACGACGGGGTCTGAACTGGCTCGCTCCCCCGAACGCTGACGAGAAGGCGGATCGACGCGGGCCTGAAGAGGCCAAACGTCTCTCTAGTTCCCGTCTTTCCTTGCAGTCCCGTGGGAGGGCTCTGGGATCGCACCGAAGCACACGCATTTACTTTTCCTCTTACTCCGCCCTCAGAGCGTTCTGACCCGATGCGGACCAACGGTACGCCGGACTCGTCGGAATCGGACGGCCTTCCCCGAACGACGGGAAGCCCCGAGGCCGTTGACGCCCTGACGGCCGCCCTCGACCAATGTCCGGCCCCCGGCGCGCACCCTGACCCAAACCCCTGGCACGACCTTTTCTACGAACACCTCCGCGACGAGCCGCTCCCAGCCCTCATCGCCGACGGGGCCATCACGCCGGGGGCCTCGCTCTGGACCGGATCGCGGCTGTGGACGGATGCGTTTCGGGCAGAAGGCCTGCAAGAGGGCGATCGGCTCGTGCTTGCCCTCCCTCCCTCCCCGGCCTTCATCCAGGTCTTGATTGCGGCCCTTTGGGAAGGGTACACCCTTGCTCTTGTCCCGCCGACGGCGAACGTAGACGCACTGCTCGATCGTCTTGACGCTCGGGCCGCCGTCACGACCCGCCCAGCCCCACATGCCTGGGTGTCGGAAGAGTATGCAGGCCCCCGGTCGACCCCCGACGCTCTCCGTCCCCTGCGGACGGATCGCACCCCGGACGTGCGCTTCCTCCTTCAAACGTCCGGCACCACGGGCCTTGCCCACTGGGTGGCCCTCTCGGACCGGAACGTCCTCTCCGTCCTTGCGAGTCACCTGCCCCACCTCTCTCTTCAGAACGCCCGGTCCCTCTCCGTCCTTCCCTGGACGCACGCCTTCGGCCTCGTGCTCGACCTGCTTCCCGCCCTCTTTGCGGGGGCCGAGATCATTCGCGATCCCGAAGGGGGGCGCGACCCAAAAAGCCTTCTTCAGCTTCGCGATGCCTGGGGGGCCACCCACCTGTCCGCTGTTCCCCTCACCATCCAGCGTTTGGCCGACACCCGGAGCGGATGGCGCCTCCTCCGCCAATTGCAGGGCGGCATCGTCGGCGGCGCACCGGTGTCCGGCCCCCTGGCCGAACGGCTGTCCTACACCTGCCTCCGGGCGGGCTACGGGCAGACGGAGGCGGGGCCCGGGATTGCGCTGGGGCCAACCGGACAATGGGACGCGCACTATCTGGGGCGGGCCGTCGGGTGTAGCGTTGAGGTCGCCGACGACGGCGAACTGCTATTCGAGGGCGCAAATGCGTGTGTCGGATTCTGGGAGAACGGACGCCTGAACCGGACCGATCCCGATCGGACCGTCCACACGGGAGACCTGGTCCATCGTGATGGCAAAGACCTCTATTTTCGGGGCCGTAAGGACAACGCGTTCAAGCTGTCCAACGGTCGGCTCGTGCGGGCGGGCGCTATGGAAGCAGCCCTCAAGACCACCCATCCGGCCCTCCACGACGCGCTCGTCTTTACGCCCGACGGCGACGACGTGGCCGTGGCCCTGTGCCTGGATCCCTCGGCTCAGGACCCGCCCTCCGCGGCGGCCGTCCGGGAGGCGCTCGGTTCACTCGGCAAGCGGCTCGTGTGGACGACCACGGTCCCCCCCGACGCCTGGACGACTCGGCCCAAGGGGACGGTGGACCGAGAGGCCATGACGACGACGCTCACGGAGACGTACCAGTCGGGGTAGCGACTGCACCGATTTGTAGATTGCAGTCCTCATCGACATCGTTTTGTGGCCCGTTGGGCAAGCATGAAGCGTGTAGAAGAAGAGAACGGTCGGACTTGACGGGTCTGCCGTCGCCAGGTGGGGCCCTTCACGCCCACATGTGAACTCAAAACGGTCTCTGCGCCCTTGATTTCCCTCCCCGCCCCGCTTTCTTTCCTCCCCTCATGTCCAATCCCTCCCTTCCCCCAACGCTTGCGTTCGGCCCAAACCAGCAGCTTACGAGCGAGAACATCGAACGGGCCGCCCACCAACCGGGCACGCCGTTTCGCATGACGCCGGCCGCCGAGGATGCGCTTCAATCCGCGCGGGTGGCCCTTACCGCGGTGCGTGAGGCCGGCGAGCCCGTCTATGGTGTCACGACAGGATTCGGCCCCCTCCACGAGTACGCGGCGGACGCCGACGGCCCCACCAACCATGGGGACGGCCTGCTTGCCCACCTCGGCAGCGGAAGCGGCGACCTCGCCGATCCGGCCGTCGTCCGCGCCATGATGACGGCCCGCCTCCAGGCCCTCGGCCAGGGTCACTCTGCCATCCGCCCCGCAACGGTCGATGGCGTCGTGGCGATTCTCGAGGCCAACCTGATTCCGGCTGTGCCCGAAATTGGGTCGCTGGGGGCGAGCGGCGACCTCACCCCCCTCGCCCATGTGGCGCGTGCCTGTACCGGTCGGGGTCGCATGCTGGATGACGACGGGACACCGGTGGACGCTGGTCTCCTCCTGGAGCGCGCTGGGGTAGAGCCGGTCTCGCTCGACGCCCGCGACGCCCTTGCCCTGGTGAATGGGACATCGTTCATGACAGGAGCCGCAGCGCTCGCCGTGGCTCGGGGGCAGCGCCTCCTCGAACGCGCAGAGGCCCTGACTGGGTGGGCCTACCGGCTCCTGGGCTGCTCGCTGGAGGCCCTCGACCCGCGGCTGCACGAGGCCCGGGGGCACGAGGGACAGGTGGAGAGCGCTACCGCCATCCGCGAAGAGGCCACCCGCGACGGCCCGGCCGAGCAAGAGCGGCGCCCCCTCCAGGAAGTGTATTCACTGCGGTGTGCCCCACAGGTCCTCGGGGCCGTGCGCGACCAGCTCGCCTACGCCCGCTCGGTCGTGGAGACGGAACTGAACGGTGTGAACGACAATCCTGTAATCGATCCCGAGGCCCCCGCCGCCCTGCACGGCGGCAACTTTCAGGGGCAGCAGGTGGCCTTTGCCGCCGATGCATTAAACGAGGCGGTTACTCAGGTCGGCGTGCTGGCTGAACGGCAGATCGACCTGCTTCTTTCTCCTGATCAGAACGGCGGAGCGCCGCCGCTGCTGGCCTGGGACCCGGGCCCCACGAGCGGGCTCGCCGGGGCGCAGCTCACCGCCACCGCACTCGTCGCCGAGCTGCGCCAAAATGCACAGATGGCCGCCACTTCGTCCATCCCCACCAACGACGACAACCAGGACATCGTCTCCATGGGCGCACTTGCCGCCCGCACCGCCCACGAGCAGGCCGATCACCTCGCCCCCATCCTCGCCGTGCTGGGCATGGCCCTCGCCCAACTCACCCACCTGCGCGCCGAGGACCGCACCGACGGCCCCGCCCCGCCCCCACCGGACTGGATGCCCTCGTTCGAGCCCGTCGTCGAGGACCGCGCCCTCCGACAAGAAATCGATCACCTCGCGACTCAGTGGTCTACCCCCAGCGGAATCGACGGCTGAACCGGTCTTCCCGGCTCAACTCCACAACGCTCAACCCAGAACGCTCAATGCAGAACGCTCAACGCGAAACGCCTAACGCTCAACGCCTAACGCTCAACGCCCTAACGCCCCCCATGCCCGACCACCCCGAACCCGGTCCCGATGAGGAGTCCGTCTGGGACTACCCGCGTCCGCCCGCTATCGAACCCACCGACCATCCCATCCGGGTCGTTTTCAACGACACCGTCATCGCGGACACGACCGACGCGGTGCGCGTACTTGAAACCAGCCATCCGCCGGTCTACTACCTGCCGCCCGAGGACATTGCCACTGAGTACGTGGAGGAAACGGCTCGCACCTCGATGTGCGAATTCAAAGGACGAGCCGTGTACTTCACCGTGACGGTCGGCGACCGCACAGCCACCCGAGCTGCATGGGGCTATCCCGATCCGGTCGAGCGCTACGAAGCCCTCACCAACCACCTCGCCTTCTACGCAAGCAAGATGGACGCGTGCTACGTCGGCGACGAGGCCGTGCGCCACCAGGAGGGCGACTTTTACGGGGGCTGGATTACCGACGACGTCGTAGGCCCGTTCAAGGGCGGCCCCGGCACGATGGGATGGTGACTGTTCGCGGAGCAGGAACCGGAAAAGATCTGTGCGTCTCCTTTGGCCCGGCTGCCGACGGGACAGTGCGGGACCGTGCCTTCTCGCCTACGTGGCGACCTCGATCGCACGGACGAGGTCCGCTTCGAGATTGTCGGCCGTCTCCACTCCCACGCTCAGGCGCAAGAGCGAGTCGGTCAGGCCAATCTTCTCGCGCTCCTCGGCCGGGATCGAAGCATGGGTCATGGAGGCCGGGTGTTCGATGAGGCTCTCTACGCCCCCCAGGCTCTCGGCCAGGGTGAAGACCTCCACCTCGTCGAGCACACGGAGGGCCCGGTCCATATCGCCGCCGGCCAACTCAAAGGAGATCATGCCGCCGAAGTCGCTCATCTGCTTCTTCGCCAGCTCGTAGCCGGGGTGTGAGGGCAAGCCCGGGTACAGCACACGTCCCACCGCCGGATGCTCGTCGAGCATGGTGGCCAGGCGACGGGCATTCTCGCAGTGGCGCTCCATGCGGAGGTGGAGGGTCTTCGTGCCCCGAAGCGTCAGGAAACAGTCCATCGGGCCGGGGGAGGCACCCGTGCTCTTGACCTGGAAGCGCAGTTTTTCGGCCCACTCGTCCGAGTCGGTGCACACCGCCCCCAGAATGAGGTCGGAGTGGCCGCCAAGGTACTTCGTGGCGGAGTGGAGCACGAGGTCGGCCCCCAGGTCGATGGGCTGCTGGAGGTAGGGGGAGGCGAAGGTATTGTCGACCGCCACGTCCACGTCGTGGGCGTGCGCCAACTCGCAGAGGGCCTCGATGTCAACAACACGCATGAGCGGATTCGTGGGCGTCTCCACCCAGAGAAGCTTCGTACTCTCCGTGATCGCCGCTTCCACCCGGTCCGGATCACTCAGGTCCACGAAGGAGGTGTGGATGTCGAGCGGCTCAAAGACCTGTCGCATGAGCCGGTGCGTGCCGCCGTAGAGGTCATCGGTGGCCACCACGTGGTCGCCGGGGCGCAGGCTCTTCATGATCGCGTCGATGCCGGCCACGCCCGAGCTAAACGCAATGCCGTGCTCGGTCCCTTCGAGTCCCGCGAGGTTGCCTTCAAGGGCCGTCCGCGTGGGATTGGACACGCGCGAGTACTCGTGTCCCTTGTGCTCGCCGGGGGCCTCCTGGGCATAAGTGGAGGTCTGATAGATAGGCGTCATCACTGCCCCGGTGGCCGGATCGGGTTGCTGGCCGGCGTGCACGGCGCGCGTGCCGAACCCAGAATGGAGGTCGGCAATTGAAATGGAAGGGTCGGCGTCCTCAGGCATGTCCGTCGGGTGTTGGTACGTTTGAAAGGTCTCGCGCAAAACGGAGCAACGGGTGGCCCTCGCCCCCTACGTACGAGAACCCAGGCCCCTTTCGGCGACCCGGGCTCTCAATCGGTCGGACAAAACGGCGGGCTCCTGTGGCCGGTCGGCACAGAAAAGGTTAGTTTCCACCTTGACTCTCTTGATCGAGATTCATTCCCGAACACTCTTCATACTCTCGGGCCTTGTCCACCCGGTTGGTTTGGACGTAGGCGGTCACGAGCGCCCGGCAGGCATCCTTCCGAACCGAAGCATCGGGGTTCGCCTGCTGACGGGCGCGCTCCAGCGGAGCGACAGCCTTCTTGTAGATGTTCCTCTGCTTCTGAGCCAGGATCTTGGTTTTTCGATCCAGTTCATTCACGATTTTCTCCTCTTCGTCGGTCGGACCTCGGTTCTCTTCAACCGCCGCATCTCGGATAGTGGCAATCGAATCCTCAACGGTCCGGAGGCTATCCTGGATGAGCCGGGCCTTGTTGCTGTAGGCGGCACCAAGGTTGTACTGGGCCTTCACGTTTCCAGGCTCCAGTTCAACAGCTTTCTCAAGCTGTTCGATCGCCTCGTCGTACCGATCCGCGTTGAGCAGCATCGAGCCGTAATTGTATCGATAGGTCACATTCGAGGGATTTTTCTCAATCTGCTGCCGGTACTCGGCCATTGCCGTCTCGGTCTTACCGGCCCGGTTGTAGGCATTCAAGAGTCGGCCTTCGAGTTCGGCGAGAGGGGCTTTCTCGCTCAGATTCTCAGAAAGCGTCACGGAGCCGGTGGTTGTGCTCGTATCGGCAACCGAGGCGCCTTTATAGTACAACTGAACCTGCAACTCGCCCTTCTCCTGCTTCTTTTCGAAGGTCCCCGAAACCTGGCCTTCCGTGTTGAGCATGACCCGATCCGGCACGGTCCCCTCTACACTTCGAGAGCCTCCGTCTCCCTCAACTGTCCCGGAATAATTGAGTCCCTGAGATCCTGCGAGCCGGAAGGAGGCCGGTCGGGCCGACAGGTCCTCGCGGGCCGTCTCGAGAAGATCGATGGCTTTCTCGTTCTCACCTTTTTGCAAGTAAAGCGCGCTTAGAATGTCGTACGCGTTCTTGTCGGGCTGATTGGCTTTTTCGAGATACTTTTCCAGTGTGGGCGCGGCGTTGGTCATGTCCCCGCTCTGCTTCATCCGCTCCGTATTGAGAACAGCGTAGGCCTCATTGAGGATTACAGACGCCGAGTCCGGATAGGTGGCCGATGCAGCCCCAAAGTACGCGGCGGCGCGGCGGAAAGTCGACGAATCGGCCGTGCGCTGCGCCTTCCGAAAAGTCTTCGCCCCCTTCTGATACTGCTGGGAGTACGTCAGCGTCTGCTTCCCCTCGACGTCACTGCGAACACCAGGATCATATTTCACTGCACTGTCCTCCGCCGCACGAGCCTGCCGAAACAAGTCCTTATATGCATCAGGGGCCATCGTACTGTCCGCCATCTGCCTGAGGACATCCGCCCGCATCTTGTAAGCCTTCACTCGCGCCATCGAGTCCTGAGCGATTGCCGTATCAATGTTGGCCAGGGCCTGCTCGTAATTCTGGTTCCCCATGGCCTCCTTGGCCGTCGACAAGTTGGTATTGCCAACCGAGCAGGCGGACATGATGCCGAGCAGAAGCCCGCCCAAAACCAATCCAAAGAATGCTGATCGTTGTGTCGGTGTCATAGTTTGGATGTCCTCCGTAGCAAATTGCTCAGTAAACGCGTGGGTGGGAACTCGCTAAAAACGCCCTCTTGAAGTAACAGGAGGGAATATCTTTAGGGTGCTTTGGGGTATTAACCTACGTGGACAGGGAAGGGTATGCAACAACAGTTCCGTCATCCCTCCGTGAACTTTCCCCTCGAGGCCAATCATTCGGGGAGCATATGGGCCGGTCTGCCCCCCCAGTTCGAACGGTTCTCTTCAGTCATGTAGACGCACGACCCAGGTCCAGGAGGCGACGAGAAGCGCCGCAATCCTTTCGACACCTTCGTTCGCGTGTCCCTTTGCACCGCAGCCGCAGGAACTAAGCATCCGGTTTCGTAAAACCCGTGCACCCCTCCACCTGTGCTGCCCGACTGGGACGGTTCGTCTGGACGTAAGCAACCAAGAGGGCTCGACATGCATCCCGGCGAATGGCACTCGAGACCCCGCCCATCTTCCGCGCCCGTTCCAGTGGGGGAATGGCCTCTTCAAACAGGGACTGTCGTTTCTGCATAAGCGCCTCAATTTGCTCCTGCTTGTCGACCGTATCCGGCACGGTCACCTGTTCTTCTTCAAGGGCAGCAATGCTGTCGTCGCGGGCCAGGGCTGCATTGACGTAGGCTGCGCCCAGGTTGTACTGACTTTCCAGGTGAGCGGGTCGAATCTGAACTGCCTTCTCAAGCTGGCTGATCGCGTCGGCGTACCGCTCCGCTTCGAGCAGTAGGGCTCCATAGTTGTATCGATACGTCGCGACGTTCGGCTTTTCTGCGATTTGCTCTCGATACGTCTTCAGGGCCTGACCTGCGTTTCCAGACCGGTTGTAGGCGCTGAGTCGAAGTGATTGCAACTCTTGGTCGGACGGATGGGTGTGGACTGCTTGTCCCAAAAGTTCAACGGCCTGTTGGGGCTGATCGGTCTCCAGATAAAGCTGGCCCAGCACTTTGTAGGCCTTCTTCGCCGCGGTGTCGGCTCGCTCTACGTACTGTTCCAAGATGGGAACCACCTCTTTTCGCTGCGAGACGCGCAGTCGAGCGAACGCCTCGTTCAAGACGGGTCGCGCCGAATCCGGGCGGACAGCCCCGGCGGCGCCAAAGAAAGAGATGGACCGACGGTAAAGCTCCTGACTTTCATTCTTGTTAGCGCGATTATATGCAATCTCGCCCCGTCCGATCTCTCGATCGTAGACGTCTGCGCGACGGTCTCGAACGGTCTTTCGAAGGCTCCGATCGAAGGAAAGAGCTTCCTCTTCCGCCTCCCAGGCTCGGCGGTGGAGTGCCTTGTACTCGTCGGCCGCCATGGTGCTATCCGCCATGCCACGGAGGGCCTTCGCTCGCAGAAGATACGCGCCAACGTTGGCCGAATCCTGTTCCAGGGCCTGCTCGATACCCGAAAGAGCCTTTCGATACTCCTGCTGATCCACGGCCGACTCTGCCTGCTGCACACCGGAGCTCCCGCCACAACCTGCGAGGATCAAAAGGACAACCCCAACACCAGTGATTGCCCACGTCAGTGGGTGCTTCCCTGTGGTCATGTCGTGTCTGGAAACCGTTCGAAAAGATGAGCGACGATCAGAACAAGAACGGAGTCCCGTCGTGCTCTGATCCCATTGTACCTGCTCGCCGGCTGTCTTTTGTTGGAAGCGCTCACAAAAAGTGTATTCAGCCGGGACCGAACCGGATTGCAACCGGTCTGATAACAGTGCACGTGCACGTCATTGGCATTGGTTCCACGAGCCTCCCCTTTGTATGGCCTGAATGGCCTTGCTGTCATTTTCTTCCTGAACGTCTTTTTTTCCTCTATGGAAGCGACCGATTCTTCGCCCTCACTGATCCCTCCGAGCATCCAAACCCTGCTCGGCGAGATCTTGGACTACGCCGGCCTCTTTCCCCCAGCCGATCTCTCACTCGCTCGGGCGATCCGAAACTACGCCGACTACCGAGACGAGGACGAGGCCTGGATGCTGTCCCGGTTCGTGCTCCCGGTGCGGCGGCTGCCCGACCTCAGGCCGTTTCAGGGCCTCTTCTCCGACGAAGAGCCGTACCGCTTTTCCGTCCTCGGCACTGGTGGGGACGATCAGGATGCGTTTCTCGACGCGCTGGGCCGGGACCTCGATGTCATCGACACCTTCGACGAGGAATACGGGGGGCGCGCGCAGGTGGATGTGATGGAAGTGCCCCTCCCCGCCTCCGTAGTCGGCAACGGCCAGACGGACGTCGAGGCCTTCTTCGAAGCCGTGGACCAGCGCCTTGTCCATACCGGCACCGCCCAGCTTGACTTCTTCTTTGAACTGCCCATGCGGGCCGAAGCAATCGCCCAACTGCCCGCCGTCTGCGCGGCAGCTGCCGAGCACAACAGCCAGCAGGCCGTGCCCGCCCGCTCAACCGTCGGCCTCAAGATGCGTTGCGGCGGGGCCGAGCCCAGTGCCGTGCCGCCCGTTGAGCACGCTGCAGCCCTGATCACGGCGAGTCGGAACGCCAGCATCCCGTTTAAAGCCACTGCCGGCCTCCACCATCCCATTCGCCACTATGATGACGGCCTGGACACCGAGATGCACGGCTTTCTCAACATTTTCGGGGCCGCCGTCCTCGCCGCCGAGCACCAGCTCGACCCGGACGACGTTCGCGCTATCCTTTCGGAAGACGAATCAAACAACTTTCGGTTCGAAAAGAACGCCTTTTTCTGGCGCGACCTGAGCGTTTCGATCGAGGGCATTCGTCACACACGCGAGAATCTCGCCCTCTCGTTCGGGAGTTGCAGCTTCGAGGAACCGGTCGACCACCTTCGGAACCTGGACCTACTCTGATCTCCTCTCCTCGGAAATCTTGCTGTCACTAAACGGCAATCCCCCGCGTTGGATTTTCGCACTCTCCTTCCTTCTTCCCTGACACCTCATGAACGATCCGACCACCGATCCCTCCCTTTCCTCTTTCCTCGACGTCGACGCGGAGAGCCCCTTCCCCCTCCAGAACCTTCCGTACGGCATTGTCTCTCCCCCAAATTCCTCGACGCCTCGGGTGGGCGTGGCTATTGGCTCGTACGTGCTCGACCTCGCTCTCCTCAACGCCGAGGGCGCACTCGACCACCCCGGCGTGGCCGATAGCCGACCGTTCGCCCAGGCCTCGCTCAACGCCTTCATGAGCCTGGGGCAGCCGGTGTGGTCGGCCGTCCGCGAGCGCATCCACACGCTGCTGCGGGCCGACACGCCCGACCTTCGCGATGATCCAGCCCTTCGAGAAAAGGTGCTCCACGAGCGCGAGGCGGTGACCATCCACCTGCCGGTCGAGGTGGGCGACTACACGGACTTTTATTCCTCGGAGCACCACGCCCGGAACGTGGGGACGATGTTTCGAGGACCCGAAAATGCACTCAAACCCAACTGGAAACACCTGCCCGTCGGCTACCATGGACGGGCCAGCAGCGTCGTCCCGAGCGGGACCGACGTGCGGCGTCCCTGTGGCCAAACCCGGCCCAACGACGATGAACCGCCGGTCTACGGCCCCAGCCAACTTCTGGATTTTGAGCTTGAGGTCGGGTTCTTCACCGGTCCGGGCAATCCCCGCGAGGAACCCATTCCTATCGAGAACACACCGGAGCAGATCTTCGGCTTTTGCCTCGTCAACGATTGGAGCGCACGCGACATTCAGGGCTGGGAGTACGTGCCCCTCGGCCCCTTCTTGGGCAAGAGCTTCGCCACGACCATCTCGCCGTGGGTCGTACCGATGGCGGCTCTCGAACCATTCTGCGTCCCGAGCCCCGAGCAAGATCCGGAGCCGCTCGACTACCTCCAGCACGACGGGGACTGGGCCTTCGACGTAACCCTGGAGGTGGACCTGCAGACGGAGGCGATGGACGCGCCCCACACCGTGTGCCAGTCGAACTTCAAGCACATGTACTGGACCGTCCGGCAGCAACTGGCCCATCACACGGTGAACGGCTGCAATACGCAGCCTGGCGACCTCATGGCGTCCGGCACCATCAGCGGACCCACCGAGGACAGCTACGGCAGCATGCTGGAGCTATCCTGGCGCGGGCAAGACCCGGTGGAGCTCCCGAGCGGAGAAACGCGCGCCTTCCTCGAGGACGGCGACCGCGTCGTCCTAAGCGGCCACGCAAAGGGGAATGGATATCGCGTAGGCTTTGGACCGGCGGAGGGCACGGTACGTCCGGCCCCCTGTGAGTAGCAGGTCCGGATGCGACCATGCTAGTGGATGAACGTGGTCTCGCATCCGCGCCTCGGTGGTACACGGAGGAAATCGGTGAACGGGCGAAGGGAGGTTCGCCCCCCTCAACGGTGGCAGGGCGTCCGTGATGGACCAATGCGTTTTTTCCCTCTCCACCCTCTCTGATCGGGCCATTCGTGGAAAGCGGTTGAGCCTCCCTATCCAGTTGGTGGGCCCCTCCGGTAGACGCCGGTCCTGCCATCTTTGCAGCCCGATGTGCGCCTTCCAATTCTGAACTTGACGCCCTGACAGCCCGGATCAGCCACAACGTCGCCCCCCTCGGTCGTGCGTGTCATCTCGTCGGATTTCTCCGTCGTACTGACAGCATGTATGGGCAGACGTTTGGGGTGGTATAACGGTTGCATACTACAGAGGGTGAGTTGCAGAACGAGGAATCGTGACCAACGGTCACGCCCTTCTCTTCATCATCCTTAAACGAACCGATCCAACGACCCATGACGAGCTTGAGCCGCACCCGCAACCGCAACCTGAACGACCTCCAGCGCGAAATTGACCGCGTCTTCGGACAGTTCTTCCCCTCCCGGGAGGGCGACGACGAGTCCACGTCCCGACAGGCAGTCTGGGCCCCGCGCACCGACCTCAGCGAGACGCCGAACGGCTACCGTCTTCAGCTTGACGTGCCGGGTCTAAGCAAGGAGGACCTCAACATCAACTACAAGGACAACCAGCTCACCGTGAGTGGGGAGCGCACGAGCGACCGCACCAACGAAGACGAAGAGTACGTCCGCGTCGAGCGTTCCTTCGGGCAGTTCTACCGCGCCTTCACCCTCCCGCGCTCGGTGAACGCGGACGACATCACGGCCTCCTACGAGAACGGCGTGCTCACCATTCGCGTGCCGAAGACGGAAAAGGAGACGCCCCAACAGATCGACATTCAGTAGTTCGTATGGAGCGCACGCTCGTCTCGGGCGTGAGCACAACTCCCGATGCGCCCCTGGCCGGCCTCGTCCGGTCAGGGGGTTTTGTGTTTGACCGACCAGTGTACCGGTTCCCCCGTCGGGAACTTTCCCGGCAGCCTGTGCCTTCCCCGGGGTGATATGTCGCTCACGCTCAGTTCCCTTCGCGATCGTCTTTCTCCTCGGCTCCAGCGGCCGCTTCCCGGCCACGAGGCCCACGCAACGATGGCGCCCCGGTACTCGGCCCGGGAAGAAGCACTCTCCACACAGGATAAAGACTGTCGAGCGGCCGGCGTGCTTGCCCTTCTTCTCCCAAGACCGGACGCGGCCCCCGCCATTGTCCTTACGGTGCGGCGCGAGGACCTGCCCGATCACGCCGGACAAATCTCCTTCCCGGGCGGGCAGCGGGAGGGAGATGAGACGCTCGCCGAGACGGCCCTGCGGGAAGCAAACGAAGAAATCGATCTCGACCCGCAGTCGGTCGGACGCTTGGGCACGCTCACGCCCCTCTATATTCCACCGTCCAACTTCTGCGTCCACCCCCACGTCGGGGCAATCGAGCACGATCCGGCACTCGCGCCGACGGACCGGGAGGTCGAGCGGGTGCTCCGGGTGCCGCTGGCTCACCTCCTGGCCCCCGACACGCGCGTCGTGGAGCCGTGGACGCTGCACGGGAAAACGGTGGAGGTGCCGTACTACGACGTAGCGGGCCACACGGTGTGGGGCGCCACGGCCATGATGCTGGCCGAACTTCTGGCCGTCGTGCGGGACGTGGTTGACGAAGACTGATCCTCGAACGCAGACTTGTCTTCTCCGTCTGCTCGGGAGCGGACGGCCGACCACGGTCGGCGGTCGCAATCCCCAACCGATTCACCCGGGCAGCACAGACCGACCGGAGAACAACCCGGCCCGAAGTCATCATTCTCCGCCCTCCTCAACCCGCTGAATGGGCATGCCCACCAGATTGCCCCACTCCGACCAGGACCCGTCGTAGTTCCGCACCTGGTCGAAGCCGAGGAGGTAGCGGAGCACGAACCACGTGAGGCTCGACCGCTCCCCGATCCGGCAGTAGGTGACTGTTCCGGTCTCATCGTCGAGACGCGCCTCGGCCTCGTAGATCTCTTCCAGCTCCGCACGCGACCGGAACGTGCCGTCGTCCCGCACCGATTGCTCCCAGGGCACGTTGCTGGCCCCGGGAATGTGGCCGGCTCGAAGGGTGCTCTCGTCGGGATACTCGGGAAGGCATCGTACTTCTCCACGGTACTCCTCCGGCGACCGCACGTCCACCAGCGGGCCGCCGGCCTGCACGTGCCGGAGCACCTGGTCGCGAAAGGCCCGGATCGAGAGGTCCTGCTCCGAGGCCGTGTAGTCGCCCTCTGGATACTCGGGGCGCGTCGTGGAGAGAGGACGGTCCTCAGCAATCCACTTCTCGCGCCCCCCATTCATGAGGCGCACGTCCTCGTGGCCATACAGCGTAAACACCCAGAAGGCATAGCAGGCCCACCAGTTGTTCTGTCCGCCATAGACCACCACGGTGGTGTCGTTCGAGATGCCTTTGTCCTCGCAGAGCGTCGCGAACCCGTCCGCGTCCACGAGGTCGCGCACTACCTCTTGCTGAAGCTCTTCGACCCAGTCGATGGGGACGGCGTTGGGGATATGTCCCTCATCGTAAAGAGACTCGTCCTCGTTCGCCGCCACGAGGCGCAGGCTGTCGGTCTCGTCGAGGTGGTCGGCAATCCAGTCGGTGGAGACGAGCACCTCGGGATGGGCATAGTCTGCCATCAGTGGGAAACACTCTGTATACAGTTGCGAGACACGAAGGGTTAACTCAAAGGGATGACCTTCCGGGCGACCGCCGACCGCAGACGACGGTCCTCACGAACGGACCGATTGGCCGCTGTCGGCCGTCCGCGGTCGTATCCTCGCATAAGGCGAGACGGTCGAGGGTCAGTCGGTAGGCTCGATGATCAAACGTACCGACGCAGGTACTCGACGACCGCGTTGGGCCCCGAGAGCCGGTAGTCGGCCTGGGTGTCGGCCTCGCCGATACGCACCGTTACAGCCTCGCGGTCCAAATCCTGGAGGGCCGCGAACGCATCCTCGTCGGTGGTGTCGTCGCCAAGGTAGACGGGCGTGTGCTCCGGATGCTGCCCGGCGATGCGTCGCACGGCAGTGCCCTTCGTCAGACCCTCGGGCCGCAGTTCGACGACCTTCTTCCCCCAGATGGCATCGAGGATCTCCGGCATCGTCTTGAGCCAGCTTTCGAGGCGCTCCTGGGCCACTCCCTCTCGCTCCACGTCGCGGTAATGCACCGCAAAGGACTGATCTTTTTCCTCGACCTCCAGGCCGTCGACCGACGGCACCGATTCGCGCAGGTGCTCCAACGCCTGAGCGGCGTCGTTGGACATCAACTGCTCGACCTCGCCGCCGACGATGCCCTGCTGCGCGCCGTGGAGGCCGATGGCGTTGAACGGCTGGTCGAGGAAGCGGGACAGTGCCCGAAGGTCTCGCCCCGTCACGATCCACACCGGGTAGCGAGCCTCGAGTTCGCGGAGCAGCTCGGGCACGTCGGGATGCGGCACAGCGGCGTCCGGATCGTCCACGATCGGCGCGAGCGTGCCGTCGTAATCGAGGAAGAAAAGGGCATCATCGACGACGGGCGGCATGGCGAGAGGCGAACGGATGAGAGGCAAACAAATGCTCTGGTCCAGGCGACGGCAACCGCTCCAGCTTCACTGGTTGAGGGCCGCAAGGAAGTTATCGGCCCAGTTGTGGACGTCGAGTTCTTCGATCGTCTGCTTGAGCCCCTCCAGTCGGTCTTTCTTCTCGTCGGTCGGCATCTCGAGGGCCGTTCGGATCGAATCGGAGAGCCCGCCCAGATCGTAGGGGTTAACCTGAAGAGCCTCGGGCAGCAGGTAGGCCGCCCCCGTCAACTCCGACAGGATGAGCACCCCGTCCTGCGTGGCCGTGACGAACTCCTGCGTGACGACGTTCA